>JASHOF010000126.1 GCA_030041255.1 Acetobacteraceae bacterium
TGCCCGCTGTCCACGCCGGATCGGACCCCTCTGCGACACCGTTCCGCCGCCATGGCAGGTGGCTGCGGAGGGTCATCGCATCGCCTGCCACATACCGCTGCCGACCCTGGCTGCCATGCCTCCCGCGCTCGGCGGGTGACGCTCAGGATCCCGCGATCCGCCTGCCTTCTTCCGCCGGGATGGGGGCTGGCAGCGCCAGCTCCGGCAGCCGCTCGATCACGCCGGCGAGCAGGGCAGCGCGCTCGGCCAGCGAATCGGCGATCACGTATTGCCCTCGATCGTCTCTGCCGCCCCTGGGGCCGAGCCCGTCGAGCGAAGGAACTCCCACCGCGGCGCCGAAGCTTCCGTCGGATCCGCCGCGGCTGGTGGGAGCCTCCTCAAGATCGAGGCCAATCTCGTGCCCGACCTCCTGCGCCATCCGGAGCATGCGCAGGCTCTCCTCGTTACGAGGGAATGCCGGTCTGGTGATGCCTCCGGACATGACCGTTCTTGTGCCCGGCGTCCAGACCTTGTCGGCTACGGCGCGAACCGCAGCCACGAGTTCTTCGGCACCCTTCTGGTCTGGTGCCCGCAAGTCGATACTGAGCCAGGCCCTTGCAGGAACCGCCTGCCGGGCGCTGCCGCCCTCTATCAGGCCCACGTTGAGGAGCCTCTCGCGCGATAAATCCGAGAGCCGCTCGAGAGCCAGGATCTTGTGGGCTGCCTCGACGACCGCGCTCGCGCCTTGCCCGGATGTCGCCGGCGCAAACTGGCCGCTGATCGTCAGATAGATCGCCCCGACGACACCGCGGGATATCAGCAATTTCCCGCCTTCGCGGGCTGGCTCCATAATCAACTGCCAGTCGGCGTGCCGGGCCTCTTCCTCGATGTATGGCCGTCCGGTCGGGCTGCCCAGCTCTTCGTCCCCGCACACAAAGATCGTCGCCGACGCCAGGCCGTCCCAACCGGCGGCGCGAAGCGCCCGGAAGGCGCCGAGCAGCACGACCCAACCCCCTTTCATGTCGATAACACCCGGGCCGTAAATGCGGCCATCGCGCTCTTCGACCGGATTCTCGGCGATGGTCCCGGTGGGGTCGGTGGTGTCGAGATGCATGTGGCACAACAGGCGCCCCCTGCCCTTGCCGGTGCGGCGGGCCACGATGTGGTTGCCGCTTTCCGCCTGGGCGATCGTCCGGGTCGTGAAACCCAGTTCCTCCCATGCCCTGACCACCAGCGCGCCGACGCGATCGATGCCCGCCTTATCCCGCGAACAGCTCTCGATGGCAGCGTAACGCCTGAGCTCCCCGGTCATCTCGTCCTGCCGCGCCTTGAGAAAATCAAGGTAGCTTCCGAGCATCGCCATTCGTTTCCCTTTCGATCAGATCCAGGCCCAGTTCTTCAAGACCTCTTCCTCGAGCTCGCAGATGGGCCCGATGGAGCGAAAGCGCCCGCCGACAAAAACCAGAGGATGGCCGGCCGCCGCTTCCGCACTGTGGACCCTTCCGATACAGATCACGTGGTCGCCGGCCGGATGGGTGGCATGCAACGCACAGTCGAGGTAGGCGACGGCGCCTTCCAGCAGCGGAAATCCCGATGGTGACGGCTCCCAGCCCGGCCAGGCCGGTTCGCGGCTGCGCTCCGGCGTGGCAAAGAACCTGACCAGGTCCAGGTGGTCATCATCGATGATATTGATGGCAAAACCTCCGCGCCCGGTTGCCGCGGCCAGAAACGCGCTGTCGCGGTGAATGCAGATCAGGATCAGTGCCGATGACAGCGACACAGACGTGAACGAGTTGACGGTGAGGCCGCGCGGGCGACCGCCACTCATCGTCGTCGCCACGGCAACCCCGGTGGCAAAGCGGCCGAGGACACGGCGCAGCGCGCCGGGCGACAGCGGTTCGCGCGTGAGCGTCATGCCGTGGCCGGGATCCAGACCGGGGAGCGCAGGCATTGCCAGGCCGTGGTTATTGCAAACTGCCGTTGCCGGCAGCGTTGGCGTGTACCACCCTGCCGTCGATGACGACCTGCTCGATACTGGCGGCGCCGAATTCGAACGCGAGCATCCGGTAATCCGGGATGCCGAGCACCAGAAGATCCGCCCGTTTGCCCTTCTGCAGCGTCCCGACCTCGCGGCCCATGCCAACCGCATAAGCGGCGTTGACGGTCACCGAAGCGATCAGCTCTTCCGGCGTCAGGCAATACCACGCGGCGGCCAGCGCCAGGAGCGGATGGAGCGCCGCGCAATGAATGCTCGAACAAAAATCGCTGGTGATGGCGACGGCAACGCCGTTCTCTATGAAACACCGGGCATTGGCGCGCCGGCTGGTGCGGTAGTAGAGTTCCGCCGCCGGGATCAAGGCGGCGATGGTGTTGGTGGCCCCAACCGTCGAAACTTCCTCGTCGGGGGTGAAGGTGAGATGGTCGGCGCTGACTGCCGCGTGGGCGGTGGCAAAACGCCAGCCGCCGCAGGAAACGCCGCCATCGGTATGGACGCGGCCCGGAAGCCCGAGTTCGGCGGCCCGATCGAGAATCGGCCCCGCTATTTCGGCCGGGAAGGTGGTCGGGCTGCAGGAGACGTCGCAGTACCGCGCGATCCCCTGATCGGCAACCGCCGGCAGCATCCTGTCGATGATTTCGCGGGCGTAGGTGCGGGCATCCGGGTGATCGCGCGGCACGATATGCGCGCCGAGGAACGTCGGCACGATCCGCAGGGGTGTCGCCTGCCCCAGCGTCTGCAGGATCTCGAGATGCCGGAGCTCCGTTTCGAGGGTGAGGCCATAGCCGCTCTTGGCTTCGACGGTTGTCGTGCCGGACTGCACCATCCGCGCGAAATACCTGCCGACCACAGTCTTGAGGTCGTGATCGCTGGCGGCACGCGTATCCACGACGCTCTGCCAAATGCCGCCTCCGCGGCGGGCAATCTCCTCGCGGCTGAGACCGGCCAGCCTGTCCGCGTACTCGCGGTAGCGCAGTCCCGCGAAGACCGGGTGGGTGTGACAATCGACCAACCCGGGCATGACGACACGCCCCGACGCGTCGATGACCCGCGCCTCCCGGAGATCATTGTGGCCGAGTAGATCCGCGGTTTTACCGACCTCGGCGATGCGGCCATCACGGGCCAACAGCGCGCCATCCTCGATGACGTCGATACGCCCCTGCTCCGAGCCGCGTCTCGGGCCGTCACGACCCTCGCCGACGGTCACCAACTGCGCCGCGTTGAGGACGGCAAGCGTCTCATGCATTATGCAAACTTCCTCCCCACGCGCGGGTCCAGGACCGCGATGCCGATGTCGGCAGCCAGGTTCAGGACGATGTACACGATCCCGATCAGCATCGCGGCCCCTTGCACCATCGGCAGGTCGCGTTGTTCCACCGATTCAAGCAGAAGGCGGCCGATTCCGGGATATTGAAACAGCACCTCCACGACCACGACGCCTCCCACCAGCCACCCCATGTTCAGCGTCAGCACGTTGATCATCGGGACCAGCGCATTCGGCAATATATGCCGCCAGATGATGCGTCGGCGCGTCAGGCCTCGCAATTCCGCCATTTCCACGAAATCCTGCTCCACCACATCCAATGTCGCCGAGCGCATGGTACGAACGATATAGGCCCCGGTCACCGGGATGACGGTGACGACGGGAAGAACGAGCATCGTGATCCAGCCCGTGACCGGCGTCTCCGAATCGACGAGGCTGAGTGCGGGCAGGATCGGGATCAGGATGACGAACAGCCAGATCAATATCGAGCCCAGTACGAATTCCGGCATCGAGAGGCTGATGAATGTGAGCAACGTGACCAGCCGATCCCAGGCCGAGCCGGCACAGAGCCCCGTCCACAGACCGATCCAGACCGATCCACAGACCATCACCACGGCAGCGACGCCGGCGAGGATCAATGAATGACCGAAGGCCTCCGCCACCGTCGGGAATACCGGCAGCCCCGACTGCAGAGAGGTGCCGAAATCGAGATGCATAATCCCGGCCATCCAGCCCAGGTAACGAACGGGTGCGGGCTGATCCAGATGGAGCTGGTGAATCAGCGCCGCGCGCGCGGCTTGCGTGGCGTTCTGGCCAAGGATGACGTCCGCAACGTTACCCGGCAGCACCGTCGTTGCTGCGAACACGAGCACACTCAGCACGATCAGGACCAGCACCGAGAAGAGAGTCCTGAGAGCAAGCCACCGCAGGAACGACCACCGCTCCGACAGGGAGGCGGCGGGCTCCGCCGCCGGGCCAGCCGTGACGGCGGTGTTCGCTCCCTGGAGCACGAGCGGCTCAACCCTCCGCCAGCTCGAGCTGATAGTAGGTTCTGTAATAGAACATCGGATTGGGCCGATAGTGCAGCACTTTCTTCGTATGGGCATCGACCACGTTGATGTACACGGGGCTGACGGACGGCCCCTGCTCGCTCACGAATTTCTCCAGCGCCGTGAACCTGGCGAGACGGGATTTTTCGTCCGGCGCCGTTCGCGCAGCGTCGAATAATGCCTGGAATTCCTGAGGATACCACTGCGTCGGTGCCAGTTCGGCTCCGCGCGGGGCGTACTCCAGGAAGAGCAGGCTGTCGTCGGGGCGCATCGCCCACGACTCCACCCAGAAGTCGAATTTCCCGGCATCGACGTTGTAGTAGTAGCCGGTCGCCGGCACCTGCTGCACCTTGACCCGGATCCCCGCCGGCGCCGCCTGTTGCTGGTAGGCTTCCGCCTGCTCGACGGAGCCGGGAGCGATGGTCGATGTCACCAGGGTCACATCGATGCCGTTGGCGTAGCCTGCCTCTGCCAGCAACTGCTTCGCCCGGGCAATGTCGTACGGCGGCGGCTCGATGCCGCCCCAGATCCTGCTCACGGGCGAGATTGGCTGATCGCTGCCCTCGATCGCTTCGTCAAGCCAGATCTGCTTGATCAGCTCGCCGCGATTGCAGGCCAGCTTCACTGCCTGGCGCACCCGGTTGTCGTCGAACGGCTTGCGATCCGCCCGCATGTTCAGGTTCAGGCAATTGCCGGACCTGATACTCGCAACGGTAAATCTGCGGTCGTTCCTGATCGACTGGACGACGACCGGGGTGAGGCTCAGGATCAGGTCGAACTGTCCGGAGATCATCCCGGCAATGCGCTGCGTGACATCCGCCACATTGAAAAAGCGGATCGCATCGAGCCTGGGATAGCCGGGGCGCCAATAGTGCTCGTTCCTGGTCGTAAAGAGGTGGTTGCCGGCCTGGAAGTTCTCCAGCTTGAAGGGGCCGGTGCCGACCGGACGGGCAATATAGGAATCGAGCGGAGAATCCTCCGGCACGATGCTCGCGTGCGTATCGCTGGCGACGGCCGGCAGGTTCCAGAATGGCGCCTTGCAACGGAACTTCACGGTGTGGTCGCCGGCGGCTGCGATCCCATCCGGATCGAGGGAAAGCGCGAGGATCCGGTACGACTGCGATCCGAGCTTGGCATTGAGAATGCGCTGAAAAGTGCGGACGACGTCGCGGGCGGTAAAAGGCCGCCCGTCATGAAACTGTACCCCTTGACGAAGGGAGAAGGTCCATTCCCTGAAGTCGGCACTATGCTCCCACGCGGTGGCCAGTTCCGGAACGACACTCTGGTCGGGGCTGATCCAGGTCAGGCGGTCGAAGAGGGCATGCGTGAATGTCTGGGTGCTGTAACCGCCTACGGGATCGATCGGCTCCGATGGTCCGCTCGCCTCCATGCCCACGCGGAGCGTGCCGCCGCCGGTGGCGGCCCGCGAACGGGCGGCCGGCAACGCGGCAGCCACGCCCGACAAGCCGGCGAGTTGCAGGGTCCGGCGCCGCGACAAGGCGCCGTTCGACGCGCAGGACGCAGTTTTCCTCATGTTTCCATCTCCCTTATTCTGGTGTCCGTCGTTTCGGTAAGATAAGCGGCTTCGACGAGCTGCCTGGTATACGGGTGGGTCGCGTTCTGCATGATCCAACCCGCATCGCCGCACTCGCACAGGCAGCCGTTCTCAAGGACTGCGATGCGGTGAGCAATCGCGCCGACGAGGCTCATGTCGTGCGAGATGAAGATCAGCGAAAGCCGCCGGGTCCGCTGCAGAACGCGCAGCAGCGCGATGATCCGGGCCTGCGCCAGCACGTCGAGCGAGGAGAGGATCTCGTCGCAGATCAGGACCCGCGGCGAGCCGATGAGCGCCCGGGCGATCGCCACGCGCTGCCTTTCGCCGCCGCTGAGTTCCTCCGGCCGGCAGCCGGAACAATCGGCGCGCAGCCCTACCGCTGCCAGGAGATCGATCACCCGATCGCGCATGGCCGCGCGGGGAAGACGTTCGAACAGCCGGAGCCGCCGGTCGAGGGTGTCCTTTACGGAGAGTTGCGGATTGAGGGCGTTGCCGGGATTCTGAAAGATGATCTGCAGCTCGCGGCGGAGTGCCAGCGACCGCGCTGCGGCCGCCTGAGCCAACGACCGCCCGTCGAACTCTATCCGACCCCGATCCGCCCGGTGCAAGCCTGCGATGATCCTGGCAAGCGTGGTCTTTCCGCTTCCGCTTTGGCCGACCACGCCGAGCACCTCGCCCTCCATCACGTCGAGATCGATGCCGCGGAGCGCCGGGGTGCGGCGCCGGCCGAACAGGCCGGACCCATAGGAGGCAGAGATGTTGCGCACGGTCAGAAGAGGGCGCGGCGAGGGCGTTGCGACATCGCCCATCCGGAGGCGGCGCGTGCGGCCCGCGGGCGGCTGCCCGACTTCGTCACGAAACCAGCAGCGCACCTCGTGCCCGGTCGCGACGCTCGCCCATGGCGGGTCCTCGTCACACTGCGGGCGCGCCAGCGCACACTGCGCGCGGTAGGTGCAGCCGATACTTCCTTGACCGCCGCCGCCCCCAGCCCGAGGTACCTCGCGAAGCTGCTCTTCACTCTCGGCCGCGCCCAGGTGAAACCGTTGCAAGAGCCGGAATGTGTACGGGTGCCGGGGATTGGCCATCACCCGCCCGGTCGATCCGCTCTCCACCGCCCGCCCGCCGAACATGATGATGAGCCGGTCACACATCTGCGAGAGCACCCTGAGATCGTGGCTGACCATCACCAGCGAGAATCCATAGGCAGCCTGAAGCTGCTTGATGAGCTCGAGGACATTACGCTGGGTAACGACGTCGAGGTCGGTGGTCGCTTCGTCCAGGATCACGATGGAAGGTTTGCCGATCAGCGCCATGCACAGTGCGACGCGCTGGCGCTGCCCGCCGCTGAGCTGATGGGGATAGCGCCGCATGATCGCGGCGGGGTCAGGGAATCCCAGTTCGCGCAGCCGATCCGATATGCCGCCGGCGGGCTGGCGGCCGGGCGCAAGGCGGAAAACGGCGCGATATGCTTCCGTCAACTGCGCGCCGACGGTCATGATGGGATCGAGGATCGAATCCGCGCTCTGCGGCATCAGGGTGATGACACGGCCGCGCACTGCGGCGAATGTCATCGGGGTGGTGAGGACCATGCGCTGTTCGAGGCTGCGATCGGACGTCTGCAATGTGACGACACCGCCGGCAGCCGACATGCCACGCCGCACGTGGCCGAGGAGTGCATGGACCAGGGTCGTCTTGCCGGAGCCGGACTCGCCGGCAATGCCAAGAGTCTCGCCGGGCGCGAGCTCGAAGGACGCATCGTTCACCGCGTAGATCGCGGAACCGTCCGCCGCGAGCCCGCGCGCCACCCCGATGTCTTCGACGAGCAGCGAGACCGACCGGGCCGTGCTCGCGCTATCCATCGGCTCGCCGCTCACCTCAACAACCGACCGAGGCCGTCCGCCACCAGATTGACGGCGCCGACCAGCACCGCGAGCCCCAGTGCCGGAACCACCACGACCAGGGGCGCGAGCATCATCACCGCCCGTCCCTCACTGATCTCGAGGCCCCAGTCCGGCGTCGGTGGAGAGACTCCCACTCCCAGAAAGTTGAGCGAACTGATGAGCACGACCGCAAAGCCGGTGCGCAGGGCCACTTCCAGCAGCAGGCGGCCGCGGATATTGGGCAGGATTTCTTCCCACAAGATGCTGTACCAGCGCCCGCCCGCCGCCTCTGCGGCGGCGACGAACTCGCGCGCCGCCAGTTGTTGGGCGAGACCGCGCAGGATTCGCGCCGCCCCCGGAGCAAGCAGGATTCCGACCAGCACGACCAGCATGGTGCTGCTGCGCGGCAGCGCCGCCGCGACGACGAGAATGACGAGGATGGCGGGAAGCGCGAGCAGCACGTCCACCAGGCGCATCAGGATGACGTCGGCGGCGCCGCTCAGGTATCCGCTGGTCAGGCCGATCAAGGCACCGAGCGAGGTGGCGAGGATCCCGGCCAGCAAGGAGAGCACCATAATCAACTGCCCGCCGGCAAGGAATCGCGAAAGAATGTCACGCCCCAGGCGATCGGTTCCCAGGAGATGGTGCAAGGATGGCGGGCGGAGAATGGCGATCGAGGTCGCCAGCGGCGGCTGCGGCGCGAACGCCGGGGCGATCAGAATGACGAGGAGGATAACGGCCCCGATTCCGAGTTCGATCCGACCAAGCCGGGCAGATCGAGGGCGCCCGAACGATCGTGGTACGACGAAGCCGAGATCGCCCGCTTGCACAGCGTGGTGCCGGATCACGCGCCCGCAACAGCGACGGCCGGCCGATCCATC
The DNA here is from genome assembly GCA_030041255.1 of Acetobacteraceae bacterium. Classification (GTDB taxonomy): domain Bacteria; phylum Pseudomonadota; class Alphaproteobacteria; order Acetobacterales; family Acetobacteraceae; genus JAKAWQ01. The sequence goes on from JASHOF010000126.1 coordinate 8,605, forward strand.
CGCTTATACTTACCCTTGGCTTCGAAAGTCTCCGGATCGAGCAGCCCCTCGGCAACCCGGACCATGTAGAGATCGTCGCGGAAGTGCAGCGTGAAGGTGCGGATGTCACGATAGATCTGCTCGAGCGGCATGGTCTTGAAGGCTGCCCGGGCGCCGCAGATGTCGAACACGCGCTCGCTCACATCGAGTGAACAGCGCTTGGCCATATGCAAAGCCTGCAGTGACATCATTTCCGCCCGGTCGAGTTCCGGCCGATCCCAATCCGCGGCGGCCGCCACTTCCCATTGCCGTGCTGCAGCGTAAAGCGCGCTGTGGGTTGCATAGAGGCGCGATGCCAGGTCTCCGATCGCCACCTTGATCGCTTCGCTCTGGGCAAGGTAGCCGCGTACCCGTACGAATTCGAGCGCCGCCTCGAAGGCCCCTTCCGCGGCTCCGAGATGATTGGCGACGTAGGCGAGGGTAAAGGTGCGCGGGTCGCCAACCCAGCAGCCGGGTGTTCCGATGACCCGCTCGGCCGGCACGAAATGATCGGTGACCTTGATTCCCCAGCTCACGGTCGAACGCATGCCGAGCGTGTCCCATTCGTCGACGAGCTCGACGCCGTCGCCGTCCCGCGGCACCAGCACGAAGAGCTGCCGCTCGGAATGCGGGGCGGCGCCCGGCACCGCGGTCCAGATCAGGTAATAGTCGGCGGCGGCGGCGAGTGATGCAAAGTGCTTGAAGCAAGTGAGGCGATATCCTCCGGGGGCGCTCCTGAGTTCGGAGCGGCCGACTTCCGCGGTCCTGGATTTCGGGTCCGCCTCGCTGCCCGCCGAGGCAATCAGCTTGCCATGTTCGACGACCTCGGGCAGGAACTTTGCACGTTGTTCGGGGGTCGCATGCCAGGCGACGATGCCGCTTGCGTGTGTATGCACCTGGAGAAGCTGCGCGGTGCAGGAATCGGCCTTCGCCAACTCTTCGAGGACGCGATAATAATCCACGAAGCGGTCCTGCTGCCATAGTCCGTGGCCTCCGAACTCTTTCGGGATGGCGAGCGTCAGGAGCCCGGCGGTCCGCAATTCCTCGAAATTGGCTACCGGAAATTCGGCCGAGTCATCGTATCGCCGCATCCTCTGGCGAAAGTTCGCAAGCAGCGGCGCGAGCGTCCCCAGGAGATTCGAATTGGCGATCGTGGTGGCAGCGGTTTGCACGGGTTCCTCCGAACTTGGGTAAATCGCCAGCGCTTCAGGGCTTCCGCGACCGGGCTCGAGCCTTGGCGCGGGGTTCCGGCGCAGCGTTTTCCGACCGCCCATGGGCAGGTTCGGCATGGCCGCGGATGATTGCGGCGGCAGCGGCGAAATGCTCTCGTACAAGCTGCTCCGCCAGCTTGCCGTCGCGTGCCCGGAGCGCTGCGATGATTGCTTCGTGTTGGCCTTGAAGCTTTTGCAAGTCGTCCCGCTCGTACAGGCGGAGGAAATCGGAGCTCAGGAAGTAGTCGCGGTAATTGCTGATCAGGTGAACGAGGCGCGGGCTTCGCGAAGCTTCGGCGATGCGCAAGTGAAAGCTGTTGGTGAGCTCGGCGTGGGCCTGGAGTTCGGCCTCGTTCTCCTCGGCGCCGCGGATGCGGGCGCCGATTTCGTTGCTGAGCGTCTCGATGCCGCTGAGTTCCTCGGTCGTGATGCGGGCTGCTGCAAGCCGGGCGGCATAGCCTTCGAGCATCTGGCGCAGGCCGTAGATGTCCTCGAGCTCCTGTTGGATGTCCCGTACGATCACCCCGCGGGAGTCTGGAATCTGGTCTGCCAGCCCCTCTGCCACCAAACGGGCGAGGGCCTCGCGGACGGGGGTACGGCTTACGCCGAGCTGCTGGGCGAGCCTGGCTTCGAGCAGCCGTTCGCCCGGCCTGATCGCCCGGTGCAGCAGGGCGCGGCGGAGCTCCCAGTAGGTGCGCTTGGTAACGGTTGCCACCGGCTCGAGGCGCCGCACCGCGGGCGCTTCGGGCGGTTCCGGAGGATCGGCCTCGGCGCTTTGTATACCGTACACCATACACTGTACCCGTCTGGTCGGGCGCGGTATCATAACGGCCAAACCGTGTCAAACCGTCCCGGCGAGTCTTCGCCATTCGCGGTGGCGATTGCCGATGGCGCGGGAGGTGCCGGGAGTTCCGGTCGAGGGCTTCCGATTGCGGCCGCGTTGCCCATTTCGGTGATGGTGTTGAAGAGGAGAGACGCGATGCCCGCGCCGAACGCTGCCGCCGCCGGTCAGTTCGCCGTTGGGGGCGAATCCCTCGTCAATCGTCTCGGTTTCGGGGCGATGCGGCTGACCGGCCCCGGTATCTGGGGGGAACCCAAGGACCGTGCGGAGGCGCTGGCCACGCTCCGCGCCCTGCCGGGCCTCGGGGTGAACTTCATCGACACGGCCGACAGCTACGGTCCCTATGTCAGCGAGATGCTGATCCGCGAGGCGCTGCATCCGTATCGCGAGATGCTCGTCGCGACCAAGGGAGGCCTCGTGCGCATGGGGCCGGGGCGGTGGGCTCCGGTCGGCCGCCCCGAGTATCTGCGCCAGGAAGTGCTGATGAGCCTTCGGCGCCTCGGGGTCGAGCGCATCGATCTCTGGCAGCTTCACCGGATCGACCCGAAGGTTCCGCGCGAGGAGCAGTTCGATGCGATCCGCGCCATGCGCGCCGAAGGTCTCATTCGTCATACGGGCCTGAGCAACGTGAGCGTTGGCGAGATTGAGGCGGCGCAGAAATTCTTCCCGGTGGCCACGGTGCAGAACCGCTACAACCTCGCCGATCGGGCGAGCGAGGCGGTGCTCGAGTACTGCGCCCGCCACAAGATCGGCTTCATACCCTGGCATCCACTGGCCGCCGGCGAGCTCGCGCGTCCCGGTTCGGCACTGGATGCGGCGGCCCGGCGGCACAATGTCCGACCGGCCAGTGTCGCGCTCGCCTGGCTTTTGCAGCGGAGCCCGGCGATGCTGCCGATCCCGGGCACGAGCCAGCGCAGCCACCTCGAAGAGAACGTCGCCGCCGCCGCGATTCGCCTGGACGCCACGGAGGTTTCCGCACTCGACCGCCAGGGAGCCGAGGTGGGGCGAGCCGCGTCCTGACGCCTCCGCGCTTCAGGTTCGCGCCGGCGCCGATAGTGCGGGCAGGAGTGCCATTGGAGCAAGAAAATCCGCGATCGGTGATGAATTTGCCGGCGCGGGTGAGCATGCGCGGCGCCGCTGCGAACAGCGAGATTACAGCGAGGTCCATTGGCCTCTGGTCCAGGGTTTGAAGGTGTGCCGGCGATTTATCGGGGAGTTGCGAGCACGGGCGGAACAGCGTGAGAACTGCGGGTTTGGTCCGGTCGTGGATGAACCGCCCTGTCGATGGTTGTACTTTCTTACCGCGAAGCCGCCAAAACCAGGCTCACCGACACGCCCGGTCAGATCAGGGCCGACAGCACGCAGGCACAGTTGGTCGAGCAGGCCAAGAACTACGGGCGCGTCCTGCACCGCCCGGTTCCCAAGCAGATCGGGTATTGGTCTCAAATCGGCAAGATCGCGGAGGAGAATCCGGACCTGCCGTTTGCAATGATCCGGGACATCCTCGTCGCGCAACGGAAACTGCAACCGAAGAATACCGCTTCGACTGATGCGGCTGCTCGTCACGCCCACATGTTCCGGGCGGCCAAGAAGCTGCATCCCGCGCAGAAGGTGGCGCTCGATGTCGCCGTCAGAGCCATCGTCGAAGACCCCGCACCTGGTGACGCCAGGATCGGCGATCTTGCCGGCGTGCGGGTATGCACATTCCGCCTCGGCAACCACCTCTTTCTGCCAGCCTACACTCAGGTCGACGAGGAAACCATCACCTTGCTCGCTTTGGGATCGCACGAGAATTTCCAAAGGGACCTCAAGAGATCCTGAACAAAGAAATTTGGGCGCCTGAGGAAATCCGAGCCAAGTCGGTGGCTTATGACGCTGCCGCATTCGCCGCGCCGCCCTTCCGATCGTGCTCGGAGATCGTCTGCGAACGGAGGAAGCTGTCGGGACCAGATGGGTTCCCGGAATCGGGACCATATTGGATGGGCCGAGTGCGCCGAAAGTCGGTCCCATAGAAAGGGATATCGGCCCTCGATCGACCAGATATCAGCACCGGTGGTGCATGGCTGCGAAGCAATCTGCCGGATCCAGCTACAGCCCGAGTCTCTCGAAGGTTTCGAGCGGCAGGAAGAGGCGTCGTCGTTCGCTGGCGAAAGCTCGGAAGCCATAACGCTCGTAGAACCCTACCGCGCGATCGCTCTTGGCATCGACAACGATGGCATAGACCGCAAGCGTCACGCTCGCCCGGACCACACGGCGGATGGCGTCGAGCAGCAGGGTTTCACCAAGTCCTTGCCCCTGGCATGTGCGATCGACGGCGAGGCGACCCAGGATCGCGGCCGGCACGGGGTAATGTGGCAGCCGTTTCGCCAGGGCCGGCGGCAATTCGTCTTTTTCGAAGCTGGCAGCGCTCAGGCTATAGTAGCCGGCAATCTTTTCCGGCGCGTCGCCGAGCGCCACGAACACCCGGGCCACACGCCGCCGGATATCCTGAGAAGCCTGCCGCTGGAGGTAGGAATCGAGAGCCGGTTCCGCGCAGGAGAAGGCCGCACGGTCATGGTGCGAGCCGAGCGGCTCGATGACCAGGGCAGGCTCATCCACCGACGCGCTCACGATAGCGGCGCGCGGCCTCCCTCAGCTTCTCGTTCGGTTCCGGCGGATTGATCAGCGCGTCATAGAAGACTTCCCAATCCTTCGCCGAAAGGGTGATCTTCTCGTGCGAGTCGATCACGTGCTCCGCTGCGGCCACCGCGCTCGCGAGCACGAAATCGGTCACGCTCGTTTCCTCATAGGCGGCGGCCCGTTCGAGCTTGCGCTTGGTCTTGGCATCCAGGCGCAAGTGCATGCGATCCCGCTTCACTTCGGCAGTTTGGCCCATCGGACGCTCCAGCATTCTCGATACTGGACAAGTACGCCATATAGGCGTACAAATCAAGATCAAGGAGAAATTTTTTCGGGCCGCCCGTCGTATCCCCTGAGCACCCTGGAGGCTCCCCGAACCGCCTGCCGTGCGCTGGAGCACGGAGTGAGATACTGATAAGAGTGGAATATTGGTATTAACCGCGGACCCTCTGAGACTCAACTCCGTCTCTCGGCCGGAATTTTCCTGGGCGAGGGCGGCGATGATCGAGGGCGATGATCGCGCTGCCGACGACACACCGCCGGCCGCGAGCGACAACGAGCCGCCGGAGCGGTGCGAGGACTGATTGAGAGGAGACGATGCGATGAGCAAGGTTGCGCTCTACGCCCGCTATTCCTCCGACAATCAGAGTGTCGCCTCGATCGAGGACCCGTTCCGCATCTGCCGCGAACAGTGGAAGGTCGTCGGCACCTATCGCGACGCCGCCATGTCCGGGCGCCAGCGTGGTCCTGCGGCTGGGCATTCAATCACTGTTGCAGGACGCGCAGCGCGGCAAATTCGAGATCGTGCTCGCCGAGGCGCTGGACCGCGCGAGCCGCGACCAGGCCGACGTGGCCACGCTGTTCAAGCATCTGCGCTTCGGCGGCAAGCAACCGTCTCAAATTGCTTTTCCGGGCTGCTCTGTGATCGAGGCGCGCTCGCTTCAAAGAAGCCGGAACGGACGCGCATCGCCGGTCTCATTTCGCTTGGCCGGCGTCTATAGACGTCATGAAATACGGCATTGAAGCGGCGCACGCTACCGAAGCCGGAGACGAGTGCGATCTCCCCTATCGGTAGCGTGGTTGTATCCAGAAGCCTTTTCGCCCGCTGAATCCGTGCCGTCTGCGCTACTGCCGATGGGGAGGCACCCCAATGCCGAAGGAAGAGCCGACGCAAGTGGCGACTGGTGACACCGAGCCGCCCGGCCAAAGCAGCGACGGAGCCTTTCTCGCCATCGAGCGCGCCTTCCTCGATGATAAGGCGCGCTGCGCGTTCGACGGTGGTCAAGCTGCCCTTCCACGCCGGACAAAAGGGAGCGGTCTCGGGACGGCAGCGCAGGCAAGGGCGGAACCCCGCGGCTTCAGCGGCCGCAGCGCTCGGCAAGAATTCAACGTTGCGGCGAAGTGGCAGCCTTACCGGGCAGACGCAACGGCAATAGACCCCGGTCGTCCGAACGCCGATAAAAAAACGGCCATCGAACACAGGGTCGCGTGCGAGCCAAGCCCGCTCGAACATCGCCTGGTCATCCTCGGTCACGGGCGAACACATACCACAAGAGAGGTGGGCCGGAGAGGATGAGGTCCGATTCCGGCCAGACTGTCCCTCGCCCGATGTTCATAGTAGTCCGCCGATAGATGGCGAGAGGCGCATGAATGATTCCGGGTCGATGTCCCTTACAGAATGGGCGCTGCTACTGCTCCTGTCGGTGCTGTGGGGCGGTTCGTTTTTCTTTTCGAAAGTTGCCGTTGCAGCCCTTCCGCCACTGACGATCGTCTTCGCGCGGTTCTCGGCCGGCGCCGTGCTGGTCTATACCTACGCCCGGTTACGCTCCATCACGATTCCAACAGATATTCGCAGTTGTGCCGCATTCGCCGGCATGGGCCTGCTGAACAACCTCATCCCTGCCGGCCTGATCGTCTGGGGTCAAACGATGATCCCGAGCGGCCTTGCCTCTGTCATCATTGCCACCACGCCGATCTTCTCGATCCTTGCCATCCACCTCACCAGCGCCGACGAGAAGATAAGCCCAGGGAAGATCGCCGGTATGGTTCTTGGACTCATTGGCGTCTGTGTTTTGTTTCGACTCGGCACCACGGATTCCAACGTGTCCATCGCCGGGATCATTGCATGCCTTGGTGCAGCGGTATCGTACGGCTTTGCGAACGCATTCGGGAAGCGCTTTCGGCGCCTCGGCATTCCGCCTGTCGCCGGCGCGACGGGACAGATGACAGGAACCGCGATCATGGCATTTCCGCTGATGCTAGCGATGGATTCTCCCTGGCGGCTGGCCGTTCCGAACCTCGATGTCTGGGCGTCGATGGCCGGCCTGGCAATCTTATCGACCGCACTCGGCTATGTGGTGTTCTTTCGAATCCTCGCAACCGCGGGGGCCACGAACATTTCTCTTGTCACTCTCCTGATACCAGTCAGTGCCGTTTTTCTCGGCAGCGAAATCCTGGGGGAACAGGTGTCGCCGGTGCAGGTTGCAGGCATGTTCCTCATAGCCTTGGGGTTGATCGCCATCGACGGACGTGCGCCCGTGCTGGCACATCGAATAGGATCAGGCTGTCAGGTGGTTCTGCGGTATCGCGGAACCAATCCGGAGGCGGAGATACCAATCCGGAGGCGGAGATAAGGAAGCACCGCCCATAAGCCAGGAGATGCCGAGTGGTGGCCGATGGTCCGAAATGGCGGTGGACAAAGGGAGTCATATGGCATATGCTAGGACATATGCTATCGCGAGGCGGCGATGTTTCCTGAACGACACGTCAAGCTTTTCAAGAACGGCCGGAACCAGGCCGTGCGGATTCCGCGCGAATTCGAGCTTCCGGGCGAGGATGCGATCATGCGCAAGGAAGGCGAACGGCTGATCATCGAACCGACACCGCCCAAGTCGCTGCTGGCCTTGCTGGCGACCTTGGTGCCGCTGGACGAGGAGTTTCCGCCGATTCCCGATCCGCATCCGGAATCTGTCACGCTTTGATGCGCTACCTGCTCGACACCAACATTGTCTCCGATCTCGTCCGCCACCCGCAGGGGCGCATCACGGAACAGGTCCGCAAGGTCGGCGAGGCGCAGGTCTGCACCAGCATCATCGTCGCCGCCGAATTGCGCTACGGAGCAACGAAGAAAGGGTCGCAGCACCTTACGGCACAGCTTGAAACCGTGCTCGGCGCGCTCGATGTCCTCCCGTTCGAGGCGCCTGCCGATACCGCCTATGGTCTGATCCGTACGCGGCTTGAAAAGGCCGGCACGCCGATCGGCGGGAACGATCTGCTCATCGCCGCCCAGGCGCTCGCCCTCGGCTGCACCATCGTCACCGACAACGAGGCAGAGTTCGCCCGCATCGACGGCCTGCCTCGCGAAAACTGGCTGCGGCAGACGTGACATTTTTCCGGACTGTCCGTTTGTATCGCCGAGGATCGTGTCCCGTGAGGTGGTGCAAGAGCGGCGTCGTGCCGAGTTGCGTCGACGGCGTCAACGACCTTCGGCCTTCCGGCGGGGCACGGAGAAAAAAATGGCGCGCTGCCGTTCGGGAGTCCCGACTTCGCCGATGAAGGGAGATCAGTCCGCCACGGCGGTGCGATGCTCCATCAAGCGCGGCATGAGCTCGACGAGATTGCAGGGTCGGTGGCGGCTGTCGAGCTGATAGAGGAGAATGTCGTCCCATGCGTCCTTGACGGCGCTGGGGCTGCCGGGCAGTGCGAAGAGGTACGTCCCGCCTGCAACGCCGCCGAGTGCGCGCGACTGGATTGTGGAGGTGCGGATCTTGTCGTAGCTGAGCATGCGAAACAGCTCTCCGAAGCCTTCGATCTCCTTTTCGAGAACTCGTTGGAATGCCTCGGGCGTCACGTCGCGTCCCGTGATTCCGGTGCCGCCGGAACTGATGATGACGTCGATGGCGGGATCGGCGATCCAGATGCGAAGCTGACCTTCGATCCGGTCAGGATCGTCAGGCTCGATGGCGCGCGCGACCAGCCTGTGGCCTGCCCTGGCGATTCGCTCGGCAAGAGCATCGCCGGAAGTATCATTCCGCGAGGTGCGGGTGTCGGAAACGGTCAGTATGGCGATGTTGACGGGCTGAAACTGACGGCTTTCATCGATGCCGGCCATAGAAGGCTCCCCAGGCTCACTACCTCAGAGCAGATCGCGATCAGACGGAATCGGCTGATCGCGTGAAGATGCTCGCCAAAACAAAAAGCTAGAGCAGTTACCGTGAGCCATAGCGAACGGAAATTGCTCTAGTGCAAGGTATCGACCGCCAGCGTCATTCTGCCTGGATCTTCCTCGGCCGTGAAGCGCGGGAACTGCCCCTGTGCCAAGGAATCGAGGCTCGGTTGCGGCAAGCCGAGGCGCTCGGCATAAAGCCAGGTATAGGTCAGCGTCGCTTCGACGAAATGCCGGGTTTGACCATTCGGGATCGCTGCGATGAAGAGCAGCGGGTCTCCCTGATCGCGAATCGACCGGGCCCAGGATGCGAAGTTCCCTGGCCCGCCATTATAGCTGCCAAGGACCTTCAGGAGATCCTGCTGCACAGTCGCCTGCCCGGCGAGGTAGGTCATATAGCGTTGGCCAAGCTCGAGATTGACGGCCGGATTATCGAGAGGGCTCCCCCAATGCCCGGCCACGGCGGCCGCCGTACTGGGCATGAGTTGCATCAACCCGCGGGCACCTCTCCCAGAAACAGCGCTGGCGTCGAAGTTGGATTCCAACCTCGTCAGTGCGTAGACGAGTGCCGGATCGACCGTAAAGCCGCCTGCCGGCGAGAGCAACGGTGGGGCCGGTACGGGCGGCCTGGCCGATCTCTGCCCGGGTGTAGCCGAGAGGAGCTCGGAAATACGTGCGGCGAGCCCGAGCAGTCCGGAATGGGAAGCAACCAACACGACGGCCCTTCCGAACTCGCTGTCGGATCGGATTGCGGGCCAGAGGGTGGCGAGTTCGACCTCGGCCAACCCGGGTTCGCCGACCTCCAGGAGGGCGAAGGCGCGCCATCCGGCGGCGGTCGCAGCCACCGCGTCGATATCGGCTTCACCGAGGGTCGGCCGACCCCCGCCCGGATCGAGACCGTATCCGAGCATGCGCGCGGCCAGCAGCCCATAGAAACACTGCCGCTCAGCGGCCGCGCGTTGGATCCAGGCCAACCACCGGGTGGGATGATCGAGGTGCAGTTCCGCACGTGCCATCCAGAATGAAGCGGCGGCAACCAAAGACGGCCTGGCATCGGTTGCTTCAGCGGCCGCTTTGAAAAAGTCGTGCGCAGTGTCGACCCGGCCGAGACGCCAGGCGGCGAGCGCTGCGATATAGGCGGCGGCACCGTCTGCCCGACCCGCCGCGTGGCTCGCCGCGCCCGCGAGCGCAAGCGCCTCACGATCCTCGTTCTCAGTGAAAAGTGCCCGGGCTACGATGGCCTTCAGCACGGCCACATGCGCCGTCGTCAAGCCGTGAGTGGCCGCTATGAGTGAGAGCGCCGAGCCGATTTCACCGGCGGCGGCGCGATCTGCAACGGACACCGCCAAAGCGGAGATTCCGTCCGTTTCGGCTTCCACGGGGGTTGCGATGCATGTTTCCTCCGGCCCGGATGCGAAGGTCGGCGAAGGCAACCCGACAACCTTCGGCGGCGGAGGCAGACGTGCTCCTCGCGGGAGCTTGCGCAGAAGCAGTTCATAGATCGCCGGTGCCGGCGCCTGATCGCCATATTGCCGGAGCCACGATTCGAGTTGCGCCGGAGTCGTGACGGTGTAAGGACCCAGGTATCGTTGGGCCAGGAGGCTGCCGAGCAGCGTTCTGTCCGAAAGCGCGTCGGTTGCCTTGCGGGCCGCGGCAATCCGTCCTTGCCTTTGGAGTGAAAAGATCAACCGGACTGCGGCCGCCTGACTTGGCGAAAGCGGTTGGGGCAACGCAACCTCGGCGCCATTCGGTGGCACGGATCGCGGCACGGCCATGGCAGTTTGCGGAAGACTTTGTGCGTGCACGGCAGAAGCGGTGGCCCCGGCCACTAAAGCGGCTCCGGCGATCATCGCCCGGGCAGCGAATAGGCGGGAAATCGTCTGACCAGCCACCAACATGGCTGGCGGCCCTACACGGCACAATCCTGTGAGGCAACCGCTGTCGGGGAGACGAATCTTAAAATATGAGATGCTGCAACGCAAAACCAGGGGTTATCGTGGGATTTGGTGCTCACAAATTCGTGATCGGTAACTTTGTGATGATCCCGGTCTGCGGCTCAGGAGCTGAGGGTCCTGTGCAGCAAGAGCAAATCGCGCCAGGCGTCCCGCTTCGCTGCCGCGGTTCGCAAGAGATAGGCCGGATGATAGGTTGGCAATGCCGCAACCGGATCCGGCAAGCCCGGCACCTCCACTTTGGTCCACCGCCCGCGCAGGCGACTGATACCTTGGGTCGTTTTGGTCAGCGCGCGCGTTGCCATTGCCCCGAGCAGGAGAATGTAACGAGGCCGCAGGAGCACGAGGTGGCGGAGGAGGAACGGGAGGCAGAGCGCTATCTCCTGATCGGTGGGCGTCCGATTGCCCGGCGGGCGCCAGGGTAATATATTGGTTATCAAGAATTTTCTTCGGTCGAGTCCGATGCTCGCCAACATCGTATCGAGAAGCTGGCCCGACGGTCCGACGAACGGCAGTCCGGAGCGATCCTCCTCGGCGCCGGGAGCCTCCCCGATCAACACCAGCCCGGCATCCGGATTGCCATCGGCGAAGACAAGATTGGTCGCGGTGGCACGGAGCGCGCAGCCATCGAAATCGGCCAACCTCCGGCGCAGTTCGTCCCGGGTTGTGGCACTGTTCGCCAACTGCCAGGCGCGCGCAGTTGCACCATCCTCGGGGATGCCCGGCCGCGCTACCGCCTCAAGAGGTGGGGGCAGCGGGGCGAGCTGATCCCGCGGAGTTGTCGCCAACGCCGCATCGGCTCCCCATGCGAGATGCAGCCGCAGGGCTGCGAATGCGTCCATCGTTACATCCCGGCCTGCCGATTGCAGCCCTGCCGGGCTGATAGTGGAGCGGAGAGATCGGCGCCAGGGCGGGAGGATGCCTTCCGCGGCCGATGTCGGGTTCGGCCCGCGGGTTCCAGCCATCGACCCGGCCGGCCCCGGTCCTCGGGCCGGAAGAGCAAAAGAACCCATTGGATTGCCGCCTTGATTTATGTACGTGCGGCCGCGTTTGCGGCAGCGTCGGGCCGATATATCGCTATGCGACGCCGACAGGTGCTTGCTCAGTCATCTCCGGCGCCCGTAATGCCGGGCACCGATGGTTCGGGGATGGCCGCATAGCGGGTGACGGAACAGGACGATGAGGCATGACCGACGCTCAGGAGTCGATGGTGTTCGACGTGGTGGTGGTGGGCGCAGGGCCGGCCGGACTTGCCGCAGCGATCCGCCTCAAACAGTGCCGGCCGGAGAGCGCGATCTGTGTTCTCGAGAAGGGCGCGGAGGTCGGTGCACACATCCTTTCCGGTGCCGTGATCGAGCCGCGCGCGCTCGATGAACTGCTGCCGGCATGGCGTAAGGATGATCCGCCGCTCGCGACCCCTGCCCGTGAGGATCGTTTCCTGTGGTTAACGGCCCGGCGCGCCATCCGCCTGCCAACCCCGCGCCCGATGCACAATGAAGGCAACTTTGTGGGCTCGCTTGGCAATCTCTGTCGCTGGCTTGCTCGCCGTGCCGAGGCACTTGGCGTTGACATCTTTCCCGGATTCGCTGCCGCTGGATTGATCGAGGAGGGGGGGCGCATCGCAGGTGTGTTCACGGGGGACAAGGGGGTCACGAAATCAGGGGCACGCGGGGCGAATTTCCAGGCGGGCATGGCCCTCCGGGCCCGCTTCACGCTGTTTGCCGAGGGATGCCGCGGATCGCTGACCAAGCGGGTGCTCGCCCGTTTCGGCCTGGCCGAGGGGTGCGACCCGCAGACTTATGCCATCGGCGTCAAGGAACTATGGGAGGTCCCGCCGGAGAGACATCGACCCGGACTCGTGATTCACACTGTCGGTTGGCCGCTCGATAGAAGCACCTACGGTGGTTCCTTCCTCTACCACTGGGGCGAGCGCTTTGTTTCCACAGGGTTCGTGATCGGGCTAGACTATCGCAATCCCTGGCTTTCGCCGTTCGAGGAAATGCAGCGGTTCAAGACCCATCCCGCTATTCGTGGCCATTTCACCGGTGGCCGGCGCGTCAGCTACGGTGCGCGCGCACTGAATGAGGGCGGGTTGCAGTCCATTCCGCGGCTTGTCTTTCCTGGCGGGGCACTGATCGGCTGCGCGGCTGGCTTCCTGAATGTACCGAAAATCAAGGGCACACACACGGCGATGAAATCCGGCATGCTGGCTGCCGAAGCCGTGGCGGCGGCTCTTGAGGATAGTAGCGTGACGATGCTGTCCGGCTACGAGGAAGCGCTGGCGGCGAGTTGGGTATGGACCGAACTTGTCAGAGTGCGCAATGTACGACCTGGCTTTGCCCGCTTCGGTCTCTGGGGAGGACTTGTAAACGCGGCGCTTGAGACATATTTGTTACATGGCAGGTCGCCTTGGACATTCCATCACCGGCGTCCGGATCATGAGACGCTGCTCCAGGTGGACGAGGCGCGGCCTATTCCGTATCCAAATCCCGATGGGGTTCTGACCTTCGATCGGCTTTCCTCGATCTTCCTCAGCAACACCAATCACGAAGAAGACCAACCATCGCACCTCAGGCTGGTCAAGCCGGAGCAGGCGATCGCGGTGAACTGGCAACGCTACCGGAGTCCGGAGGTACGCTATTGCCCCGCTGGCGTCTATGAAGTCGTTGGGGAGAATTCCCCATCTCTCGTCATCAACGCGCAGAACTGCGTTCACTGCAAGACCTGCGACATCAAGGATCCCACCCAAAATATCGACTGGGTGGTGCCGGAGGGGGGGGGCGGTCCCCATTACCCGCCGGGCATGTAGCCCTCTCCTGGCCGCTTCTGCTATAGGATTCAGGTGATGCCGAACCTGTGCCTCCTGAGCCGTGTCACCCTGCTCGCGCTCAGCCTACTTTCTGCGTGCGCGGCGCGCGGTGTGGCGGTGGACGACCCATTGATTGCGGGTCAGGGGTATGGCGCTTTTCTTGACGCGCGCTTCGCCGACGACCAATTCGCGCTGAACGATGCGGCTCGCTTTTACCAGCAGGCTTCTGCTGCGGATCCGGGCGAGCGTGCTCTCAGTCGAGAAGCATTCCTCTCCAGCTTCATGGCCGGCGATCCGAATGCCATGAAGCTTGTGGCAAGCGTGCCCGATGACCCGGTGGCGATGCTGGTCCTGATCGGCGAGGCGGCGCGCAAGGGCGATTGGCCGACGGCAATGGCCCGCATCCATGGTCTTCCGCGGGGCGACCTGACGCAGATGCTTTCGCCGCTTCTCCTTGCCTGGGCCGAGCAAGGTGCCGGCGAGACCGATCAGGCTCTTGCAACTTTGCAGCCCTTCCTTTCCGGGCCCGGGGAGCAGGGAATCTATGTTCTTCATGCCGCGTTGATCGCAGACCTCGCCGGGCGTACCGCCGTCGCCAAGAGATACTACGCAGCCGCCCAGACGAGATTCGGCGGGCCGAATTTGCAACTTGCAACGATTCTGGCGAGCTGGCAGGCCCGCCAGGGTGAATTGGACGCGGCGGAAGCGACGCTGGCTGCACTTGGTGCCGCGAGCAGCGAGGTGGCCATAGCCGTCCCCGGGATTGCGAAGACACTGTCGGAGCGGCCGGTGGCAAGCGCCACCGACGGCATTGCCGAGGCCTTTCTTGCGATCGCGGCGGGCCTTCGCCAGCAGGACTCGCCGGATTTCTCGGTTGTCATGCTCCGTCTTTCGCTGGCCCTGCGCCCAAACCTCACCACGGCAAGACTGTTGCTCTCCGATGTTCTCGATGCGCAGGAGCAACCGGCTGCGGCGCTTTCGGTGCTGGCAGCCGTGCCAGCGTCGGATCCTCTGATAGCACTCGTTCAACTCCGCCGCGCGATGCTCCTCGACGCAATCGGCAAGACGTCGGAATCACTCGGGTTGCTCGATCGTCTTGCTACGCGCTACCCGGAAAGGCCGGAACCGCTCGGGGTAAAGGGTGACATTCTCCGTGCGCACGAGCGCTGGGACGAGGCTATCGACGCCTATAGCGGGGCGATCTCCCGGCTTAGCCAGCACCGACCGTCCGACTGGACCCTGTTTTACGATCGGGGCATCGCCTACGATCAGGTGCACAACTGGCCTCAGGCGGAGGGAGATTTTCGAGAAGCTCTCGAGCTGGCGCCCAATCAACCTTACGTTCTCAATTATCTTGGCTATTCCTGGGCCGTGCAAGGCCGACATCTGCAGGAGGCGCGGCAGATGATCGCCAAAGCTGCGGAACTTCGCCCGAACGACGGTGCAATCCTCGACAGCCTTGGCTATGTCATGTTGCGGCAAGGAGATGTTCCCGGTGCGGTGCAATGGTTGCTCCGTGCCGTGACCCTCGAACCGGATGACGCAACCATCAACGGCCATCTCGGTGACGCATACTGGGCAGCCGGCAACAGGCTCGAAGCCTGGTACCAATGGCAGCACGCGCTGACGATGAATCCGAGTGCAACCGAGGCGGCGGTGCTGGAATCGAAGCTCAGAAGCAAGTATGGACGTCTTGGCGGCGCTGCGGCCTCCCAACCGCTGACACCGGCGAGGCAGAGCCCTTGACCTGCCGTGCCTGAAGAAGAAGCTCCGGCAAAGGTTAATCTATTTCTGCATATCACCGGCCGTCGGCCTGACGGCTATCACCTGCTCGATAGCATGGTTGTGTTTGCGGATATCGGAGACAGAGTGGCCGTGACTCCGGCACCCGACCTCCGGCTGGTGATGGACGGCCCTTTCGCGGCTGGCCTGCCCCTTGGTGCCGACAATCTGGTCATGCGCGCGGCCCGAACGCTCGCCACCGCGGCCGGCGGTGCGGGGGGTGCATCGCTTTGCCTGACGAAAAGGCTGCCGCATTCCGCCGGCCTCGGTGGCGGCTCGGCCGACGCAGGAGCAGCGCTTCGACTGCTCAAGCGGTTTTGGAGGTTGCCCGATGGGTGCGTCGACCTGCTTCCCCTTGCCGCCAGCCTAGGCGCGGATGTTCCAGCCTGCCTTCAATCGTTGCCTGCCCGGACGAGCGGCATCGGCGAGGTGCTTGGCCGCGCTCCTGCCTTGCCGGCATTCGGGCTTTGCCTTGTCAATCCGGGGCTCGCGCTTCCGACACGGGCAGTTTTCGCAGAGTGGAGCGGGTGTTTCTCGAGGTCGGCACGTCTTCCCTCTTCCTGGCCCGATGCTGCCGCACTCGCTCAGTGCCTGGCCGGCTTGCGGAATGACCTCGAGACTACGGCGATAACGCTCTGCTCGCCGATCGCGACGGTCCTGAAGGCGCTCAGTGCCGAACCGGGATGCCTGCTGGCGCGGATGACAGGTTCCGGGGCGACCTGCTTTGGCCTGTTTGCAGATGCGACGATTGCCCAGCGCGCTGCGGACCGGATCGGTCGTCCTGACTGGTGGTGCTGGGGGGGCGGGCTGGTGCATCCTGCGGTCTTGAGCGTTTGACCTTCTTCCTGGAATCCGGTCCGTCCGGAGGCTGGAGCAATTTCCGTTCGCCATGGCTCACGGTAACTGCTCCCTCTCTTTGTTTTGGCGAGCATCTTCACGCGATCAGCCGATTCCGTCTGATCGCGATCTGCTCCGAGGGCCTGTCGTGGATTAGCTGAATCGGGTCGTGTGCGCGGATCATGGGAGATTCCGCGGTCACGGAGCGACTTCGCAGTGTGTTGCCATGATCGATATCGCTGCCATTCGCGACCGCTACGCTGTGCCCTGCCCGCATCTCGATGAGCGCGGCCGACGATCCTTTGCCGCCGGCGAAGCGCGCGCCACCGGGCCAGTTCCTGATGCCGTTTGACAGTTCTTCCACCCCCACATGGCAACCCCTGCTTCAAGGGCACTCAAAGTCAGCGACTGGGAGTCGGGGCATCCTCGCGGATGAGTCTTTCGTGCTTAAGTTCGGCCCAAAGATCCTGGGGGATCTTATGGTTGAATGCCGCAAGGTTCTGCCTGACCTGTTCTGTTGAGATCGCGCCCGGAATTACCGCCGCCACAATTTTATGGCCAAGAGGGAACTGCAAAGCGGCGGCAGCGAGGGGCACGTTGTGCCGCTTGCAGACCGTTTCAATCCTGGCAACGCGTGCCTTCACATCGAAGCCCGCCGGGGCGTAGTTGTACCGAGCGTCCGGAATGGCGCCAGTCGCCAGGATGCCTGAATTGTAGGTGCCACCGACAACGACGCCCACATTGCGTCTTTCGCAGTTCGGGAACTCACTATCGAGCACGTCCTGTTCAAGAAGCGTGTAGCGCATAGCAAGAAGAAAGAAATCCATATCGAACATCTCCAGATAGCGATTAATAGTCGGTCCGAGATTGAACCCGGCGCCAATGCCGCCGATCACGCCCTGGTCACGTAGCTCCTCAAGCGCCCGCCAGCCGCTCGTATAGAGTTGATTCATGTAAGCAGTGACCTTAGTCTCCACCTTGAAGTGCCAAGGATCGAGGTCGTGGATGAGCAGCGTGTCCACGCGGTTGATGCCAAGGCGCTGCAAGCTGTCCTCGAACGAGCGCATAACACCATCATAACTGTAATCGAAGTAGCAATCGAACTCGAGTCCACCGATCCATTCGTCGCGGTAAATCGGAAGTTTAAGCGGCCGGTGTAGAATGCGCCCGATCTTGGTCGAGATCACAAATTCGTCGCGTGGCTGGCGATAGAACTGACGACCCACGCGATGCTCTGCCTGGCCCTTGCCATACCAGGGTGACGTGTCGAAATAGCGGATGCCGCCGTCCCATGCCGTTTGCAGGAGCGAGCGTGCCTCTCCTTCCTCAATGAGGCCGAGATTTTCGCCGAGCGGCGCGGTGCCTAGCCCCAGCTCCGTTACCGTTACGTTGGTGCGACCGATCTTGCGTGTCGGCAACTTACGAGCGACTGAGTCAGCCATAACAGAGTTTTCTCCTGCGGATTACCTTTGGGCGTTTATGCCCGGCGATCTCATATCCTCGCCGCGCTATGCCCGCACCACGGGGACCGGACAATGAGAAGTTACGCTCGAACTACGTTATGTAACTGCTCGCCCAGGCCCTCGATCCCAAGGCGAACCTTTTGGCCAGGTTTCAGCCATTTTGGCGGTTTCATACCCGCGGCCACACCGGCCGGTGTGCCCGTAGTGAGAATGTCGCCGGGGAACAAAGTCATGAACCGACTCACGTGCGAAATAAGTGTGTCCAGACTGAAGATCATATCGCGCGTATTGCCATCCTGATAGCGAACACCGTCCACCTCGAGCCAAATATTCAGATTTCGAGGGTCTGGTACCTCATCCTTGCTAACAAGCCAGGGTCCGATGGGGCCGAAGCTGTCGGCCCCTTTACCCTTCATCATAGTGCCCCCGAAATTACCTTGAAATGCACGTTCACTATAGTCAGTGCAGACGAAATAGCCGGCCACATGGTCAAGAGCCCTTTCCTCGGAAACATAGCTGGCTTTAGTGCCAATGACGAGAGCAAGCTCGGCCTCCCAGTCAGTTTGAGTCGCCCCGTGTGGAATGACGGTGTCATCATACGGGCCGCAATAGGCGCCGGACGCCTTGACGAAGACGAACGGATGCGAAGGTACCTGTTCGCCTCGTTCAGCTATATGGTCGTGGAAGTTCGCACCAATGGCAAAGAAGTTTCGCGGACGCGGCACGCACGGCCCGATACGCGGACTGCCTGAGACTTTGGGAAGGGTCCTCCAGTCAACGGATGCCAGTTTTCGCATCCCAGACGGTGACAACGCTTCCGCATCAAAGTCGTGAATAACATCCGAAAGGTCGCGCAGGACACCCTCCGGATCCAAGAGTGCTGGCTTCTCGGCATCCGGCTGTCCAACACGCAGATACCTCATTGAAAGTCGCTCCCTCTTTCAGGTCCATCCGTCATCCGCCCCACCACGTCACCTTTCCTCCTTCATCCTTTAGAACGCATACGACACGAAAAGAATGCATCTTACCAGTGCGGATCTTATGTCACACCGATTTGGATACCGCAAGTAAAACCTGGTATGACGTGAGGATGAAAGCGGGCTCTGAACGATGCCTTTGAGCGAGCCTCAGCACACGAAATGACGAAAACCCCCTCAAGCAGCAACGGATGCCCGCCAACATGCTTGCAACCTTGCAAATCGTGCGCAGCGCTCGACGTAAGCTGCCGGCGTCGGGTGCCGCTTTGTGAGCCATTTTTCAGGCAACAGCCATTGCGCCAGTCATCATCGCGACGGCATCCGACATCGAGCACGACTTTGGATCAACGACTGTCAAGCGCCGGCCCAGACGATGGATGTGAACGCGGTCCGCCACCTCAAACACGTGCGGCATGTTGTGACTGATGAGGACGATCGGCAGACCGCGACCCTTGACTGTGAGGATCAGATCGAGCACGCGCCGGGATTCCCGCACCCCGAGAGCCGCGGTTGGCTCGTCCATCATGACAATGCGGGTGCCAAAGGCGGCCGCGCGTGCCACTGCGATGGCCTGGCGCTGGCCGCCTGACAAGGTTTCAACCGTCTGCCTGATGCTCTGGACCGTCATGATTCCGAGCTGATTGAGCTCATCCTGGGCGCGCTGCTGCATAGCACCACGATCGAGGGCACCGACAAGCTTTCCCAGAATGCCCCTTGAGCGTTGCTCGCGGCCCAGGAATAAATTGTCAGCAATACTGAGGGCCGGCGCAAGAGCAAGGGTCTGATAGACAGTCTCGATGCCTGCGCGCCGGGCATCAAGCGGCGAGCGAAACTTCACTGGCTCGCCATCCAACAAGATTTCTCCCTGGTCTGGAATGACGGCGCCCGTCAGAGCCTTGATCAGAGTACTTTTGCCGGCGCCATTGTCGCCGATCAGGCCCAGGATTTCGCCGGCATAAAGCTCAAAATCGGCACGGTCCAGCGCCACCACATGGCCGTAATGCTTAACCAGACTACGTGCCTGCAGCAAAGGAACGTCGCTCGTGACGCTCATGTCGACAATTTTCTTATCTGTTGGTCGATGATTACGGCGAAGACGATGAGCAGGCCGATGGCCAGGTTCTGCCAGAGTACGTCAACACCAGCGAGCGCGAGGCCGTTCTCAAACACACCCACGATAAGGGCCCCGATCAGCGTGGCAAAAAGCGACCCGCGGCCACCGAAGAGGCTGGTGCCGCCGATGACCACTGCTGTAATGCTGTCCAGGTTGGAAGTTTGCCCTTCCTGCGGAGTGACCGAGCCGATGCGGCCGATCAACACCCAACCGGCTATGGCGCAAATCACGCCTGCCGCCACGTAGATCGAAAGTAGCACGCGATCAATGTTGATGCCAGCAAGCCGGGCTGCCTCGGCATCATCACCGACCGCATAGACGTGCCTGCCCCAAGCCGTTCGATCGAGAAAAAACCAGACAATGCCGAACAGGGCAAAGAGCAGCAGTTCCCCCCAAGTGACGCGTACGGGACCGACATTCGTTCCGTTTCCGAAGAACTGTAAAATCGGCGCCCTGTTGAGAATATTCTGAGAAACTATGGTTTGGCTGCCGGAATACCAGAGCTCGAGGGCAAGGAACACGTTCCACGTGCCTAACGTGGCGATAAACGGTGGCAACTTGGCAAAAGTGACAAGGACTCCGTTGAGTGCTCCCCCCGCGGCGCCTGCGAAGAAGGCCATGAGGACTGCGAGGATCGGCGGCCAACCGACATCGACCGCGAGGACACCCATCACCACGCTGCAGAGCACCATCAGGGCGCCCACCGATAAATCTATGCCGGCGGTGAGAATGACGAGCGTTTGCGCCGCTCCGAGGACGCTGATCACAGTCACCTGCTGGAGGACCAAGGAGAGATTGAATGGCGTAAAGAAATGCGAGCCAATAACAATGCCGAATGCAAGGATACTGGCGATCAATACCGCCACTGACACAACACTGGGGAAAGACTGCAGTATCAAACGTAACCGCTTCAGGGAACGTGTGTCTCCAAAGGATGGGAAATCAGGCTCATCAGCAGGAGCAACCCGGATGTTCGGAGGTGGGCTGATGCCTACCATGCTTTCGGCTCCCTGGATCCACTCGACTGCCGAATGTCCCGGGCTGCGACAATAGCAGGGAGGTCCCGGAGAACTTCCCTGCGTTCCGTCGCAACTGGTGGTTCCGCTGCGATCAGGTGAATGCACCCTTGGATGCTAAGCACGGTTAGCAAGGGCCGCCTCTCAGGGAAGGCGAGCTAGCCGCTTTTGGTACACATAGCACCGCGAAGCTTCAGAGCTTCGTCGGCGCTGATAGAAGGTACGCCCGAAACCGGATGGTTGGTCACAAGGGTCACGCCCGTATCGTAGTAAGTAAGGCCCGGAGAAACCGGTGGCTTTTCGCCTTTCGTCAGGAGGTTGTAGGCCGCGTCCATGGACATATCGACCATCTTCAGCCAGAATTGCATAACTGTTGCGCTGAGTGTACCATCCTTGATCATTTGCAGGCCGGCGCAGGTGCCATCGATTGAAACGGACAGCACATCTCGGGCGCGGCCAGCCGACTTCAGCGCTTGGGCGGCTCCGGCGGCAGCCTGCTCGTTCATCGAATAGACCACGTTGATTGCCGGATCGCGCTCCAGCAGATCTTCCATCGCGCTCTGGCCGAGGCTGGCTGAGCCCTTGGTGATCTGGTGGCCAATGACACGGGGATCATGCTCGCTCCCCCAAACCTTCGGATTAGGCGTGGCGATGCCAAACCCGTTGAGAAAGCCGGTATCGCGGGCCACATCGTTGCTCACCATCAGAGTATCGGCGTCGAGCATAGCGATGCGCGCCTTGCCGACGTTGGCCCCGAATGTCGCCTTTACCCACCTGCCGATCAGTTCACCGGCTGCATAATTATTGGTAGCAAAGGTACCGTCGGCAATACCAGGTGTGTCGAGAGGAGAATCGTAGACAATGACTTTGATCCCAGCTCTTTGTGCTTCCTGGATCTGAGGAATGATTGCCTTGGTGTCATTCGGCACGATGATGATGGCGTCGACCCGAGCGGCGATCGAATCTTCGATGTCGGTGACATGGCTGGCGTTATCGCCGTCATATTTGCCGGTGAACGTCAGAAGTTTGATCCCCATCGTTTGGGCCTTCGCAATGGCCTCTTGCTTCTCGAGCACAAAGACCGGGTTCTCATAGGTCTTGGTGATGAGCGAAAAGGTCAACTGCTTGCTCGAAGCCGGGATCGTCGGCGTGACTACGAGCGTCAGGCCCGCCAGTAGCGCTCCAGCTAGAACCGTACCCGTCCTGGCAGACAAACGCATATCCTCCTCCCTTGCTAAGTAGCTGCTGAGCAGCACACGTTTTTTTAAGCGAGTACATGGGGAAATCTCCCCAACCTCGTTCACGCATAACAGCGCGAAGAACGTGGCTGCGAAGTACCCGACTGGGTAGCAGCGCACAGTGCATGCAGTTAAACAGAGTGTCAAGAAGTAGAATAAGAAGAGTGCCTAGGATCGTGAGACAGGGGGTTGTGAGTTAGCGTCCCCAGTGGCGGCGGAGAGTCGGTGCAGTTACCCCTTGAACTGCCCTCTATTTCGACCGGACACCCGGCGTCAGAGGAGGCTCAAGGCTATCCGGGAAGGTCCCGATTGCTGTTGAAAAAGGCGAGGCGTGCATCACCGGGGTGCGACATTATGCGGCAAGGATGTTCGGCGCAAGGTTGTGCTCGGAGAACGGCGCCTGATGCGCAGCCAGCGGCGCCACGGCCCACTGTGTCAAGAGTGGCCACTGTGTCAGTGTGTCAAAGAAAGAAAGTGCGACTCTGTCCGGGCCCCTGAGGGTGCGCCGGCCCCGCTTCGCGGCACCGGCTCGGTGGTGGAGCGAGGAAAAGCAAGGATGGTGCACCGGCTGCTCACTGCGGTCGACCTGGCGGCCTGATCCGTCGCCTGCGACGAGCCCTATCGTCCTGCACTGGCGTTGCGTACGCTGTGAGGCCAAGGTGCGCGCATGACCGCCCTGGCACCGGCCGCCGTGCAGCAACTGCCCGGCGGCCGGTTTCGCCCTCTGCGAGACCGACGCGAAGCGGCGCGTTGCGCGGTCACGAAACCGCGGGAACAGCCGACATCGCGCGCGCGGCGCGTCCACGTGAAAAGCTTACCATACGGAGTCGAACGCCTTTGCTCCGGTCCTGCACATTTTCCGGGTACCGGAGGTGGGTGGGTAACGAATGCGAATTTCGTGTGCCGCCGATGAAAAATGGAGCCAGTCCCTACCCCCCGCCCGGGTCGATGGCGCGATAGTTGATTGGGGTTGCCTGCTGATGCGCCGGGCCATGCCCGACCAATCGCCCCCAGGCAAGCAGCCTGGACCGGCCCCACGATCGGGAACGCGAGCGCCGTTACGGAAGACCGATTTCGCCCCGCGTGCCGACATGATGCCGACACGGAATTGCCGAGCCTCCGGATGCACATGGCAAGTGAAAAGATGGCTGGGGCGGGAGGATTCGAACCTCCGAATGACGGAACCAAAATCCTAGTCCAAGAGGTGACAGGGGCCGACGCATCTACTTTGTCAGCACCGAAAATCCGCCAATTAACTTGACTTCTTCCCGTCATAGTCCGACATTCCCCGACAGTGATATCCGCTCGCGTGCTGACTCGGTGCTGACATGGCGGAATGCCGGAACGGCAATAAGGGAAGGATCTTCCAAATGCGTCTCACCAAGCGGGTTGTCGATGCAGCCGGGCCCGGCGCCAGCATGGCGGTCATCTGGGATGCCGAGGTAAAGGGCTTCGGGCTGCGCGTCACGCCCAACGGCGCCAAGAGCTACGTTCTGAACTATCGCGCGGGGCGCGGCAGGAATGCCCCGACTCGGCGCATCACCATCGGCAAGCACGGCTCGCCCTGGACACCCGAAATGGCCCGCAAGGAAGCGCTTCGGCTGCTTGCTGAGATCGCCAAGGGAGAGGACCCTATCGAGGAACGCAAGGCAGCCTCGCGAATGATGACGTTCGGGGAGCTGGCCGGTCTCTATCTCGCCGAGGGTGTTGGGCACAAGAAGCCTCTGACTCTGCGATCCGACCGGACGCGCATCGAGCGCCACCTGAAGCCGTTGCTCGGAGCCAAGCGGATTGACGCGGTTGCACGTCTCGATGTCGAGCGGATGCAGCGTGACGTGGTGGCAGGCAAAACGACAGTGCAGAAGCTAGAAAAAGGCAAGCGTGGCCCCGGCGCCGTCGTACGCGGAGGCAAGGGCGCAGCGGCCCAATGCGTGGCGCTGGTAAGCACGATTATGGCCTTCGCGATGGCGCGCGGTCTGCTCACTGAAAACCCGGCCAGGGGCGTGAAGAAGGCGCCCATCCGCAAGATGGAACGCTTTCTGTCTGACGCCGAGATGGCGCGCCTGGCCGAAGCGCTCGACGCGGAAACGGCGCGGACGAACGATCCTTACCCGACTGCCGCAATCAGGATGTTGCTGTTCACGGGCTGCCGACGATCGGAGATCGTGACGCTGCGATGGGAATGGATCGACCTCGAGCGCTCGATGATTTTCCTGCCGGACAGCAAGACGGGCCGAAAGCCGGTCTATCTGAACGCGCCGGCACTGACGGTGCTGGCATCCTTGCCACGCCAGGAAGGCAACCCATACGTCATTTGCGGGCACCGCGCCGGTGCGGCCTACGTCGGCTTTGACAAGGTGTGGCTGAGGGTTCGGAAGGCGGCCGGGCTCGATGGCGTGCGGTTGCATGACCTTCGGCATAGCTTCGCGTCTGTCGGCGCCACGGGTGGCGGCTCCCTTCTCGTCATCGGCAAGCTGCTCGGGCACCACAACGCGAACACAACCGAACGCTACGCGCATCTTTCCGCCGATCCGGTGCGCCAAGCGGCCGAGGCGATCGGCAAGCGCATCGAAGCGGCAATGCAGCAGAAGCCCAAGGGTGAACTGGTCGAGCTGCAAGGCAAACGCGCCTGAGCAATCCGCGCCGGCCGGATGCCGGCAAAGCGGGACGGGCAATGGCGCGAACCACGGCCCGCCCCTGACCCGCAAGAAGGAGCAAGCTTCATGCAGGCTAAGAACGACTTTACCAGAACCGAGCACGGCGCGCCCAAGTCCGACACCATGGGCGAAGCTCATCGGATCGCCGAGGAAATTCTCGCCGACTTGGAACGGACCGGGAAGCAAGCACAAGCCGACAGACTTGCCGAAATCCTTCTGCTGCTCGCCGATGGCGTGCCTTTGACCGATCCGCTTCCGGCATTGCGTACGGTCGGATAGAATTCCCCTGGCGCGGCTAGGTCTGGCCACCGAATGAATGGTTTCCGCACCATTCCCGCCGCGCCGTCTTTCCTGCGGAGCGCCAGCGGAGGCGTTGATGCCTTACACCTCAAAGGCGGAGCGCGAGCGTGCATCCTGGATGACGTTGCGCGAGGCCGTCGAGCATGTGCGTTTGATCGAGAAGGGCACCGTCAAGGATGCCCTGCGGCAGATCATTGCGGCGGTGAACGACAATGAGATTGCCGCCGTGTATGAGGATTCGAAAGGGCAACCATTACCCTCGGCGCCCGTACTAGCGTCGCCCTATGGCGGGTCACCGCCCCGGGGGCGCCCAGTATACAGGAAACCGGTGTTGGGGCTGGATGAACAAAGAATGCGCCCGAGGAGCTTCGAGATACTCGCGATCGACGAAGCGGCGCTTGCCATCGGGACGCTCCCGAAAGCAAACAGCTCCTTCGTAGTGCTGTTGTTGCGTAAGGATGTCTTTCAGATTTGGGACGGAAAGCCGAAGGTCGTTCCCGGCCCAGGGCAGGAAGACGCTCGTTCGAAAGGCGGCCGGCCGAGCCGTCGGCAGGACATCGAGAACATACTTCGCGATGAAAACCTGGACCGGACGGCTAAGGAACTCATCGCCCTGGTGCAAGGGAAGCTCGGAACCGGCCGCGGCTTGAGCGACGACGTGATCCTTCGAGTGATCGCGGACATGCGTGGACATCCGAGCTGAACGGAGGCGCCGCAAAACCGCAAAACGTTTTGCCCCTTTTGCGAAGGTTTTGCGGAGGGTTTTGCCAATTTTGCGGATTAGTTTTGCGGCGGCGCTGCACGCATCTCTTGGTCAGAAGCCGACCAGGGGATTGCGATGCCCGACTGCAATATCGAATTGTTCGATCAGCGCCGAGTAGCCACGATACTACACGTCACTGGTCGCAGCCTGGAGCGCTGGCGTGCGACTGGTTTTGGACCGCCATTTCTGAAGCTTGGCAAGCGAACGCTCTATCGCGCCAGCGATATTGAGGAGTGGCTGCGCTCCCGCACCTTTCGTTCAACTTCTGAAGCGGATACGGCGAAGTGACCGCGGCCGAAGCCCAACCGGCCGGCCGATGAGCGTCCGCACCGCACCGGCGCGAGAGCCGCTCGATCGGCAGGCGTGGCAAGAGAGGCGCGCGCTCGACGATTTCAAGCGCCGCTGCGGCGAGGATTTTTGGTGCGGCCGTGCAATCGAGGCGCTCGCTGGCCTCGCACATTGGGCCGAATTCATCGCTGATTTTTCCGATGCGGCGAATGGCGATGCGCGGCTGCTCGACATCCCGGCTGCTCGCGCGAAGTCGATCGCCGAGGCCGCGCTTGAGGCACACGTTGCGCGTGCGCGACGATACATAGACGAGATGCACCGTGCGGTTTCGTTCGCACTGCCGCCTGCGCGCGACGCAGCGGCCCGGCGCGTCGATATTCGTTTCGGTTCTTTGTTGGCTCCCGCTGTCTCGCGCGCGGTCCTCGTGCTTCACTTTGGCGATTCGGTAGCGGCGGAGCGCGTGCGGCGATGGGATGCCTTGGTCTCGAAAATGGCAGCACATACTCAGAGAAAACGCAAGGCAGCGCACAATGACCGCCGTAGCTGAGCCGCTTTTTGAGATCGCAGCGCCAGACCCGCAGGTGTCGGACGCCTCCGGCGCGTCGCTGCCGTCCGAGGACGCGCTCGCCACCGCCTTCAGCGAGCGCCACGATGGCGAGTTGCTTTTCGTTCCGGTTTGGGGACTTTGGATGCGCTGGGACGGTGTGCGATGGGCACGTGATGACGTTCTGCACGTGTTCGACGCAGCGCGCGTCATTTGCCGTGAGCACAGCGCACTGCTGGAAAGTGGCGGAGGTCGTTCGATTTTATCAGCGGCGACTGTTGCTGCGGTTGAGCGCCTGGCGCGCTCCGATCCGCGTCATGCACGCTCCGCCGATGTGTTTGATCGCGATCCTTGGGCATTGAATACGCCAGGCGGCGTTGTTGATCTACACACCGGCACCATGCGAGCGCACCGGCCTGACGATCTCTTCACCAAGGCCACTGCCGTTGCACCGGCGGAACGTGAAAACTGCCCGCGGTGGCGGCAATTTCTCGACCGCATCACGGCCGAAGATGGCGAGCTGCGCGACTTCGTTCAGAGAATGCTCGGCTACAGCTTGACCGGCATCACACGCGAGCATGCACTCTTTTTTGGCCATGGCACGGGCGCGAATGGGAAGACCACGCTGCTGAACACGGTTTCAGCGATCCTCGGAGATTACGCAACGATCGCGCCGATGGAAACATTCGAGTCGAGCACGAGTGATCGGCATCCGACCGATCTTGCCATGCTGCGCGGCGCTCGTCTGGTGACGGCCCAAGAGACCGAAGAAGGACGCCGCTGGGCCGAATCGAGGATCAAGGCACTGACCGGAGGTGATCCGATCAGCGCCAGGTTCATGCGGCGGGATTTTTTCACATTCGTGCCGCAATTCAAGTTGGTCGTCGCGGGCAATCATAAGCCCGGATTGCGTGGCGTCGACGAGGCCATGCGCCGGCGGCTGCACATGATCCCCTTCACCGTAACGATCCCGCCCGCGGAGCGGGATCCGGCCCTTGCCGAGAAGCTGCGCGACGAGTGGCCGGCCATTCTCGCCTGGATGATCCGCGGCTGCGTAGAGTGGCAACGCATCGGGCTCGCCCCGCCGGCGGCCGTGCGAGACGCCACGGAACACTACCTCGAAAGCGAGGATGCCTTTTCCGGTTGGTTGACCGAGTGCTGTGACATCGCGCGGCACTTTCACTCCGAATCTCGCGCGCTTTTCGGTTCTTGGCGGGCATGGGCGGAGCGCGCGGGCGAGCTGCCGGGGTCGCAAAAGCTTTTCGCCCAAGTGTTGGAGGCTCGTGGGTTCCAGCCGCGGAGGCTGCCAAACGACCGCCGAGGCTTCCTTGGGATCGCGGTCAAGCCAGAGCCCGACGACGGCAGGTGGGGGTCGTGACCCCGGCCCTTCGACCGATTCCGAAGCATCCGCCAGCAGAAGCTGATTTACACGTCATGCGCGCGCGCGCGTGACGCATATAATGCGGTGTCCTGGCGGATGCTTCGGAAATGGCGGAAATCCGCCATTTTCCCGGGTTGGGCCAGCGCAATGGTTTGGAATGCCAGGGTGGTGCAATGACCGCGCTCCGCCCCTATCAGGCAGTGTTGGTCGATCGGCTCCGGGCGGCCTTTGCGGCTGGCCGGCGGGCGCCCTTGCTGGCGCTGCCGACCGGGGGCGGCAAGACGCACATCTTCAGCGCCGTCGCCGCCGGCGCGCAGGCGAAGGCCAAGCGCGTCCTGGTCTTCGTTCACCGGCGCGAGCTGATCCGGCAGGCAAGCGCCAAGCTGGCCGAGGCCGGGGTCGCGCACGGCATCATCGCGGCCGGGTTTGCGCCGAGGCCACGCGAGCCGGTGCAAGTCGCCAGTGTGCAAACGCTTGCCAGGCGGCCAGTGCCGCCGGCGGACCTCGTGGTGCTCGACGAGGCGCACCATGCCCGGGCCGGGACATGGCGCCGCATCCTCGAGGCCTTGCCGGACGCCAGGCTGCTCGGGGTGACGGCCACGCCCGCGCGGCTGGACGGCAAAGGGCTCGGCATCAAGGCAGGCGGCCTGTTCGATGCCATGGTGGTCGGGCCGGGAATCGCCGAGTTGCAGGCCGAGGGCTTCCTCTCTCCGGCCCGCGTATTCGCGCCGGCACAACGGCTCGACCTCACCGGAGTCCGCACCCGCGCCGGGGACTATGCCGCCGGGGATCTCGAGCAGGCGATGGCGCCGTCCATCACCGGCGATGCCGTAGCCGAATATCGCCAGCGGGCGGACCATCTGCCGGCGCTCGCCTTCTGCGTTTCCGTCGCCCACGCAAACAGCGTTGCTGCGGCCTTCCAGGAGGCCGGCTACCGGGCCAGGGCCGTTCATGGCGCCTTGCCTACCCCCGAGCGCGACAGGGCCATCAGCGGGCTCGCCACGGGCGCCGTCGAAGTGCTGGCATCCTGCGATCTCATCAGCGAAGGGCTCGACGTGCCCACCGTCGGCGCCGTGATCCTGCTGCGCCCGACGAAATCGCTCGTCTTGCACATGCAGCAGATCGGCCGCGGGCTCCGGCCTGCCCCCGACAAGGCGGCGCTCATCGTGCTCGATCATGTCGGCAACACCCTTTCCCATGGCCTGCCGGATGCTGAGCGGCGTTGGAGCCTGGCGGGTGGTGCGGAAGTGCCAGCCGGCAAGCGCAAGGCCGCATCCCCGCTATGGCGCTGCGAGTGCGGCTGCCTCAACCCGGCCGCGATGCACGAGTGTGCCGCCTGCGGCGAGCCCCGGCCCGGCGCTCGCACCGTCGAGAGCGTTCCCGGCGTGCTGGCCGAGGTGACGGCCGCCAAGCTCGAACAGGCGCAGCGCATGTCCTACGGAAAGATGCTGCACTCCCAGCTTTCCGAGGCCGAGCTGCGCGCCTTCGCAAGGGCACGAAAATACCATCCCTGGTGGGTCCGCCATCGCCTCCGCGAGCAAGCCTCGATCCTCCCCCCGGAGCAAGCCGCATGAGGCCCGGAACCCCGCCCGCAGTGCAGCATCAAGATTTGTGGCGAGCGCAGGCGGAAGCGGTGTATGGTGCCCATAGAAATCTTCTATCTGACGGCATTTCCGAATAGGGAAAAGCGATGACAAGACCTTCGGGCACAACGCAGATTGCTGAGGTTTCGCGAGGCGCGAGTGGGATATCCGAAGGAATCCCACGTGCGCTGAGTTCTTCACCTATGGCGGAGCGGGGTGTGGATCGGGCTGAGGAGGCGATTGCTTTGGCGCGTGGCTGGGCGCCGGATGCGGTGAAGACGCTGCATGAGATTGCGTGTTCCACCAATGCCAAGCCGGTGAGTGCGTATGTGCGGTGCAGGGCGGCGGCGGCGATGCTGGAAGTAGCGGGGCTGATCAAGGCGGGGCCGAGCGCGGAGCCGGCGTCGGAGGGTGGGGGCTCGGCCTGATGCGGCATGAGAATGTCATGCAGCAGGAGCTGGCCGGGCTGCTGGCGCGTCGGCTGGGGCCTGGTGTGTGGTGGACGGCGGTTGATGAAGGCGGGATGCGGAAGCCATGGATTGCGGTGCAGAGGCGGAGGCGTGGCTGCCGGGCGGGGACGCCTGACCTGCTTGTGCTTTGGCGCGGCCGGCTCATCGGAATTGAGCTGAAGTCGCCGGCCGGGATCATCAGTGAGGCGCAGAGGGTGATGCGCGAGGAGATCGTGATGGCCGGCGGGCGCTGGTTTGCCTGCCGTTCGATCGAGGCTGTGCTTGAGGTGCTGCGGCGGTTGCGGGTGCCGCTATTGCCGGTATCGCGACTGGAAGAGTTGCGCGCGGAGATGAACGGGACCGCTGGCGAGTATGCGTTCGATCCGATGAATCCGTTGCATTATCCGCAAGAGGACCTGACGCGGCGGCGGGTGACGCGGCAGGAGTTGGTGGCGGCGGAGCGGCGGCGGCATCGGCGTCGGATGGCGATGCAGAAGCAGAGGCGGCGGGCTGCGAAGCGAGTTGGGGTGAAAGCGGGATCAACATGGTTGCGCGCGGCGTGATGCTGGCGGCGGTGGTGGCGTAGGGGGTTGATGATGGGCAGCTTGAGCAGCCTTTTAGGGATCGCTGGACTGGCCCTCGGGCCGCTGACTGCCGGCATCAGCGATGTCGCCGGCATCGGGTCCACCGCCGCGAGCGCGGCTGGTGCGGCCGCGCTTCCGACATCCACGGCGGATCTAGGAAGTTTGATCGGTTCAGCATTTTCTGGCGTCGATCTCGGCTCTGCGCTCGCAGCTCCGCTGGCGGCGGGCAGCGACCTATTCGGGGGTTTGGGAGCCAGCCTCGGGAGCTTGGGCTCGACGATCGGCAGTGTCGCTGGCGAGACGGCGTTGCCGACCGATGTATCGAGCCTGGGGAGCGCCATCGGCAGCCTCGGCAACGGCGTGGACCTGAGCAGCGCTTTGTCCGCCGCACCCGTATCGAACCTTTTCGCTGCGGGAGCATCCGGAGCCGCCGGTGCGCTATCGGCGCCCAGCGTCGCACCAGGAGCTACCTCGGGCTTCCTCGGGAGCACTCCTGACCTCGGCCTCACCGTTCCCTCCTCAGTCACGAACGGCCTTCCGACCACAACCGATCTTGGCCTCTCGACCACGCCGAGCGCGCTCACGACTACCGGGAGCACAATCGGAGCGCCATCTGCTGGAAATGTGCCGCTGAACGCTGGCAACGCCGCCGGCATCGGCGGTGGCGGTGGCAATCCGACTTCGGCAGGCGGCCTTCTCGGCGGCGTCGGGAACTTTTTGAATCAGAACAAAGGACTTTTAACGCTGCTCACGGGAGGCGGTGCGCTTCTGGCGGATTATATGGCGGGAAGCTCAATTCCCGGCGTCGGCTCGAATCTTTCCTCTTTGAATTCCGGGTCCGCCTTGGGCCAGGAAGCATCATCCGCGACCACGGCGCAGCAGGCAGCAGCAGCCGACACGGCGGAGCAAAACACCGTCACGGCTGCCGCCAATCCGCTCATCAACGCTCCGAACACCGGGCAGTTGCCGGCGGGAATGCAGACGCTCATCAATCAGGAACTGCAACAGGCGCAGACTGCGATCCAGTCGCAATATGCGAACTATGGCATGAGCGGGTCGAGCGCTGAGGCGCAAGACTTGCAGGCGGCGCAGACGAATGCCGCATCGGCCACAGCGAACCTGTTGCTTACGACCGCACAGACCGGCGCGACTGAACTGGGACAGGCAAATACCGCCGCCTCCAACGCGCTCTCGGCAACCAATCTTGCGGGCTCGATCTTCAGTGAGATTGCGGGCACAGAGTTGCAAGAGGACTCGAACTTGCAGGCCGCTTTATCGTCGCTTGCAAGCTCCTCAGCGCTCAGCCTTGGACTTTCTTCGCTCGGCACCGCCGTGACCAGCAACAACTCGAACAGCAACACCAGCAATAGTTCGATCCTATGAGCGGGACAGCCACCGCGGCTCAGACGCCGCAGCAACAGCAGACACCTCCGACGCAGCCGGTGCCATCGAATCAGGCGCGCGCGCTGTCGCCAATGTCCACGAATTACCTTGGGCTGACGCAACAGGCTCTTGCGCGCCTTGGCACCATCAGGATGCCGCCGCCTCCGAAGCTGCAAGCGCTGCCGCAGCCGCCGGCCTATCAGCCACCGCAAAGCCCGCTGGCAGGCTTGCAGAACTGGGGCACCGTCCTGGCGATGCTCGGATCGCTCCTGACCCGCGCGCCGCTCACGTCCGCCATTCGCGCCGCGGCAGGCTCGATGCAGGCGTACGCCAAGGGCAATCAGCAGGCGTATCAATACCTGCGCCAGCAGTTCTCGGAAAACCTGCAACGCGCGCTGCAACAGAACAAGCAGGAGCTTCAGACCTATCAGGCCCTCATGGACAACGCGAAGTTCGACCTTGAGGGCACCATGGCGCAGATCAAGGGCTACGCGGCGCTGAATCATGACAAGGTGATGATGCAGCAGACGAACGCACGGATTGCAGCGCAACTGATGGCAATTCGTATGCAGGCCGGCGCCCGGCTTGAGGCCGTCGAGTTGCAGGTGCGGCAGAACGAAGAGAACAACAAGATCAAACTCATTCAGGACCTCGTCGCGCAGGGCGGCAACGTGCCGGTATCCGTCCTGAAGCAATACGGTCTTGCTGGTCCGCAGGCTTCTGATCCCAAGCCTGGCGACCTGCCCGCGAAGCCTGCGGTCGGCACCGATGGCGTCATGCGCAGCAATATCCCGGGAGTCATGTCCCTTCAGGATGCGATCAAGAGCGGCAGCCTGTCGCCTGCTCTTGAAACAACCGCGTATGCCATTGCCAACTATGCCGTGCCGATGGGCAACGCCCTGTCGTCCTTCGGCGGCAACAATGCTGCACGGGCGCGTGTCGTCGCCGAGGTCATGCGGATCAATCCGAAGTTCAACGCCAAGATTTACGGG
The DNA here is from genome assembly GCA_030041255.1 of Acetobacteraceae bacterium. GTDB lineage: Bacteria > Pseudomonadota > Alphaproteobacteria > Acetobacterales > Acetobacteraceae > JAKAWQ01. Next base: position 41,571 of record JASHOF010000126.1, read on the forward strand.
ATGCAGTCGCGTGCCCTCGACTACTACGCGAGCGGCCAGGGCGCACAGCTTATCCGGTCCTACAGCACGGCCGTCTATCACATGGACAGCCTGCGTCAGCTTGTCGATGCGCTCGGCAACACGAATCAGCCCATGGGCAACTTTATCGTGAACTGGGCACGACGGGCGTTCGGCAATCCGAACATCACGAACTTCGATGTTGCGAAGGCCCTCGTCGCCGGCGAGTTGACGACCGCACTGCGCGGGACGCAGGGCGCGGAGAGCGACATCGAGCGATTCGAGAAGGAACTTTCGCCGAACATGACCCCGGCGCAGTTGAAGGGCGCGCTCGCGACCGTCGCCAAACTGCTCGCCGGCCGGCTGAATGTCATCGACTCGCAGATCAAGACCTCTACCGGCATGGACATCGGGAGCAAGCTCATTCCGGCAGTGGTGCGGAAGTCGCTGGCCGATCTCGAGAACGGGACACGTGCGGCTCCGAAGGCTGCCGTTGGCGCGCCGCCGGCCAGCGCCTTGAAGCGCGGCGTCTATACCACCTTCGCCAACGGGCAGACGTGGACGCTCGGCGCGAACGGAACGCCGCAGAGGGTGCAGTGATGTCCGGCTCGCAATGGTCCGTTGTGTCCGAATCGCCGACGCCGCCGACGCAAGGTGCCTGGAAGGTTGTCGCAGAGGCGCCCGCGCCAGGGCCAGTTTCCTCCATCGTCGGCGGTCTCAACCGCGACCTCGGCATGGCGGAAGGTGCGCTCTACGGCGTCAACGCCGCGCCGCTCGGCCTGGCGCAGCTTGCCGGCCGAGGCGTCCAGGCCCTGACCGGCTATGGCGGCCTCGCAAACTGGGCGACGCAAGCAGCGGCGAAGCAGCGCGCGGCGGCAAGCGCAACGCCCGGCGGCAACCTGGGCTATTTCGCAGGCGACACGTTCAACCCGCTCTATTTCATCGCACCGGAGACGAAGCTCGGTGCCGTCCCTGATGCAGTGATCGCCGGGCTCGGGGGAGCGGCGGCGCAGCCGGTCACCTCTGGGCCATATTGGCAAACGAAGGGCCTTCAGGGCGCGCTTGGCGCCTTGACCGGTGCCGGGCTCGGGAGCCTCGCGGGCAAATTCGCGAGCACCGCTGCATCGCCGTCGGCAGCCTATGCGCGGCGCGGCGTTCCGCTCACGCCAGGACAAGCGCTCGGCGGCTTCACCCGTGAGGCAGAAGGCGTCCTCGCCTCGACCCCGGCAGGCGCCCTCATATCGCCCGCCCTCGACGCTGCAACGGCCGGCTGGAACCGGACGATCTATGACGACATCGCGCGACACTTCGGCACGACATACAGCGGCCCGGTCGGCCACCCGGCCATCGAGTCCCTGCAAAAGACCGCGAAGCAGGCTTACGCACAGGCGCTCGACAACTGGAAGATTCACCTTCCGGGCTTGCGCGCGCCCTACGCAGCGCAGCAGCCGGAAATCGCCACAATCGACGGCCTCGGGCTCCGGGCCGAATACGATGACCTGGCACCCCAGTCTCAGGCCGACGTTCGGCGCGAGGTCAGCCGTCTCGTGACGCGGCCGTGGGGCGTCGGCGCGCGGCCGGCGACGATCACGGGGCAAGCATTCAAGCGAGCGGACAGCGCACTCGGCGATGCTGTGCTGCAATACCGCTCCCCGAGCAACAACGCCTACGGGCAGCAGGCCGGGTATTTCCTGAGCCTCTATCGGCGTCGCCTGCGCGCCTTCGTCGGGCAGCTTGACCCGCAGCGCGCGGCGCAACTCGCCAATGTCGATCGAGGCTATGCCATGCTGCAGGTGACCGAACAGGCAGCAGCCGACGCCAGCAAGACCAACGGAGTGTTCAGCTACGACCAGCTCATCTCGGCAGCGAAGAAAGCCGCGGGGGCGTCGAGGCGAAACGAGGTGGCGAGGGGAAGCGCCCTGTTGCAACGAGAAGCACGGCAGGGCCGGGAAGCACTGGCGCCCGTCGTTCGAGAGCTTCCGTGGCTGCGGACAGAAAGCTTCGTCGCCCTTCCGTTCCTCGCCGCTGCGCACCCGCTCGAGGCGGCAAAGGCCGCTACGGCCATGATCCCGTGGCTTCCGGGCGTCCGGCAAGGACTCGTCAAGGCGGCGGTATCACCCGGCACGGCTCCGGCTCTCCGCGCTCTGGCCGTCCCGGCCGGCGCCGCGGCAGGCCAAGCCGCCGCACCCTGACCCGCCGGTAATCCGGCCGTGACGCACTGACGGGACCGGCCAGCGCACCGCTTCCCCCATCGACACGCCCCCCAGCAACAACCAGCCCGGCACTCCCACAAGCCGCATACGCCCAAAACACCCTGCTCCGGGGGGACACCGCACTGGGTCAGGATCATCCTCAGCGGTCCCGACGGTAGGCTCTCCGGGAAGGACGGGTGGTCGGATGGTGCCCGGTCGGGTCCCGGCGGATGGTCGACGGACGCGCTTCGGCCGCGGTGCAGGGCGCACGCGCCGTGCAAGCTCTCGGCATGGTGAAGAGTGGTCGCCTGGACTCTTGCGATATTTGAGCCGCGAGCATTGCTGAAGGCGCGATGTCAGGGGGGACGGATGAGCACGTTTGATCCGAAGTCGCTTGCCATAGGCGTGCTCATAGGCATCGGCGCCGTCCTTGGGATTGGGGCCACGGTCGCGCCCCAGCCGCGTGGCGATTGCCCCTGGCAAGTTGCGCTGGCATCCAGATCTTCCATCATTGCATGGCGTCTGAATACGGGGACCGGCGAGCTTGAAGTCTGTGGAACCAAGCAAAGCATCGTCCCTGGATGCGAATCGATGCCGTCTCCAGCGGATGCGCCAAGCCTTTACCGCTATCACCCCTCGACGGAAGCATTGGTGCGCGACCAGGGCATGGTTGTCCTCTTTCCCCATGGCGCCATGATCGAGTGTCCGCCGTGGACGACGATGGACACGGTTGAGAATGTCTCGCGCTCATTCTGGCAGGACGTATCGACCGCTCCCCAAGGAACGGCCTCCAAGATTCTCCCCATCCCCGACCCGTTGACCGGGTGCCAGAACATATCTGGTCCCTGAGCGTGGCTTCGCGACCAGCGCCGTCGCGTCCACTTTGCTCCGCGTGCTGACATGGTGCTGACACAGATCACGCGGCTGCCTGGACGCCTATCGTAAGCCATTGAAAAGATGGCTGGGGCGGGAGGATTCGAACCTCCGAATGACGGAACCAAAATCCGTTGCCTTACCACTTGGCGACGCCCCACCATGCCCTATGCTGCACGATAATTTGTCGATTTATACTGGTATTCTTTCCTCTCCCGGGTCCTGTCGACCCATCGCTGCGGAGTGTGCCGCGCCGGTCGCGACCCTCACCGACCTCGCCGGGCCGACAGGTACCTTACCGCGACAGGTCCCTCAAGGGCTTCGGGGTCCGAGTCGATGAGCGGGCTCGCATAAACCGCGAGACCCGGTGGCGGGGCGGGATTTGCAAATGAGAATAATTCGCATATACGCCTTGTCTGTCCTTGCAGGAAGAAACCCATGTCCCACTCCTCCATGCCGGAT
>JASHOF010000127.1 GCA_030041255.1 Acetobacteraceae bacterium
CCAGCGGCTCGCCCCGATCCTGTTCGACGATCACCAGCGCGGCGAAGCCTCCGCTGCCCGCTCTTCCATCGTCGCCCCAGCACAACGCTCCCAGGCGGCCCGCCGCAAGGCCGCCAGCAAGCACACCGATGACGGGCTGCCGGTGCACAGCTTCCGCGCTCTGCTCGGCGAACTCGGCACCTTCACCCGCAACACGATGGCCCTCGCCAGCGCTCCCAAGGACCACTTCCTGCTCTATCCACAGCTCACCCCTACCCAGGCCCGCATCTTCGAACTGCTCGGCGTTACCCCGCGCCCGTCGGCAGTAAACCACCCGGCCATCCCGCGTAATCAACACAGGATCAGTCAGTTACGTCCCGCTAAGAGAGCGACTTCGGATTAGAAAAGCAGCGGTGAGGAATAGGCCGGATGCCAGGAGCGCCAGGCTCGATGGCTCGGGCAGGACGAACTGGGCCTGCAAACTGCTTGTGAAGGTCAGGTACGTGCTCGCTCCCGGTGCGAGGTCAATCGTCACTGCAGGATTGTAGGAGGCGTCTGTGGAGACGCCAGCGAGGACAGCAAAGACCGAGTCGGGGCAGCCGCCCGCATTATCCCAGGCGTCGCCGGTCACCTCGCAGCCATCGGGGGCGCCGACGCCGACATAGCCGTCGGCGAAGTATCCTATGCCCCCTGTGTCCGCGGAGCCGGCGATAGACCATTGGAAGCTGGCGTATTGGGTGTCCGGGTTGTCAATGGCAACGTACATGCCAGTGTATGGCCCGGGATCGAAAGAGAGCGCCGCCGCAGCCTCAATCGTCTGGTCAGTCGTGTTCGTGACCTCGATGCCGCCTACGCTACTGGCTGAATAGCTGCCAGAACTGGTGATGGATTGGCCAAGAGTAAGCTCCTGACTGTAGCAGTTTCCGTTGCCCCCCTGTACCCCTGCACCGAAGCAAGAAATGACCAGCCCAGGTACTGAAATCGGCTCGTCGGAGTTAGGCGGGGGGAAGAAGTAGAGGCTCGCGCTCCAGGAGATTTCGCCATAGACTTCGGGGGTAGCGAAGGCGGGCCGGGCTGCCGCCATGAGAAGGCCGAGGCATGGCACCACGGCCAGGACCAGGTTGCGTCCCGCTTTGTTCATGGGAATCCTCCCTGCATCAGCCTAACGCGATGAAACCTGGTAAATTCTCACGCTTGATCGGCGCCATACGCGAATCAACAGTCCGAGAGTCGAGTCTAATCATCGCTGTCAAATTTTGCAGTCGCCTTGCGCAGAAGATTGGCAGGCTTTAGGCCCGTGTGGTTTCCCCTCTACCGAGCGTTCATCTCCGCTCGCGGGTCGCAACCAGAGGCCCGGCGGTTGCCCACTTCACTCGCGTGCAGAGCGCATTGCCTAGCACCTCTTCGCGTCAATCGCGTGTCGCGCGGTTGAGCGCATGACTCGCTGTCACATACACCCATGGTGCCAACTCTGCACGCCGTCTGTGATCCCGCTCGCCCCGATCCTGCGGCCGCTCCCGGAGCACGTGTGCGCCGGGTCCAGCCCGAGGGCGATCCTGGCGTCCCGGCACAGATCGACGGTCACGCTTTCCGGGCTCGGATTATCTCCCCGCCATCACGGCAGCGCGCCGCTCACCCGGCCGTCCCGCCACCTTCCGCCTTCTCGGCCGACTGCCCCCAGTTCACGCGCCGCTCCATCCGCGCTGCCCGGGTAGCATCATCGTCGCCACCGATGATAGTAAACGTGTGCAAGCTCACCGGCGCACCGGCACGCTGGCGCTGCATCTGCTCGGCGGCGTGCTGACCCTGAGCCTTCCGATTCGCTTCCTCGTACTCCCTGATTCTGGCATTTCGCTCACGCTGGCGTAGGGTCGCAAAGTTCGGGAAACCCATGCGCCTGGCAAGCATTTCCTCTTCAAGCGTTGCCATCTGTTGCTCCTCTATGCAAACTGTCCGCGGCGGCGGCGCATGCCCGCGATCACGTCCCGCCCGCTCGGCTGCTGTGGCGCCTGGCGCCGGCTGCCACGCTGCGTCTCTGCCCGCTGGCTAAGGAGCGCCCGGGTGCGCATCGACGCTTCGCGCATTGCTTCTAGGTCGCCACGCCGCAAGCCGGGAGCGGCATCTTGTTCTCGCAGGTTCACGAGTTGGATTGCAGCAAGCTGCGCCCGGTCGCGATCGTTGAAAATGTCAGAGAATTCGCACGCGATCGTCTGCATGTTATTTTACACGTGCATCCCCACGGCGGCCGCAGCAACCTGCGGGATCCGCAAACCTGTCTCTGCGAGCCTGAGGAGATCGGCCTGCGCAAGATTGACCCTGCGACCGTCGCCAAGGTCCAATTCCCGGCGTTCGGGGAGCGCGGGCGCGGACAGCGGCTCGCGCCGCGGCTCCGGCGGCGGTTCCGGCGCCGTCCAGATCCGCGGCAATGAGATCGGTACCCTCCAGATGCGCGTCGATGAGGATCAGGTTGCGCGAAAAGAGGCTCGTGGACCGGCTCCGGACAAGGTCGACCTTGCCTCCGAAGAGGAACCAGGTCGGCCACCAGAATGCCTGACCGAAGGGCTCCCGATGGATTGGCCAGGCAAGGGCGAGTTCGCGCCCCTCGACCCACTCGCCCGGAATGGTGGCGATGGCGAAAAAGTATACGACCAGCGCCGTGCATCCGAACACCAGGAGGGCGCGCCACGCAACAGGCCAGCGCCGCGACAACCGGGCGGGATGCGTGCCGCCGGCTGAAACGCTTGGCCACAACGCCCAGAGCAGCCCGATGTCGAGCATCAGCGCCACGCGGTGTACCCAGGTCGTCGAAACGCTGTGATAGGGCAGGAACTGGAGCTGGAAGCCGAGCAGCAGCGCGACAGGCGCTACCAGGAAACTCAGCCAGACTGCGACGCGCAGGAATTGCCGGACCAGCCAAGCCGCCGGCGCGCCGACCAGAAGCTGGGTCAGCACGAAGTTGTCAAGCTGGGCACGAATGCGCCTGCGGTCCTTCTCGCCCATCGGGGCGTGCTTCAGCTCGGTGTCGAACAGCCGCAACGAGCGGGCCAGGAGGTAAAGCTGCATCAGCGCATAGAGATGCAGAACGACGAACAGCGGCAGATCGACCCCGAGTAGCGGCAGCCTGACTGGGCCTCCCAGCAGGCGCTGAACGTGCGTCGTGGTGCCGATCACGATCGCCAGATAAATCCCGGCGGTGAGGAATGTGATCCATAACGCGAACGCTCTGCTGCTCGCGTCGTTAACGGCCTCCAGCAGGTCGGGGATGGGATCGGAACCGCCCACCCTGGCAGTTTCGGCGCAACCCAGCGGCTTCTGGTTCTTGGGGAGGTCGTGGTGTCTTGCGCGGCGAAGCCGAGCGCGCGCCGCGGGCGATCGCGGTACGCTGGCTGGGGGACCTGGATTCGAACCAAGGCTGCCCGGTCCAGAGCCGGGAGTTCTACCGCTAAACTATCCCCCAGGGGCGTAACAGAAAAGATAGCATGGGGGCGAACCACGCGGCAAACCGCTCTTGCCGTGGCGGCGGTTGCGCGCGAATTTTCCCCGTCGCATCCGCCGTTCTCTCATGGTCGAGCCCGCTGCCGTTTTGCCTGCCGAACCGCCGCCCCGGAGCCCAGCGCCCCGGGCGATCGGGGAGCATGGCGCGCCGGTCTTCGCGGCACTCGATCTCGGCACCAACAACTGCCGGCTCCTGGTCGGCCGGCCGGCCGGGCGCGGGTTCTCGGTGCTGGACAGCCTGAGCCGCACGGTGCGCCTTGGGGAAGGGCTGGAGGAAACCGGACGGCTCGACCCGGCGGCGATGGATCGCGCCATCGCCGCCCTGGCCGCCTGCGCCGAGCGCCTTGCCCGCTGGCACCTGGCCGGACTGGCGGCGGTTGCCACTGAAGCCTGCCGGCGCGCCGGCAACGGAGCGGAGTTCCTGGCCCGCGTCGAGCGCGAGACCGGCCTTTCGATCACGATCATTTCGCCGCGCGAAGAGGCGCTGCTGGCGATCGAGAGCTGCGCGCCCCTGCTCGCGCGGTCGGCCGTGGATGGCGGGCGGGCGCCGGTGCGGGCGCTCCTGTTCGATATCGGCGGCGGTTCGACCGAACTCGCCTGGCTTCGCCTCGATCGCATCGGCCGGCCGAACCTGATGGGCTGCGCCTCGATCCCCGTCGGTGTGGTGACGCTCGCCGAACGCTACGGCCAGGCAGCCGGGACCGCGGCAGGCTACGCCGCGATGCGGGCGGCGACTGCGCCGCTGCTCGCCCCGTTCGAAATCGTGCACTGCATTGCCCGGGAAATCCGCCAGGGTGACGCGACGGGCGTGCTGCTGCTCGGCACCAGCGGCACGGTGACGACGCTTGCTGCCATCGCGCTCGCCCTGCCGCGCTACCGCCGGAGCCTCGTGGACGGCGCGCGCCTCAGCCGGGAGGCTGCCGCGCGTGCGCTGACCGAACTTTCCGCGCTCGATCCTGCCGGCCTCCTGGGCCATCCCTGCATCGGTCCCGACCGCGCGACCTTCGTGCTGCCGGGGGCTGCCATCTTTGCGGCCATCCTCGAAACGTGGCCGGCGCCGCAACTCGTGGTCGCGGACCGCGGCCTGCGCGAGGGCCTGCTCCTGCGCGCGATGCGATGCCACGGGCACCCGCGCGGCGGCTCGCACCGCCTGCCGTGAGCCGAAGTCCGAGCGGCCCGGCGGGTGCCGGAATTGCCTCTCCGCGGCGCGGCCGCATCACGCTGCGCAGTGCCGCCGGGCGTTCGGCCTCCTCGCAGCGGTGGCTTTCCCGCCAGCTCAACGACCCCTACGTGGAAGCCGCCAGGAGGTCGGGATTCAGATCGCGTTCCGCATACAAGCTCCTGGAACTGAACGAACGTTTCCGGCTGATCCGAAAGGGCGCGAGAGTGCTCGATCTCGGTGCGGCGCCGGGCGGCTGGACACAGGCCGCGCTTGCCGCCGGCGGCGGCAAGGTGGTCGCGATCGACCTGGTGGGGATCGAGCCGATCGAAGGGGCGGTCATCCTGGCTGCCGACGCCGCGGAGCCGGACCTTGCGGAGCGAGTCCGCACGCTGCTCGGGGGCGCTGCCGACGTCGTTCTTTCCGACATGGCACCGGCGACGACGGGCCATGCGACGACCGACCATCTGCGCAGCATGGCCCTCGCGGAGCATGCCTGCGACCTGGCAGCCGCCCTGCTCGACCCCGGCGGGAGCTTTGTCGTCAAGCTGTTCCAGGGCGGAGCGGAGACCTCGCTCCTGGCCACTCTCAAGCGCCGCTTCGCCGCGGTTCGTCACGCCAAGCCGCCGGCCAGCCGCGCCGAGTCGCGCGAACTCTATCTCGTCGCCAAGGGTTTCCGGCCGGCGCCCTGAGCCGGGGGCACCCGCCGTTCCGCCGCTCCTTCTCGATGCCGGTTGCGCGGCATCGCGCGCACGCCTATGTGGAGGCGCCAATGCGGTAAGAAAGATCCGCCATGGCCCCCGACATCACGCTGCCGGCCCCCGTGCGAGAGACGCTCTCGGCGATCGCCGAGGCGCTCACCTTCGATGACGTGCTGCTGGTTCCGGGCTTCTCCCAGGTGCTGCCGGCGGCCACCCTTACCGCCTCGCGCCTGACCCGCTCGATTCCGCTCAACATCCCTGTCGTCTCGGCGGCCATGGACACCGTGACCGAGGGGCCGATGGCGATCGCCATGGCACAGCAGGGGGGCATCGGGGTCATCCACAAAAATCTCTCGATCGGGGATCAGGCCGCCGCCGTGCGGCAGGTCAAGAAGTTCGAATCGGGAATGGTGGTGAATCCGTTGACGATCCATCCCGATCAGACGTTGGCCGAGGCACGGGCGCTGATGAGCGCGCACCGGATCAGCGGTGTCCCGGTGGTGGAGCGGGAAAGCGGGCGGCTTGCCGGCATCCTGACGAACCGGGATGTCCGTTTTGCTACCGATCCAAATTTGCGGGTCGACGAGCTGATGACGCGCGAGAATCTGGTCACTGTTCCGGCTACTGTCGCCCCTGAAGAGGCGCGCAGGCTGTTGCACAAGTGGCGGATCGAGAAGCTGCTCGTCGTCGACGAGGCGTATCGGTGCGTCGGACTGATCACCGTCAAGGATATGGACAAGGCGGAGAAGCATCCGCTGGCCAACAAGGACGCGCTGGGTCGGCTCAGGGTCGCGGCGGCGACCGGTGTCGGCGAGGATGGCGCCCACAGGGCGCGCGCCTTGATCGAGGCCGAGGTGGACGTGATCGTGGTCGATACCGCGCACGGCCATTCGGCCGCCGTGCTGGGCGCGATCGAACGCATCAAGCGGCTTTCCAATTCGGTCGAAGTCATGGCCGGCAATGTCGCCACCGCCGAAGGCGCGCGCGCCCTCATCGCCGCCGGGGCGGACGCGGTGAAGATCGGCATCGGCCCGGGCAGCATCTGCACGACGCGCGTGATCGCCGGCGTCGGCGTGCCGCAATTCACCGCGGTACTCGAGGCTTCGGCAGCCTGCCGCGAGCACGGCATTCCGGCGATCGCGGATGGCGGCGTCAGGACCTCCGGCGACATCGTCAAGGCGATCGCCGCCGGGGCGGACGCGGTGATGATCGGAAGCCTGCTTGCCGGGAGCGACGAGGCGCCTGGTGAAGTCTTTCTCTATCAAGGCCGGAGCTACAAATCCTACCGCGGCATGGGAAGCCTGGCCGCGATGGCGCGCGGCTCCGCCGACCGCTACTTCCAGCAGGAGATCAACGATCAGCTCAAGCTGGTGCCCGAAGGGATCGAGGGCCGGGTCGGCTACAAGGGGCCGGTTGCGGCGGTGATCCACCAGTTGGTCGGGGGTCTGCGTGCCGGAATGGGATATACAGGCGCCGCCTCGATCGCGGAGTTGCAGGGCAAAGCGCGCTTCTGCCGGGTCAGCAACGCGGGGTTGCGCGAGAGCCATGTGCATGACGTGGCCATCACGCGCGAGGCGCCGAACTATCGCCAGGACTGATGGGCGGGCCCGGGCTTGACCCCCGCCGCCCGCACGGAGGCGGCGATTGCCCTCCTCTCGGCGATCCTCGAAGAGCCGCGGGCGCCGGCCGATGTGCTGGCGTCTGCCTTTTTCCGCGCCCGGCGCTATATCGGCGCCGCCGATCGCCGCGCGGTCTCGGAGCAGGTCTGGCAGGTGCTGCGGGCGCGCCAGAGGCTCTGCTGGTGGCTCGGCACCGAGGCACCGTCGGGGCGGCTTCTGCTCGGCGCTTCTCTTCTGCTGTCAGGCGCTTCCGTTGCTTCTCTGAGGGAGCTGTTCAGCGGCGGGCGCTTTGCTCCGGCGCCCCTCGGCGAGGCCGAGCTGGCCGTGCTTCGCCCCCTCGAAGCGCACACGCTCGAGCATCCTGACCTGCCGGAGGCGGTGCGCCTGGAAGTGCCGGAATGCCTGCTCGCCCCGCTCGCCGCGCGCTTCGGTTCGGGCCTCGGCGTGGAACTGGCTGCGCTCGGCCGCGCGGCGCCGCTCGATCTCCGCGTGAACCTGCTCAAGGCAACGCGTGAAGAAGCGCGCGCGGCGCTCGCCGCAGAAGGGATTTTCGCACAGCCGACGCCGCTTTCGCCATGGGGCCTTCGGATCGGTGGACGCACGCCGATCGTCGGCAGCAAGGCCTTCCGCTCCGGGTGCGTGGAAATCCAGGACGAGGGAAGCCAGATCGTTGCGTGGATGGTTGGTGCCGCGCCGGGAGAGCGGGTTCTCGATCTCTGCGCCGGCTCGGGGGGCAAGACGCTGGCGCTTGCCATGAGCATGCAGAACCAGGGCCGCATCGTCGCCGCCGATATTTCGGCGGCGCGGCTCGAGGCGGCGGTGCGGCGCCTGCGCCGCGCCGGGGTGCACAATGCCGAGCGGCACCTGCTCTCACCGGGTGACAAATGGGCGAAGCGGAAGGCGGGAAAATTCGATCGCGTGCTGGTCGATGCGCCCTGTAGCGGAACCGGCACCTGGCGGCGGCATCCCGACGCGCGCTGGAAGGTCGGCCCCGCGGAACTGGCCGAAATCCCGCCTCGGCAGGCGGCCATTCTCGATCTTGCGGCCGGGCTTGTTCGCAAAGAGGGCCGGCTGGTGTACGCTACGTGCTCGGTGCTGGTGGAGGAGAACGAGGTCCAGGTGTCCGCCTTTCTCGCCCGTCACGGGGGCTTTGCGCCGCTTGACCCGGCGGCTCTGTGGCCGGACGCGGCCGGGCCCGGGTTCGCCGAAGCGCGGGCCGGCGATCTCGGGCTTCTGCTGACGCCCTCTCGCCACGGCACGGATGGGTTCTTCATCTCCGTCCTCGAGCGCCGCCAATGATCGGCATCCGCCGCGCGCGCCCGGCTGACGCCGCGGCCATCGCGGCCGTGCATGTGGCAGCTTGGCGCAGCGCCTATCCGGGCATCCTGCCCGACAGCTACCTCACCCAGCTTTCGGTGATTCGTCAGGCGGGGCATTACGAGCGGGCGATTCGTGCCGAGGGTGGGGTGTTTGTGGCGGCGGCCTGGGGCTCGGACCTGCCGCCGGGCGGGCGGCCGCGCGTGGTCGGGTTCACCACCACCGGGCTCGCGCGCAGCCCTGGGATCGCCGAGGGCGAGATCGAAACGCTTTACGTGCTCGACGACTGGCGCGAGCGCGGGCTTGGGCGGCGGCTGATGCGCGCGGCGGCGGCGCATCTCCAGGCAGTGGGCTGCCGTTCGGTATTCGTCTGGGTTCTGAGCCAGAACCCGAGCCGCTGGTTCTATGCCCGGCTGGGTGGGCGGGCGGTGGCCGAAGCGACCGTGCAGGTCGGCGGCCGGCCGGTCAACCAGACCGCCTTTCTGTGGGACCCGATCGAGCGGCTTTTGGAGACATCGGCGCAGGCAAGCTGACTTGGCGTGTCCCTGCTTGCCGCTCGCTTCCGCCCGTGCTGCAACCAGGCGAACCATGCGACCTTCGGACCGCGCGTTTTCGGATCCCGCCGCCGAGCGGGTTTTGATTCTCGATTTCGGCAGCCAGTTCACGCAGCTTATCGCCCGGCGCGTGCGCGAGAGCGGCGTTTATTGCGAAATCTGGCCTTACAATGCCGATCCTCTGCGCATCGAGGCCTTTGCGCCGCGCGCCATCATCCTCTCTGGCGGGCCGGCGAGCGTGATCGAGGAAACATCGCCGCGCGTTCCCGCCCAAGTGTTCGCGGCCGGCGTGCCCGTGCTCGGGATCTGCTACGGCGAGCAGGCGATGTGTGCGGCACTGGGCGGTGCTGTCGAGTCCGGCCACGGCCGCGAATATGGCCGCGCCCAGTTCGAGTTGACCGCGCCTTCACCGCTCTTCGCCGGCGCCTGGGAGCCTGGCTCGCGCGCCGATGTCTGGATGAGCCACGGCGATCGCGTCTCGCGCCTGCCGCCCGGGTTCCGTGCCATCGGTATCAGCGTGAACGCGCCGTTTGCCGCGATCGCCGACGAGGCGCGGCGCTATTACGGCCTGATGTTCCATCCCGAGGTTGTGCACACGGCGAATGGCGCCGCCATCCTGCGCAACTTCACGCACGCGATCGCCGGCTGCTCGGGGGCGTGGAGCATGGCCGGTTTCGCGGAGAGTGCGATCGCGCGCATTCGTGCACAGGTGGACGAGGGAAGAGTGATTTGCGGCCTTTCGGGTGGCGTCGATTCGGCGGTGACGGCGCTCCTGGTGCATCGCGCGGTCGGCGAGCGCCTCGCGGCGATCTTCGTCGATCACGGGCTGCTGCGGGCGGGCGAGGCGGAGGAGGTGGAGAAGACGTTCCGAGGCCGTTTCAACATCCGCCTTGTCCATCGCGATGCAGGCGCGCTCTTTCTGGCCGCACTCGAAGGTGTCACGGATCCCGAGCAGAAGCGGAAGGCGATCGGGCGGCTGTTCGTCGAGGTGTTCGAGGAGGAAGCGAAGAAGCTGGGCGGCGCCGAATATCTCGCGCAGGGGACG
>JASHOF010000128.1 GCA_030041255.1 Acetobacteraceae bacterium
GGGCGGATTCTATTGGTCGTCGCAACATCCCGAGATCGGAGGTGTTCGATGGGGCGACCGCGAGGTTGGGGAACTGAGAAGACAGGGAGGGCGCCGATGCGCTCGCCTGGGCGGCCGAGCGTCAATCAGCGGGAGGCTAAACGGGCGTTTTGGGGGCGCATCGCTGCCGGGCTGTCAAGCGAGGACGCCGCGCTGGCGTGCGGCGTGTCGCAGCCGCTGGGCACGCGGTGGTTTCGCGACGCCGGCGGGATGGCACCGATCCATTTGGGACCTTGTTCCGGGCGTTACTTGTCGTTTGCTGAGCGTGAAGAACTCGCCCTGTTAAGGGCCCAGGAACATGGGGTTCGTGAGATCGCCCGGCGGTTGAGCCGATCACCGTCGACGGTCTCGCGCGAGCTGCGCCGCAACGCTGCGACCCATGGTGGCACGCTGAAGTATCGAGCCACGGTCGCGCAATGGAAGGCGGAGAGGGCAGCCAGGCGCCCCAAAGCCGCCAAGCTCGCCGAAAACGAGCAGCTGCGTTCCTACGTGCAAAGTCGGCTTGCCGGCACGGTCACCGATGCCGAAGGACGGCCGATTGCGGGGCCCAACGTGCCGTGGAAGAGGAGGCGACATGGCCGCCGTGCGGACCGCCGGTGGGGTACCTGCTGGAGCCCCGAGCAGATCAGCCGCCGACTGCGGATCGACTTCCCACATGATGCGTCCATGCGGATCTCCCACGAGGCCATCTACCAGGCACTCTATATTCAGGGTCGCGGCGCTCTGCGGCGTGAACTGGCTGCCTGTCTGCGAACCGGCCGGGCGCTGCGGGTGCCGCGCGCCAGGACGCGACAACGAGGCAAGCCGTTCATCGCTCCTGAGGTGATGATCAGCCACCGCCCAGCCGAAGTTGCCGACCGCGCCGTGCCCGGCCACTGGGAGGGTGATCTGATCATCGGCCTGCACAGCTCTGCGATTGGCACTTTGGTCGAACGCACGACCCGGTTCACGATGCTTCTGCACTTACCACCCATGCCCGGTCACAGCCCCGGGGCCCGAACCAAAAATGGGCCGGCGCTCGCCGGCCACGGTGCGGAGGCCGTGCGCGATGCCATCGCCACGAAGATCACCACGTTACCTGAACAGTTACGCAAATCGCTGACCTGGGACCAAGGCGCGGAGATGGCTCAGCATGCACAGCTACGGATCAACATCGGCCTGGCGATTTACTTCTGCGATCCGCAAAAACCCTGGCAGCGCGGAACCAACGAGAACACCAACGCGCTTCTGCGGCAGTATTTCCCCAAGGGAACCGACGTCAGCAGATACGACGAGCGTAAGCTCGACGCCATCGCTGCTACGCTCAACAATAGACCCCGCAAAACCCTCGGGTGGAAGACGCCAGCTGAAGCTCTCGACAAACTCCTGTCTTCGACCCAGAAACCCAGTGTTGCGACGACCACTTGAACCTAAGCAGTATGCGTCGGAAATCTATCGCGCGCTGCTGATCGCCCACGGCTTGGTTGGCTCGATGAGCCGTCGTGGCAATCCGTATGACAACGCCAAGGCGGAGAGCTTCATGAAGACGCTGAAGGTCGAGGCCGTCTACCTGGCGGCCTACGAGACGTTCGAGGACGTCACCGCCGACCTTCCACGCTTCATCGACGATGTCTACAATGAGAGACAACTCCACTCCGCGCTCGGCTATCTGAGCCCTGCGCAATTCGAGGATCAACACGCCCGGCAGACGGTCAAAGCAGCCGCTTGAAACTGTCCACCCCAAGGGGCCCACTCCAACCGGGGGTCACATTTGCACGCCGAAGAACAGTCCAGCGACCTCTCGTGGTTTCGCGCCCGATGATCGGCAATTCGCGGAACGTGACGATTCGCATCCTGTTCATCGGACTTGCTGCGGCGCTGCATTTTGGCGTCAGGCCTGCGCCGGCGCTCTAATTCCAGCATGCCTCAAAGCAGAGCTACTGACAGCAACAACTCAGGTGGAACGGACAGCAATCGGCGCGGAGGAGGAGGTGGACACTTACCCCGCCAAATCAACGATTTCAGGCTGAATGACAGCCCAGGCCAGCGGCGAGCGCTTTAAGTTCTGACTTGCGGATCTTGCCGGACGAGCTGGTTGGCAGAGATGAGACAAGCACGATCCGGGTGGGCCGCTTGTAAGGCGCGAGGTCACTGGCCGCGTGCCGCGCGAGGTCGGAAATCGTCGGCGTTGCTCCGGCAACGGGCTGCACGAAGGCGATGATCTCTTCGTCGCCGCCCGCGGTACGGCCGACAACCGCTGTTTGCAGCACGTCACGATGGCGGTTCAACACCGCTTCGATCTCGACCGGATGCACGTTGAAGCCGAAACGAATGATCAACTCCTTGGTGCGGCCAACGATGAAGAGGCTGCCATCCTCGAGACGAGCAAGATCCTGAGTGTTAAACCAACCCTCGTTGTCCATTACTGCGGCGGTTTCTTCCGGTGCATTGTAATAACCGCGCATGACGTTCGGGCCGCGCACGCGGAGCTCGCCCACCTCGCCCGGGGCGACGACAGAACCGTCGGGTCCTACCAGTTTCGTTTCGACACCTGGCAAGATGCGCCCGACTGAACAGTCGCTTCTAACATCCTCGAGCCGGGTCTGCGCGATGGTCGGCGAACACTCGGTGATGCCGTAGCCATTGTGCAGGGGCATGCCGAACAGCCGCTCGGTGGCGAGCTTGACGGCAGGATCGAGCGGCGCGCCGCAGGCGCCGATGGTGCGGAGAGCCGGATGCAGTAGCGACGAAAGACCACTGCCCTCCGCATATTCCGCAAGCAACGCATACATCGAAGGCACGCCGAGCATAACCGTCACATGTTCCTGGCCAAGTGCGCGCGCCGCCAGTGCCGGATGGAAGCGCGGGCAAAGATGTACGGAAGCTCCGTTGAGGAGTGAGCCTAGGAGGACGACGGAGAGGCCCACAATGTGGGAGATAGGAAGAACTGCATAAAAGCGATCGGCAGGGCCGAGCTGGCGGATTGCTCCGGACACTGCGGCCATGAAGAGAAGGTTGCGGTGCGTCAGCATAACGCCCTTGGGCTGGCCGGTTGTCCCCGATGTATAAATAAGGACGGCTACCTGCCGTGCTGGGTCAGTCTCTTGCGGTTCCGGCTCGCATGTCGGATCGAGCGGGCCGACGGCGACCGACCCGCAGGCTGTGGGCAGAGTCTCGAGCTCGGCCCGGTGGCGCCTTGCGTGCGCGGCGGCGGGCTGCGAGGCGGCCACGGTGTAAATCACGCGCCGCGCACCAGAGTGCATGCGGATCAAGTCGATCTCGCGGTCCGAGAGTCGAGCACCGACTGGCACGGCCCAAGCATCGAGCGCAGCCACAGCAAGCAGCAGAACGATCGCGGCGGCTGAATTCTCATTCAAGATCATAACGCGATCGCCTGGCCTCACCCCTTTTTCGGCAAGCCAGTTGCGTGTCGAGCGGACAGCATCCCAGAGCTCCCTGTAGCTCCAGACGCGGGTGCCCTCAACCAGTGCCGGACGATCAGGACTGCGAGCCGCCCACGGAGACAGCACTTCATTGATACGTATCGGGAATTCTAGTCGTGCCGAGCCGACGTGAGGTTCGCGCAGCATAGCGGAACTAGTCTCCTTTGGCCGAGGAAGCGACGGTGGGCGCGGCCCACCAGATACCGCTAGTCGTGTGCCAGCTGACCAGGCGTCCCCCAGCGTGTCACACGGCTTCCGAGCGCTTGCTGGATGGCGGTCCAGAGGGCGATCCGCGCACCCAGGGCACGCACCGCGGTGTCGGCGGCTTCGCGCCATTTTTGGGAATCGCCCGCGCAAAGCTGGTTCAGCATCGCGATCGCCATCATGCCGTGCGCGTCGCCATCGAGCTGGATGTGGCGGTTCAGGTAGCGCTCGAACGTAGCCAGCTGTTTGAGTTCAGGAATGGCACCGAATATTGAACCGAACATATTCGGGATGGTGTCTTCCCGCCCGAACGCGAAGGCAGAGGCGATCACATGTGGCACATCGGAAGCGATCGTTTCAAAAGTCGAGCGCACGAAAGTCTGGACGCCTGGGGGCACACCAGAATCTGCGAGCGCCCTATCGACGCCGCAGCCCGCGCGGATTCGGTCGATAAAGGCGTCGATACGGCCGACATTTGCACCGGCCTCGTGCATGGCAACGCGATAAAGCTCGAAGTGACTGGTCGCGACGCCGTCTATTTCGTCGGACTCCTCTTCAAGGACCATTTCGTTGACGAGGCGTCGGATCTGCGCCGTCCCGATTGGCGACCAGGTCGAGTGCGTGCAAGTCAGGAGGCGCTGCAGTGCCTTGAGCAACGCCATGAAGTCCCACACCGCGTAGACATGGTGTTCCATGAACACCTGTACGTCTTCGCGAGACTTCAGATGCGCATACATTGGATGCTCGGCGACATCGCGGCGAAGAGGCTCGAGGCGAAGTAGTAGCTCATTGAGCCCGTATGAAAGCGGCACCCACGAACTCCTTCAAATCTGTTGCGCGGTTGCGGCCGCATTGACTCGGGCAAATGCCACGGCGCGAAGACTCACTGTTCAGAAGGACCCGGCGCTGCCCGCGGCGAAGTCTTTTTCGATCGCCCCCGTCTGCCCTGGCGAGGCATTGGCAAAACTGGCGTGCGACGGCTGCAAACTGATGCGGTACATCCGATTCCCTTTTCTGTACCAACTTTCAAAATTAACTATGGCCGGTCCTGCTACCAAACTACAGTCACAAACCCGCGTACACCCTAGCCCCCATGGAGCGGCGGAGCGACGGTTAAAACCTGGGTTCTGAAAAGGATCTCGATAATGCACCACCCGCGGTGGACCCGTCGCCACGCATTGCACATAGCCGCCACGGCTCCAAAAAGTGCAGGAATGCCTCTCAAAGGCGGCAGGTTAAGCGGTCGCTACGCAGCCTCGAGCGCGGGGAGGGCAGTAGGGCACGGAAACGTTGGTGAACTGTCGGGAGCAAATGGCGACAAAACCCATAGGTGTCGCCCGACAACCTGCAGTAGAGCTCACTCTATATAAGGATCCAGAAACACGGGAATGTGACATCCAGGTAGTGCCCAATCGTCACGGGATGTGAGACATACTGCGGTTCTCGGAATTGTCCTGGACACGTCTGGCGAGCATGCATCAAGTGTCGGAAACGGATAGTGGCGGCGAAGAGGACGCATCGCATCCCTTGTGGAGCGGGCGTGAGCGCGTTTTGAGGCGTGAGACGATCGCCATCCATGGCGGTCATCGCATCGACTCAGCCACTAGGGCCGTCGCGACACCGATCTACCAGACCGTCGGGTTTGGCTTCGACAGCGCCGAGCACGGCGCAGCATTGTTCGATCTCACGGTCCAGGGACACATCTACACGCGGATCGACAATCCGACCAACGCCGTGCTCGAACAGCGTCTCGCCCAACTCGAGGGCGGCGTGGGTGCTCTGACCGTCGCATCGGGTGCCTCGGCAATTCACTATGCGCTTGCCAACCTAATCGAGGCCGGAACCAACATTGTTTCGGTGCCGCAGCTCTACGGTGCCACCTACACCTTGTTGGCTCATCTCCTGCCCAAGCAGGGAGTGACGTCCCGGTTCGCACACAGCGATCGGCCGGCCGCCGTTGCTGCGCTGATCGACGCCAACACGCGGGCCGTCTATTGCGAAAGCGTCGGTAATCCTGCGGGCAATATCGCGGATCTCGAGGGCTTAGCCGAAGTTGCGCACCAAGCAGGCGTGCCGCTAATTGTCGACAACACGGTAGCCACGCCGATGCTGCTTCGCCCGTTCGAATACGGCGCCGATGTCGTTGTCCATTCGATGACCAAGTTCATGGGCGGCCATGGCACCACCGTTGGCGGCGGAATCATTGATTCGGGCAACTTCGACTGGGCAAGAGAGCCCGGGCGTTTCCGGATGCTGACCGAGCCGGAGCCCTCGTACCATGGCGTGGTCTACACTAAGCAATTCGGCCAGGCCGCTTTTGTGGCGCGCTGCCGCACCGTCTGTCAGCGAAACACCGGCTCAACTCTCGCGCCGCTTAACGCGTTCCTCATTTTACAGGGCCTCGAGACACTGCCGCTCCGGATGGAGCGGCACCTGGAAAACGCCAGAGCCGTGGTCGCGTTCCTGCGCAGCGATCGGCGCATTGCCTGGGTCAACTGGCCAGGACTGCCGGACAGCCCCTTCTATCCGCTCTGCCACAAGTATCTCGGCGGGCGCGGTATCTCGCTCGTCACGTTCGGTGTGGTCGGCGGATTCGAAGCCGGCCGGAGGATGTTCAACGCGCTGCGTTTGTTCACGCGTATGGTCAACATGGGGGATGCGAAGTCCCTTGTTACACACCCCGCCTCAACCACGCACCGCCAGCTCTCCGCCGAAGAGCACCGCAAGGCAGGTGTGCGGCCGGAGATGATCCGGCTCAGTGTCGGCCTCGAACACATCGATGATATTCTCGCCGACCTCGACCAGGCGCTTTCTGCCTCAGAGGGCCGGACCAGCATGGTCGCCGCAACGGAATCCGCAGTGGCTTGCTAATGCCACTCGTCCCGACCGAGGCAAGGCCCATCGGCAGAGGGGAACCTTCGTGGACGCCCAGCTGCGCGCCTAGGGGCAATGAAGTGCGGGACATCCTCGGCGACCGGTCCGGCCTCGTGGACATTACAGGCCCGATCGAGATCGGACTTGTCAACAACATGCCGGACGCGGCGCTCGAAGCGACGGAGCGGCAATTCCTCGGCTTGCTGGCTCGCGGCGCTACCGATTGCGACGTGAGAGTGCATTTCTTCGCGCTCGCCGATGTACCACGCGGCGACCAAGGAGAGCGGCATCTTTCACTGTGTTACGATGATCTTGACGCACTGCTGAAGAGCCGCCTCGATGCGGTGATAATTACCGGCAATGAGCCCCGGGCGGCGCGGCTTTCGGACGAGCCGTACTGGAATTCCCTGACCCGGTTGTTCGATTGGGCCGAGAGAAATACCATTTCCACGCTGTTCTCCTGCCTCAGCGCGCACGCGGTCGTGCTGTACCTCGACGGCATCGAGCGGACGCAGCTCGACTCTAAGTGCTCCGGCGTTTTCGATCACGTCTGTCGCAACGACCATCAGCTTACTATGGGTCTTCCGAGTCCGTGGCCGGTTGCGCATTCGCGATGGAACGAGGTCTCGGAGGCGGCGCTGAACGGCGCCGGCTATACCATCCTGAGCCGATCCGAAGCGGCTGGGGTGAATCTGTTTGTCCGCCAACGCCAAAGCCTCTTCGTGCTGTTCCAGGGCCATCCCGAGTACGAACAGGACAGTCTGTTCAGGGAATACCGGCGCGATGTCCGCCGATTCCTGGCCGCCGAACAGGATAACTATCCGGAAATTCCAGAGCGTTGTCTCGCGATTAGGGCGAGGCGCGTATTGCTCCGATTCCGTCAGCGGGCGCTCAAGCAACGGGCGTTGGATCTCATGAGTGAGTTCCCAGCGAATGTGCAACTTGAGCTAGCTCACCTCGAGCGGGCTCGGCGCGGCGCAACCGTGCTGTTCGCTAACTGGTTGCGCGTGGTCGCCGAAGCCAAGCAGCAGCGGCGCACGGTGCGGCCTCGCCTTTTGCAAGTTTAGCCACTTGCAAGCATCGGGGTGCGTTCCCGGCAATGACGAGAAATCACCCGTTCCTATAGGGGATATGCAGACAAAAGTAGGGGCTCTGTTGCAAACCCTGCTGCTCGCCGGTGAGATGGGGAGGGGGCGGGGCCCGTGTCGGACTTCAAGGGGCGCCACTTCGAAGGCGAGATCGTGCTCTGGGCAGTGCGCTGGTACTGCCGCTACGGCGTAAGCTACCGCGATCTCGAGCAAATGATGGGCGAGCGCGGCGTCTCGCTCGATCACTCGACGATCTATCGCCGGGTCCAGAGATATGCGCCTGAAATGGGTCTTCCTCAACTTTGGTGCACGGTGACATGCGGATACGATGTTGGAGGTGGATGAGATGGTGGGTGACGGATGGAGCCGGAAAGAGTGTGGGCTTTCGTAAGCGAGGTGCGGGTTCACAGCGCCAGTCGAGAGCATGGCAAATGGGTGATCACGGCCGAATGGATAGGCGAACCTGTTTGTCCCGGGTGT
>JASHOF010000129.1 GCA_030041255.1 Acetobacteraceae bacterium
GTGGTCGAACGCACGCTCGCCTGGCTCAATCGCAACCGCCGACTCGCCAAGGACTTCGAGGCAACCATCGAGAGCGCCACCACCTGGCTCTACGTCGCCAGTGTGAAGCTGATGTCCCGTCGCCTCGCTGCCTGATAATGGCTCAGCGAAATCAAAGCCTTAGACGTTCACTTGCCGATTCGAGTCAGGCTCTGAGATGACCCACCTCATTCACCCACGACTTCGAGGAGTCTCTGTGAGCTTGCCTGGCGGCAGAACCTATTTGCAGAATCGATAACGTCTCGAAGAGATCACAGGCTTCAGTATGCTGCACCCCGCGGTGGTAAAATCACATCGTGCAGCTCAATCAACTTATCGTTGAACTCAGAGATCATGCCCAGAATCCGAATCGCCTGTTCTTGAGTATTGGGCTTGCCGCGCCGCCCCATGTCAATCAGGCCTTCGATCTCATACCGAATCACAAACTTTCCATCGGGTCCATCCAATAAATTGAGCAGCCTTGCTGCGACAGCAGCACCACATTGCTCACGAACAGTATCCCGATATTTTCGCAACCCGTCAATTCGCTCTGCTACATCTTCAGCTGTTGCATTCAGAATACGCGCGAGTTCGTCGAACTGTGCAGCCGTTCCCTTGCCAGTCCCGATAATAGCGAGAGAGTGACAGAAGCCTCCGGGCGGGAAGGCGATGCCGTCGAGATCTCCAGCAGCCACACGAGCGTTTCGTCGCCTCAATAGATCCATCCCGTCGCGCACGATCCCAGTGGCATCACGGAAGGCGCCCAGTAACTCGCGAAAGGCCTTGACAAAATCCGTGAGTGACAACGGCATAGCCACGCTTTCTGTCCGAACATGATCGCCGCTCATGAACTGTTTCCCCCGAACTTGCCTCGGCTGTAAGTTTCCATTTATGTAACAAAGGGCATTATCATATATAGTCATCACCTAAGCATGGGAATGGAACATCTCGCAACGTAGACGTCAGTTTTCTGGCCAATCCGCTGTGGCGCGATGATCGATCTTCTGCCCCAGCTCCTCCGCATCGCCGAGGCACGGAAGCATCAGAAACAATGCCTGTTTCACGTCGTTTGAAGAGATCGCAGCGGCCGGCACGGTCGCGCACCCGCGGGCATAAGCGAACAGTTTACTGCATCTAGCGTGAATCTCCGCTGCGTCGATCACACCGCCCACCACGTTGTTTCGTAGCAGGATCTTCCCGTGCTGGCCGGTCACCCGCTGTTGAATATCCCGTGCCCGTGCATGCTGGATCTGCAGACGTCTGAGCAAAACGACAAGTGGCCGGGCGTGATCAGACTCGATCGCTTCAATCAGCTCGATCAACGTGTCTACCAGACCAGTTGGGAGCGCCGGAAACTGAAAGGCTAAAGCCGAACCACCCTGGGCCCTAGACTGCACGAGCCATTCCGCGCAAATCGTAGCACACCGTGCTGCGTAATCAGAGAGTTCCGTGAGAGCAAGGGGCAGCACCGCCCGCAGTGCTGCAGCTCTACGCTCCCGTCGCTTCTCCTCCCGCTGCCGCGTCGTCTCTGTTTGGTGAAGGATCGCAGTCGCCCCAATTACTGCTGCCGCTATTGCAAACACAGCTCCGGTCAACGTCTGCCACCGGAACAGCAAGACGATAAAGTGCTTCAATGTCCAGTGTGCGAGCATCGAGCGCACGAATAGCCAACTGTATACGCCTAAAGCTGCCAGCGTTAGCGTACCTATTACGGTGCCTGTCGTGGCAGCGAAGTTCTCGCAGCCCACCAGGCGCCCCGTTCTGTTTGCTTTCCCCTGCATTTTATCAGGTTATTTTAAGGAAGATATCCGTCAAGGAGTCACACCATAGACGGCGCTAAATCCCCATTGAAATCGCTTCCCAAAGTCTCCACCACTGAAGCCGGTCATAACCTCTGTCTCGAGCGATCCGACTGTATCATGGTCAATCGGATAATCCGCATAAGCTCTGTATGTCTGCTGTTTCTTGGTTGCTCTATTGATTATGATAATGTCTGCCGAGATAATTTGGCTCGCGGAGTTGTTTTTTAACGTCACGATGATGTGCTCTGGAAGAGGATCCGGAATTGCCGGAATGCTCGCAAACCATTGCAGTGACGCAGTGGTAAAATCCCCTAAGGGTAACGGTGTTGCCCTCGCTTCAACTGCTTTGATGTACATGTGAACACAATTCCAACGAACCATCGCAGCAGAATCTGGAGGAGCTGACTTGAGGGTATCGAGTATACACTGCTCTGGCTCAATGTTTGGCTGACCGAATGCCGGGGATGACAAGAAGACCACGAGGCCAAGAATTATCGAGGGTATGGTTTTCATCGCAGGATGTTTGTTCATTGAACCTACTCCGGTTCTGCAACGGGGTAAGAGTGAAGGATCAGGATATCGGTCGTGCGCCCTATCGGCCGTCGGAATAGTCGCTACTCGCTTTTGCCCCCGGCGATGCTCATGCTTCCACCAAAATGGCGTGCTGAGTGGCTCGAAAGGTTACCGCTGCTTCGCCGGCGCGGGCGGGCGCGGCAGCGTCTCCACGCTGCTTCCTGCCCCAGCCTTGGCTGCTTTGTCCGACACGATCGCCGCGGCGCAGGCCTCCCCGGATCGCGGCCCGCAGGCTTGGTCGAGCTTGACCATCCGCGCGAACGCCGCGGGATCGGCATCGTCCATCAGCACCTGCCCCGCCCACCACGGCCCGCCGCCGATCAGCCGCGCCGCCAGCCAGTCCCCGGGCCCAGGCAGCACCGCGACCAGCACCCGGATCAGCAGCAGCCCGGCCATGGCACCGCCCACTGCCGCAAAGGCGAGCCACCCTCGCTGGTCCTTGCGCGTGCGGGCCTGGCCTACCAGCACCCGGAGCTCACGCACGGCGGTACTCTGCGCTGCGGCGCCCTCCGCCATCGCCCGCCCGGCCCATTCGCCGGCCCGTTGCCCCGCGTCCTCGATCTGCTGGCGGAACAACTGCGGCGTCAGCGAAAGTGCCGGCTTGCCCTCGATCGCCGCCAGCCGGCTCTGCACCGCTGTGAGCGTCTTCGCCATCTCGCCAAGCGTCGGGCTGTAATCGACCGCCGCCTCCTGGCCCTGGCGGTACACCAGCTCGATCCCCTGGCGGAGTTGGGCCACCTCCGCCCTGAGCGCCGCGAACGCCCGGACCGCATCGTCCTCTCCAGCGGCCTCGCTCATCGCGGGTTACCGCCCCAGCCCCAGGCTGTGGCTCCGCCGGAGCCGGAGCTCCTGCACCAGCTCCTCCTCGGGATCCCGGCTCTGCAACGCTCGTGACAGCCGCCCACCTTCCGCAAGCCCAAGCTCTGGCCCCCGGTCGCGCAGCAGACTGAGCAGCCCGGGACGCCGCACCAGCGCCTGGGCAAACCGCTCGAGTTGCCCGGCCAGCACCCGCTGCGTCCGCCAGTCATAGTCTCTCCGGGCCTTCTCGTAGGCTCTCTCCAACTGACCCCACCGCTCCACCACCATCCGCGCCCGCACCTCCAGCTTCTCCCGGCGACTCCGCTCCGCCTGCCCGGCCTCGATCAGCGCCCCGAGCCCAGCCGCTCTGCCGGCGCTCCGCGCCAGGCTCGACGAGTGGGTGAGCGCTGCATCGAGGTCCTGCCGGAACCCGGGCCTCGCGGCCTCGACAAGGCGCTCGGCCCGCGCCAGCGCCGCCGCCTGATGCGGCAGTATCGGCAACCCAGACCCCCGCATCCGCGCCGCATCCGCCCAGGCCCGCGCATAGGCCCGGACCGCGCCCTGTAGTGGCTCGGCCTCCCGCCCCCGTTCGGGCGAGGCGGCAGGGGTGGCAGTCCGCTCAATCGGGCCGGCCGGCAGCCTCAGCCCCGCAAACACGCCCTGGCGCGCCGGTTCGGCCCGCTCTGCCTCGGCCTGCCGCTCCCGCTCGGGCACAGCGCCGGCCTCTGCCACCGGACCAGTGGAGAGCTTGAGCCCGGTGAACATGCCTTGCCGTGGCCGCGGCCCCTCCGCACGCTCCGCCTCTCTCGCGCGCAGCACGATCTCGCTTTCGGGTACCAGCCCTCGCCGCTCCGCGTAGGCCCGCACCGGATCAGCCGCCGACTCGGCGCGAATCTCTCGTTCCGCCCCGGTTCCGGCCGGCTGGCAGGCGGCCTCCGCCTGGCAGACGGCCTCCGTCCCGTAATCCAGGCTGGTGTCCTTGAGCCGCTCCCGCCCGAGCACTCGCACCAGCTCTTCCCGGCTGCCCAGCTCTTGAGTGCTCCAGTGCACCGCCACCTGCTCGCGGTGCCTTGTCAGCCCGACATACACCGCATGCCGGTCCATCAACGGCGAAGCCAGCACGTGCGCCCGGTCCACCGTGACCCCCTGGCTCTTGTGCACCGTCGCCGCGTAGCCGTGATCAACGTGCGCATAGTCCTTCAGGTCGAAGCTCACTGCCCGCCCGTCATCAAGCCGCACTGTCAATGATGCGCCAGTGATCCGTTCGATGGTCGCCAAGGTTCCGTTCTTCACTCCGAGAGAACGTTCGTTCTTCAGGAAGTACAACCGATCCCCGGCGGCAAAGACGCGCTCTCCACGCTCCGTCTGCACCCGCCAGTCGGCACCGAGCTCGCCGGCAGCCTGGCGCACCGCCCGCGCCCGTTCGTTTAGATCCCGCACCTCCTCGCGCCGGTACGCCAGCATGATCTGCCGCAGCTCCGGTTCTCCGGGCTGCGCCGCCTGGCAGGCTGCCGCCCAGCCGGTAATCAGCGCCACCTTCGCCTCCTCGAGCGTGCCGTGCGCGTGCACCATCCCCGCCGCCTCGTAGCGCTCGATCGCTTCAACCGTCCGTCCGGTCGCCAGCTCCCGCGTCGCCTCCTGCTGCCATTGCGCGTGCTGGCGGCGCACCTCGGTGATCTCCACCGCCCCGACCCGCTCCGCGATCGCCCGGAACGCCGCCCCCGCCTCGATCGCCTGCAGCTGCTCCGGATCCCCCACCAGCACCACCTTCGCCCCGCCCGAGTGCGCCTGCGCAAGCAATCGCTCCATCTGCCGCGAGCCGATCATCCCCGCTTCGTCCACCACCAGCACGTCGCGACCGCTGAGCCCTTCCCGCCCCTGCTCCCACTGATAGAGCAGGCTTGCCACCGTCCGGCTCGCGATCCCCGATCCCGCCTCGAGCTGCTCGGCCGCGATGCCTGAGAGCGCCGCCCCGCGCACCTGGTAGCCCGCTGCCTCCCACGCAGCGCGTGCCGCCCCGAGCATCGTGCTCTTGCCCGTGCCCGCATATCCAACCACCACCGCCAGATCCCGCGCCTCGGTGACGTGCTGGAACCCCAGCAACTGCTCCCGGCCCAGCGGCCCCTCCTCCCGCTGCGCTGCCCGCCGGCGCGGCGCCACCTGGTGCTGTTGCCGCTCCGCCAGCGCCGTCGCCGCCTGCTCCATCCGCTGCTCGGTCGCCAGCATCTCCCGCGTCGTCAGCCGCTCCAGCCCGCGCCCGTCGCATCCCAGCCGCACCAGCTCCGGCGAGGCCTCCACCTTCGCCAGCGCCCGACCGAACTGCTCCGCGTCCGCCGTGTGCCGGTCCACCACCCGCGCCAAGTCCCGCCGTGTGAACGTCGATTGCTGCCGCGTCAGCGCCGCCAGCACCAAAGACGGATCGGCAATGATCCGCTCACCGTTCCGCCGGGCGATCTCCGCGTGCTCTGTCGCGCGCTCCGCCTCCTCGCCGCGCGCCTGCCGGCGTGCTCCCGCCGGCCCGACCTTGTTCTGCGGCTCCAGGGCGATCCCCTGCTCGGCGTACGAGCGGTGATCGATCCTGAGATCCTGCCCGCATTCGGCCAGCCGCTCGTTTGCCAGCTCCGCCCAGCGCTCCCGCCAGCCGAGCAACGTCTCGGTCCGGTTCCATTCCCGCACCTTCGGGCCGAACCCCTCCGTCCCGGCCTTGCGCATCGTCAGCATCACATGCGCATGCGGCTGCAGCTGGCCGTCGGCCTCCCCATCGCCCTTCGCCGTGCGGCTCCAGTGCACGTTGAGGTCGGCGATCATCCCGCGAGAAACGAACTGCTCGGCTACGAAGTCCCGCGCCAGGCGGATCGCTTCTGCTCGCGAAAGCTCGCGCGGCAGAGCGATCTCGATCTCCCGGGCCAGCTGCGCGTCCTTCCGCTTCTCCCCGGCTTCAACCGCGTTCCAGAGCGCCGCTCGGTCGGAAAGATGTGCCGGGGCGCCTTCGGGGAGCAAGATCTCCGAGTGCACCACGCCCGCCTTGTTGGAAAAATCGTGAGCCCGGCCGAGGCGGTCGTCGAACAGCTCCGAGGCCGAACGATACGCGGCCGCCGCCACCGCGCTGCGGCCCTCCGCACGGCTGATCACCTTCGCCGAAAAATGGTAGATCGCCACGCCGCCGGCCCCGATTCGCTTCGTGGCAGGAGCCTGACACGCGCCACGTTGCAAAGCAACGTATAAGCGCGCACTCAAAGGGTGGCTCCGCTGCTCTCAACCGAGAGTGACGCAGCTTACGGCGGTCTGTAGATTGGCACTATCGGTCCCGATACGGAGCCCTCTATGCGCAAGCCTCGCGATATCGACGCCGAACTCAAGACTCTCGAGGAACGCACCCGGGAACTCAAGGCACGGCGCGTCACTCAGCTCGGCGAGCTGGTCACCGCTACCAGCGCCGATTCCCTGCCGCTTGAAGCCCTCGCCGGCGCCCTCCTCGCCGCCGTCGAGCAAGCCAAGGACAAACCCGAAGCCCTCGCGAGGTGGGCCGAACGCGGCGAGAAGTTCTTTCGCGGGAACGGAAAACCGGGCACCCGGGGCAAGAATGCCGGTGCCACCGGCGACGCTACACCGGGAGCTTCAGGCCACGGCGCGCCGGCTGCGGCTGGCCACAGCCCAGCGTCATAGGCTCGCCGCCATCATGACCCGCACCGACATG
>JASHOF010000130.1 GCA_030041255.1 Acetobacteraceae bacterium
GCCCGCGCAGCGCGTCAGCGTCAGTGGGTAGGTCCGGCGAATCGTTGCGAATCACGGAGCGAATCCTACGCCGCGACGACCGGTTTGTGAATCCTCTTTGTTGCCTGAACACGCGTCCAATCCAGACCGCCAAATAACGCAGCAAACTCCAGGGGTGATAGCTTCATCACCCCGTCCGTGATCGGCGGCCACCGAAAGAAACCCTGCTGCAGCTCTTTCCAGACCAGTACCAGGCCGCTCGTGTCCCAGACCAAAAGCTTCAAACGGTCCGCCCGCTTGGCACGGAAGACGATCACCAGCCCGGAAAACGGATCTTCAGACAGCACCTCCGACGCCAGGGCAGCCAACGCATGCGCACCCTTACGAAAATCGACCGGGCGGGTCGCGACCACCACCCGTACCCCGGTCGGGATGCCAATCACCGCGCACCCAACGAAGAGTGCCGCACCGCGCGCAGCACCGCGGTCAACAAGGCATCATCCACCTTACCCGTTACCCGCACCACGGCGCCGGCAAGCGCCACTTCTATGCTCGATCGCATCGGCTCCGGCCGCGCCATCGACACGCCCACATCGCTCGTCGCCACAATCGGCACGAACCCCAGCTTCAGCCCAGCTCCCGCTTGACCAGGCGCCGCTTCCTCCACACGAGCTTCGCGCCGCCAGCCAAACAATTGCTGCGGATGCAGCTGCCAGCGCCGAGCCACTGCCGACACCCGCGCTCCAGGCCGCAGCGTCTCCGCTACAATCCGCGCCTTCTCTTCCCCTGCCCAACGCCGCCGCCGGATCGGGCCGGTCAGCAGCTCAACCCGCTGAAACCCGGCCTCCGTTTCGTCCCTAACTTCATCCATACGGATAGCCTGAAGCTCCTCGCCTCAGCCACTACAAGCACCTTCGGGCTCGCGCGAGCAGAATGGTCTCAGAGCACCGCTTACCGTTTACCAGAATCAGAAAGCCCTTGATTCCTGATTTGGAATCAAGGGCTTGGTCTGGCTGCGGGGACACGCCTTGGCCGAGACCGACATTCGCTATGCGTGCCGATCTGAAACCCCGGGGACAAGATCAAATCGAACTTTCCCGCCCGGCTCAGAGCGGCGGCAGTCTCAGCAATCGCGACCGAACGGTTGAGACAAGATCAGTGCAGAGACGATCCGGGTGCTGTTCGCCCAGGTCGCGCAAGACACATTGCACCAGCGGCGTCGCCAGAAACTCGTAGTTCCGGGACCACAGCGAGGCAGCGACCATTCTGGCGTGCGCTTCGTCCATGAGCTCCGAAGTAGGCTCATTGTGGGCAACATCGTTCCTGAGCTCACGAATATTCGAGACCGCCTGACCAAGCTTCCGGAGCGCCTCTTGTTTCATGTAATGCTTTGCGAGACGAATTCCGCACACGTCATCATCAAAGATTCTGTACCAACGAACACCGTCGGCTTCCTCGGTGACTTCAAACGGCTGCTTTCGGTCCTCGTCGCTCCCGTCTCCTTTCCGGATCAGGTAGTCGGCGGGAGCTGGATCAACCTTGTACAGCCGACGCTTCTTCGGATCATCGTGATGAGTCAGCCGTGACCTGAGATGATCCCACAGGGCGGACTCGAAGAACGCGACGGTCCCGTGAACAGCCCTTGGGATATCGCCCGCACGCAATGCCAGCTCGACACGGAGCGCCGTCCTTATGGACATATGCTCGTGTTTCAGGACGCCAATGTCGCACGCCTCTGGCATAGGAAGTGATGCTGCAAATTGGCCGAGCCATTCGACGACCTTCGTCCATCGCTGTTCAACGGCGTCGCCGTGGAGATGCTGCACCGCGCCCCAGGCTCCCAACAGGTTGCCCTTCTCGATCAGATCGCGCGCATGCCGACGCGCCTGATATGAAGCTTCCGGTTCAGGCACTCTCTGACGCGAGACCGCATGCCCCTCCGCACCGTCTGGGACTTCGAGCAGCTCGACCGTCCCATCCGGCGTCGCATACAGGCGTACAATCTCCTCCACGAGATTGGCGACCACCGGAAATCCTCCTGTCGTCGCGACAAGAATTTGGGCGGGACTGAAGTCCTTGACAGCTTTCCCCACCGCGCCCTCGATCCGATCCACGACCTCGTGGCGAATGATGGAATCCCGAGGTTCGCAGCCCTCCAAGCGCTCTTGATTGGTAAGGAATGGCACCTGCCGTACGTCGGTGATCCCATATTCCCGAAGTCGGGTCGCGAGTACCGCACCCGCATATCGCGGGTCGCCAGGCACTGCCTGGGCGTCACGTCGCGTTTCCAGGATGAGCGCGGAGGTCAACGTGATTTGCTTGTCTTTTGCATATCGCAGCACCGCGTCCAGCTTCGGCGTGCATAGGTCGAAGGCACCCTGGCGCAATGACTCAACCGTACCGGCCGCTTTCGATGGCGGTGAATCCGCCAACCGCCATTCGCCCTTACGGCGCGCGATCTCATCGTGCA
The DNA here is from genome assembly GCA_030041255.1 of Acetobacteraceae bacterium. Taxonomy (GTDB): domain Bacteria; phylum Pseudomonadota; class Alphaproteobacteria; order Acetobacterales; family Acetobacteraceae; genus JAKAWQ01. Next base: position 2,450 of record JASHOF010000130.1, read on the forward strand.
GCGACGCGCAGTTGTTCTTCGAGAGCTCCCGCCGCACATCCCCTTCGACGAGTTGCACGTCGGTCTGGCCGGTGGTGATGACGAGCAGCGCGCTCATTGGCCGCCCTCGTGCTTGTATCGGCGCGCGCGGCTGTGATCGGTGCGCAGCTTGGTATGGTACGAATAGATGTTGCCGTCCTGCCCACGCGGGTAGTCGGCGGCATCAGGATGCTTATGCCGATGGATGGCGAGCCATTGTTGAACCATTGGTGTCTTCGTGAAGGGCTGGCGCATCCATCCGGGAAGATCGTTGACCGGGCGTAGCGCAGGCTTGTCGCTCAAGCCGTCGAGCAGCAGAAGTGTCCTAGCCTCGATACGCACACTGCCCCATCCGAGCGGACGCGCATAGCCGAGCTTCGAGCAGTATCCGTCCGCATGGTCGCCGCCAAGGACTGCACGGAATTGGTGGGGGCACAATGCGGCGAGAACGGCGGCAAGCTCGACCGGATCAAGATCGCGGAACCGCACGGTGAAGCGGAATCGCCGCCCAGGGCGCGACGCCTCCAGCGCCAATGTGCTGCGGTCGTTGAGGCGATTGGCCTCGGAATCATCCTTCCAAGGCTCGCCAGTGTAAGCGTCCTTTCGGTCGAGGTAGAATTTGCGGCCGGCGAGCCTGCCTGGCTGGTCATAGCCCGTAGCATCACCATAGGTGACGAGCTGTGCGCGGTCCGATGGCCGCTGCCTCGGATAATAAGGCTGCTCCAGATAGTGCTCGACCGCACTCGGGCGCGGCATGCCGAGCTCCTTGAGAAAGGTAGGCGGCAGGAAACGCTTTTCGGTGGTGTCGCCGGGCTCGACCACCTCGATTGCGGCATTCATCGAGAGGCGGCCCATAAGCTGCGCGTGGTCGTCCCTGCCGATGCCCGCGCTGCCCTCGTTATCTCCGGTATAGCCAAAGAGGCGGCGGACTGCGGATAACCCCGCTGGCGCGCCCTCATCGTCCGAGGCTCTTTCTGCTTCAAGAGGAAACAGGCCGCGGCGCTCGTTGGCCCACCCCGTCTTGCGGACTGTGTCGATATAGGCCCAGCGATAATAATAGTGCCAGCCGAGCGAGACGATGCACTGTTTTTGCGTATCCCATTCGACCCAGATCATGTCACCGGGCTGGAAAACCACATTAGTTGCCGCGTGCAAAATGCGGTTTCTCGCGTCCTCCCCCTTTATCATGGTCGGCACGTCGGGATGTCGTTCGCTGAAATGACCGTGAGTTGGATCAACAAGATGCCGCAGCGTATTGAGATAACCCGCCTGAACGGAGTCAGGCACGACCACTTTGGTGGTTGACGCCGGATTTGCTTCCAGTTTCGTGTGGAGTTTGCGTTTGGAGTTCAGCTTCTCACCAGCCCCTTGCCCTCCGCGGTATGCTGCGCCCGCAGCGGAATCGAAACGGTATAGGGGTGGCTGTAAGTTGTGCTGTCTGTCGTATTTCAGGTTATCGGTCAGCAGATCGAGCTTTACGGGGACGCGAACGCGTGGGTTGCTAGCATTATTTTTATCGAGAGGTCTCATCTCAATGCTATCATCAGCAACGCGCGCCAACCGCGCCACCAGCCGCGGATTCGGGGCGTTCGGAAACAGACTGTTCGGCCGATAGGAGTATAGCCTCTCGGCCACCCGCTCCATAGGGGCGCCGAGAAGCGCGCCGAGTTCGTGCCGCAGTAGCCCTTTAATCGAGTCGCCCGGGATCAGAACCGGGCGATCACGCCAGGGCGCCCGCAGCGGGCAGAGCACGGACTTGGTCTTGATCGTGAGACCAACGCCCGGCACATCGACCTTGTCGCCATCGACCGGCCTATGCGGCAGAGGCCAAGGTTCTTCGGCGTCGCCGATCTGCCGCCGTTCCCATCCGACCAGCAGCGGCGTGAGCGTCTCGATCTCACAACGGATTTCCCCCGAGAGCCGGTCCACGGAGCCGCTGCCGTCATGCCAGACCGGAGGGGAGGTCGTCATCTCATCCGGGAGCGGCACGAACCCGTAGGGCTTCGGCTTCAACTTGTCGGCGGCCGGGGAAACCGAAGTGCCTGGTATCGCTTGCTGCCTCCTTGGTCCTCGGCCTTGCGCTACCTGCGTTCTGACCGGCTTCGGAACGGGCGAAGCTACATTCGTGTCCCCGCCCGCAACCTCTTCCAAGCCGGCGGAGGCGAGCTTGGCGCGGACCTGATCGAGGTGGGCTTCCTTGACGGCGCAAACGACAAACTCGATTCCATCCTTGGCATCGATCACGTCCAGATGCGAGCCAAGCTGCCCTTTGAGCTTGTTCCATTCGCGTCGCTTTCCGTCGAGTACCCTCACCCGGATGCGATGCGGTTTCTCCGCGGACATCAACGTTCCTCCGGCACGAGCGTAAAGCCGAGGAACTGGCCATCGACGTGCCACTCCTTCAGGCGTACCGGTCCTCGATCCGTCTGCGCGGCGGCGAACCGAGTGCTGCCATGCAGACACGCCGGCGTATGAACGACTAATGCTGGAGGTGCATCCGGTTCGTCGGCTCCGACTTCCTCGATGAACACCCATCTCGACCCGCCAACCGTCCGTGCCATGCGCCAGACAGCGTTATTCGCGTAGAAGGCCGCTTCTTCGACCCGAATAATCTCCTCATCAGGCCAATCACGGCCGAAGACAGCGGGCGGCATGGCAAGCGCCAGGTCGATCGCGGGATCGCACCACCAAGCCGTAAGCCTATCTCCGAGAGCGGCACGTGCCCGCGAGGCGGTCTCACCCAGCGGCGGAGCCGGGGAGTCCAGGCTTCCACCGCTCACACGCACATGAGTCGTCTCAACGGCGTTGCCCCGCCACTTGGCCCAAGCAGCATCCTCTTGTTCTGCAGGCTGCGGGCCAGATGTTCGGCGATTCTCGATGGTCGCTTCCTCGAACGAAACCCAGTTTCGAGCGGCAGCGACATCGTCCGCGACCCAGGACGCGGCTTGCCAGCTTCCCCATCCTGCGCCTCGCGTTTTATGTCCGCCAAGCGGGAGATAGCCAAGCTCACCCAGCGCGACGAGCCGGTCGATTTCCTTGATCAGCGGTTCTACAGAATGCGCATCGGGTCCCTCGACGACAATGCGAACCGGGAATATCCCGCGGAGCATGCGGACGGCATCGCGCTTGGCGCTGCCATAGGAGCCGGCCGAGAATTCGTCCTCGGCGTGCATGTGGAGGCGGGCGGCGGCCCATCCCTCTTCGGCTCTTCCGTCGCGGATAAGAACGCGGCTGCTCCTGGCGACCGTGCCGAATACCTCGCCGCCCGGATCGTCCGCGCCGACCTTGCCCTGGACCATATGAGGATCCCGGACGGTCTGCCCAGCGGCGGTCTTTGCCCGCGAGAAGGCGTGCCGCAGCGGTCCACGGATGCTCGATCCGGGCAGCAACGGCCGGCCCCGATCCATCATGATCGCGCGGTCGGTGCTGAGTCCGTCCGGGGTCGAATCGCTGGGCGACGCCCAGGACGGTCTGGCCCAGGCGCCATCCCCGGTCGCCTGAGTCGCCCGCTCGGTCTCGTGGGGACCGATGGCGAGCATATCGAGTCCCCATGCGGACTCCTCGCCGCTTGGACAATATTCGCCGAAGGAGAGCTTCAGATCGAGGGTGCGGAAGCACCAGGATCGCGTCGGTTCTACGGCCGGCACATCGGGGAGCGCATCGGGCAAAACCTCTCGTCCGGACTGGACCCACCGCTCATAGGCGTCAGGATCGAGGCGGTACGCGCGAAGGTTTTCGATGTGGCACCACCCTAGCCCTCTTGCCACACCGCCGCCAAGCCAACAGCGTCCGGCGGACCAGTGCCGCGCCAGCACACAACCCAGGATACCTTCAGCTTCGGCGGATTCCATCCCGGCAAGCGACCAGTCGACACGGAACGCCAACGGCCAACGTGTGCCCGCGGGAACGATCTCGCGATCATAGAGCACACCGCCGGCGCGTGCGCCGGTCTTGTGGCGGATGCCCACGCCGGCCCGAATTCGTGGGGACATCCCAAAGGACTCTGGTATCGCATTGGCGAACTCCCAGGCCGAGCGCCGATAGGCCATGGTTCTTCCTGCGTCCTCGGAAACGCTCCGCGGAAGCGGATCGAAGAACCGGCGCGCCATCGCCACCGCCGCGCCTTTGAGACCACGCCCGGCGAGGGTCGGCACGCCGTCCACGAGGGCGAAGGGCTGATCCGCGCTGCTTTCCCGGTCCACGCCGGAAACCGATAGGGCCGAATCCTGAACGAGCGTTGCAGTGAACAGAGTCAAGCGGGTGTTCATGCATCCACTCCCCGCATCGCTGCTCTCAGCCAGCGCACGAAGAGGCGTACGTGGGAGGTTCTTTCGGCTGTACCTCGAATGGCTGCAAGCTCGTCCAGAATTTTGCGCGCATCCGGATGACGCCAGCTTTCCCCGCCCGCGGTCGTCGGTTTTTGGCGAGAAGCCAATGCATTAGGCTCGTTTCGCTCCAAAGCACCGACGAGGTCGAGCCATTGCGACAGGCTTGGCCGGCGATCGGATGCGCCTCCCACCGTGGCCAATGCGGGATGATCTTTATACCACTGTCGGGTCACCACCGCGACCGCATCGTCCGGCTCGTCCGGCGGCGGAGGAGTGGCGCTGGCTATTGCTGAAGTCCCGTCGGTGATGCCGGGCAAGATCTCATCGAGGCGGAATCGTCCGAAGCCTTCGTGCGTCCTTTCCCCCAGCCACCGCCCGTCGGTCGCCATGCGTACAAGCTCGGCCACGCCGTCGCCCTCGACCTTGAATACGGAGCCACGCCGCACCCCGTAGGCGGGCATGCGCCAGAGCCGCGACGTTCCGTTGAAGCCGTGCACCGCTACCGTGTCCTGGGCGATAGGCGACACCCGAAGGTTTGCGGGCCATCCGGGAAGCTGCTGAAAGGAAGCGTCATCAAAAGCTGTCCGCCAGCGTAGATGCTCATCGCGGATCAGAAGATCGGACGTCAGCGTGAGGATGGCGGATGGTGACCCCGCACTGCGTGTTGGAGTCCCTGGCCATTCAAGTTGCGCAACCTCAACGGGCGCGCCCGCGCGCCCGACCCGCAGCCAGCGGCGTCCCTCAAGAACAGGCTTCAAGTTGGCGGCAAGACTGCGCATATGCTCCGGCGTCCCTTGGAGTTCGCACAGGAAGAGCGTGTCTTCCACGATCTGCTCGATCGCGAACAGCGATGGATCGGCCTGGTTCGGATCGGGCCGGCCATTTCGCAGGCGTACGCGAAGCTGCGGGCGGTGGGCGATCCACGGTTCGGCCGGCGCGCCCCGGTACACGAACAGGTCATGCTCGGGACGTTTCAATCCAAGCCCTTGCGCAGCGGGACTATGGCTGTCGAGCCGCCGCGGCGTGGCGGATGTCTTAGCCCACCAGGGAATGGGACCCGCGGAGCCTGCTGGTTTCTCGCTCTGCAGTGATAGAGGCGCAGGCAGGGCTTCGGCCTTCGCCAATTTTTTGGGGGCGTACGGCACCGGCAAAGCATCGCTCACCGACACAAGCCCATCCACCAACAGCTTGGCCGCGTCCTTGCGTCCTTCGGCAATCAGCCAGTTGGCGAATGCGCCGAGCAAGGCCCGACCCGGCACGAAGGCAAGGCTGGGGATCAGGTTGTCCGGGGTTGCCGTCGCCGTGATGCAGAGCGGATCGAGGTTGCGCAGCAACAGCACGAGATGGCCGGTGGGGTTCCCGACCGGGCGCGGGGAAGCCATCGTTTCGGCCAGCGACAGCCTTACCCGGCCTGAGCCGGTCGCCCTGCCGCCACCCACGGCATCCACTTCAAGGAGCAGCCGTCGCAGGAGGGGTAGATCGCTTGCGGGAAGCTCAATCAGCCCCTCGAAGCGAGTGCCTTTGGGGACGTATTCCACAACGCGCAGCGTCTCATCCCGGGGCGCGCGATTGTCGAACGCGGCACGAGCGGTTGATCGCCATATCCGGGTCTCCGGATCAGACCCCGCATAAAGGGATGTGAATACGGCGCGCTGCTGCTGCCCGCCGGCGCGACCGAAAAATTCGGCCGCTTCATCCGCGCTGCGGAGTCTCCGGGCCGCGTCGCGCAGGACCCCTTCGACATGGGATGCTCAGATGACAGAGCGGCTTCCCCGGTCACGGGCGACAAGCGCATCAATTCCCCCACCGCCAGAACCGGAGCCTGGGTGGGCGTCTTCGAGCAGCTCTGCCGAAAGTTTCACACGAACCCAGCCGTCCTGTGCTGCATCCGCGCACACCTCGCGTTCGGTTGCCAGCATCGGAGCGTTCGGCCGCGGGATGGGCGGCGCGGCGGCGCGCCCGCCCCTGTTCGAGTGCTTTTTCTTATGCCTCGACATGGGTCGCCTCCCCTGCGGCCACGTCGGGGGTCGGCTTGTCGGCGCCCGTTCCGGCCCGGCCGAGACGGCTGATCTCGGAAATCTCGACGAGATCGAGAATCGAGGTCAGCCACGAGCCGCTGATTTGCGTCCATACTTTTTCGATACCGACACACTTCAGAGTAGTTCGTGCCTCTTCGGATAGTTCGGCGAACGCCAAGTCGGACAGCGTCCGCCCCCGCGGAAGCTGGTCAACAAGATAGCGGAGCTGAGACCGTGATGCGCTTTTGATCTTCTCTGCGGCGCCAAGAAGACCCTGGAGGCTGTCGAGGCCGCTGCCCAGTACATCGAAGGGGCGTCGGGACAACACGCGCGCATCATCTCCCTTGCCGCGCACCCAGTCTCGTCGGCGAACCTCTTCGGGATCGTCGATCCAGGCGGTGGTGTAGACCGCCCAATCGACGACCGAACGACGCTCGTGGTCAGAGAAGCCACGGAAACGCCGCTTGGCCGAGGCGGCGAGCCGCTCCGCCACCTCGTGGAGCCGATGGATAGGAATAGTCGGGCGCGCGAACACGACTCCGACGCCAAGAGTGAGTTTGAATTCCCGCTCAGCACCAGCTTGCAACCTCGCAAGCTCCTCGCAGAGCTTCGTGACAAACGGGAGTGCTGTGTCGGCCTGACTGATGACGAGTACATCGTCACCACCGAGCATCAGCAGTTGCAAGGGCGTGGCTTGCGCGCCGCCGCACGCGGTATTGATGGCGACCTGAAGCGCGCGCCGCAGCAGCACCCGATTACAATGAAAGAACCTCGCGCGATCCACGCCAGACGATCCCGCAGCGCTCCCGACTCCGTTCCCGTCTGCATGGATAAGAGCCAGATAGCCCCGTCCCGCGAGCTCCTGAAACGTGCCGACGCGTGGAGCTTCCTTCAGTTTCGTTGTAGTCGCGAGAAGGCTCGCGAGATCATGAGCATGCCCTTTCTCTGCGCATCTCGCCGCTTCGTGACGCCGCGATACATCCAACGATACTGATGCCTGTTCGGAGCCTTGCCGGATCACGACCGATGCCAGCCCACGGCCGGTCCACTCGCACGGCGCGAGCACCGGAAGCTCTGTGGACAGACCCATGCCCGCAGCGCTTTGCTCGACTCCGTCGATCGAAATACGAAACCGCAAAACCGGAAGCTCGCGCCGCAGGAGCGCCGCCGCCGCTGTGGCGAACTCGTGTTCTCCGGACGCAAAATTCGCTTCGAAATGCCCGCCGTCGCGCGCGAGAATTCCCGCTTGCGCGTCGGAAGCGGGATTGTCGTGACCCGCGAGCGGATCGTCAGCGGCCGCTAAAGGGTAGCCGTCGAATCCGCCCGCCAATGTCCAGGACGGTTGCTGTTGTGCCAGTTCAGGGAGACGGACCCGAAGCACTTCGCCGAGCAAAGTGTTGGCACCGACCATCGCTCGTAGGCGCGGCACAGCGAACAGCCATGTCTGCACGCGTTGAAGCTCGATGTGGACTCTGCTCACGGCGCATATCCAGTCGAAGCGCATGCGCTGAACATCGAAAGCGGCATGTGGACAACAAAGAAATGGACCATAAATCGCCCAGCTTGACAGCCCGTGGTCATCCCCTCCTCCCCCAGCGGCGCCCCATATTCAGCCTACGGTTTTGTGCTGCTGCACGCCAGATGGTTGATCCGATGTCCCTCGCTGTTCGTCACATCGAGGTAGTCAAGGACACCTCATCGCTTGTGTACTTCACGCCGAGAAAGCCGAGTCCCGCTCACCGGCACGGTCTTCTTTCACCTCCGAGCACACGCTTTCGAGCTGGGTTCCGCCGGCCAAATGCCGGCATGTCGACAAGCTGGCGACGGCCTCACTGCACCGTGCGCGACGCTTCTCCGCCCTCTTTCCGGCATCGTGAACCACGCCCAGCGTGCAGGATCAACGCCCATTTGATTGCAGGTCATCGGCGCCATGCGGCGGTTTTGGGGCGAGGTCGAGCAAAGTTTGGAGATGGCGATAAAGGACGGGATGGTGCAGGAAAGACACGAAAGGGAATTACTGTTACGGAAGATAAAGCGAACTGCGTTCGCGCGCCATTCTGGCGCAAGTATTTGTCTTCACATCGTTTTTTAGGGAGACACTGCCGCTCCCTGGAGCGATTAGGGAGACTGTTCGCTTCTCTACTGGTCTTTTCTTCAGGCGCTTCAAGCATCTACCAGGGAGACACTTGCCGGCAACAGCCCGGCCGCCCAATTTCCCTGATTATGGCACAGAACGACGACCGCTTCGAGCCACGGATAGGACGCTCGCGCCGTGACGCGGTTCGCACCCCGACGACACTGCGCACAGTGTTGATGGGCCGCGTCGCTCGCGCTGGCGGCAATCCGCGCCGGCTGCCCAGCGCCGTGCCTGGCGCTTCGGCGCAGCGAGCGCCTTCACCCTCGCCGGGCCGGTTCAACGCGCGCGGCAGAGGGGCGAAGATCGCCGCCGGCTTCCCGCGTGGTTCGGGCTGGTCGTTCGATCGGCAGTCCGGCGCGCGCGTCCGTCCCCGCCGGGTGACGGTGAAGGTCCGCGTCGTCAAGGCCACCGGAAAGGCCGGCGGGGTGCAGGCCCATCTGCGCTACTTGGAACGCGAGGGCGTCAGCCGCGAAGGCGAGCCGGGCCGGCTCTATTCGACTTTCACCGACGAGGTGGACCGCGGCACGTTCATCGAGCGCGGGCTGGAGGATCGCCATCAGTTCCGCATCATCCTGTCGCCGGAGGATGGCACAGCCTACGAGGACCTGAAGCCGTTTACGCGCGATGTCATGGCGCAGGTGGAGACGGACCTCGGCACGACGCTCGATTGGGTGGCCGTCGATCATCACGACACCGGCCATCCCCACGTCCATGTCGTCGTGCGCGGCGTCACCGAGGACGGTAAAATCCTCAACATAGCCGGCGACTATCTTTCGCACGGCATCCGCCACCGGGCGGGCGAAGTGCTGACCCGCGACCTCGGCCCGCAGACCGAGCAGGAAATGCAGCTTCAGTTGGAGCACGAAGTCGAGGCCGAACGCCTGACCCGCCTCGACCGGACACTGATCGGCCGCGCCGAGCAGGGCGTAATCGACTTGCGCATGGACGATCCCGGCACCGATTTCGAGCGTGCTCATCGCCAGTTGTTGGTCGCGCGGGCACGGCAGCTCGAACGCATGCAACTCGCGACACCGGACGGACCGCTCCGCTGGTCACTGTCGCCCGATGCGGAAGACGTGCTGCGGAAGATGGGCGAACGCGGCGACATCATCAAGGCGATGCACCGGGCGATAACCGAGGCCAAGCTGGAGCGGTCGCCACAGCTCTATACGATCCACGACCGGGACGCCGCTCCCATCGTCGGGCGCGTGGTCGCGCGCGGGCTTGCCGATGAACAAGGCGACCGGCGCTATCTGGTGATCGACGGCATCGACGGCCGCAGCCACTACGCCGACATCGGCGAGGCGGAGGGAAGCTTTTCGGTCGGCAGCATCGTCCGCCTGTCCAACCGCTCGACCGAGCCGCGCCAGGTGGATAGGACCGTCGCCGAGATCGCCGCCGCCCACGAGGGCCGGTACAGCATTGACATCCACCTCCAGCATGATCCCACCGCGAGCGAAGCGTTCGCGGCGACGCATGTCCGCCGGCTGGAGGCGATCCGGCGCACGACCGGCGCCGTCGAGCGGGAACGGGATGGAACCTGGACCATTGCGCCCGACCACCTGGAGCGGGTCAGGCACTACGAGCAGCGGCTTGCGCAAGCGCATCCCGTCGCGATCGACACCCTTTCCACCGTGCCGATCGAGCGGCAGGTCGGAGCCGAGGGCGCGACCTGGCTCGACCGTCAGCTCACCCGCGAGGTGAACCAGGAGCGTGCCGGCCACGGCTTCGGCCGGGACGTGCGCCAAGCCCTGGTGCGTCGGCAGCAATGGCTGATCGAGCAGGGCTTGATGCAGCGCGACGGCAGTGATGTTCTTTACCGGAAGGACATTCTCGAGGTTCTCCGGGAACGGGAAGTGCGGCAGGTCGGAACCCAGCTCGAGGCCCAGATCGGGAAGACATTTGTCGAACCGATCCCCGGCGTCCGCGTCGATGGCATCTATCGCCAGACCATCGATATGGCGAGCGGACGCTTCGCGCTCATCGAGAAATCTCTGGAATTCACGCTGGTCCCCTGGAGGCCGGCGCTGGAACGGCATATCGGACGCGCCGTTTCGGGTATTCCGCATGGCGACGGTTTCGATTGGACGATCGGTCGCGGACGCGGAGGACCGTCCTTGTGAGTGTCGTCGTAGGGCAAGGGAGTAGTAGGGAGCAGAAAAGGGCTCTAACGCTCGGGTTTGCTCGGGGGTATCCTGAGCGACGGCTGCACTTTCGAGCGCAGCCGCGATCCGCTTCGCATCGGAGTCGAACGATGATCCGCGGCAAGACACGTCACCAGCTATTCCTTCCCGACGAGCTGAGCCGGCGGCTCACCGCGATGGCGAAGAGCCAGAAGCGCTCGCGATCCGACCTGCTGCTGGAGATGGTCGAAGCCTACATGAACCGGCGCTCGGCGTCGCAGACCGAAGACCGCGTGAACGCGAAGCTCGACCGTCTCGCCCGCGAGGTGAGCAGGACCAGCAACGAGTGCGTCGTTATCAGCCGCAGCCTTTATCGCTTTATCCGCCATCAACTGATCTACGCCGCCACCCTGCCCGCGCCCGGCGATGACGCGAAGGCGCTGGGCGAGAAGCGATTCCAGGCGTTTCTCGATTCCGTCGCGCAGATGATGGCCAAGGGCGCCGACAACGACAACGAGCCTCCCGAGGCGGACAAGGTCAACGAGGCTTGATCCTTCGGCCCGCCGACTGCGGCGCTGGAAATCCATTGGTGCTTGCCGGCAAGCCTGCCGGGCCGCGTCGGGCTGTCAAGGCCGGCGCTTCGCGCCACCGCGCATAGCGCGGCTGCGGCCTTGACAGCCCGCCTCAACCGGCCCGGCAAAGGCTCGCCAAGCACCAATGGAAATTCAGGGCTTGGGGAAGCCCTGGGGACCGCCAGGAAAACCTCGGCATTGACTTTTATCAGCCTGTACGGATATAGTACGTACATATATGGAGAATATGGAGACTGGCATGCCGGCAACCACAACAGCCCGCGAAGACAGGATCGAGCTGCGGGCCACCAAGGACGAAAAGCGGCTACTGGCACAGGCCGCCGCCTATGAGCGGCTGGACGTGACCAGCTTCATCATGCGCAACGTGCTGCCTACCGCCCGCGACGTGGTGGACCGGGCCGAACGCATCGTGCTCAGCGAACGCGATACAGTTCGTGTGCTAGAGCTTCTGGAGAATCCGCCCAAGCCAACCCCTGCCCTGATGGCCGCCGCGCGCCGCCGTGTGGCCCGGACCTGATCCTGTCGGTGGATTGGCGCGAAGAGCCTATCGGGCGGCAGCATGACCGCAAGCACTTCGATTGCGGCGTGCCGGACCTGAACGAATACCTCAGCCGCTATGCCCGGCAGAACCACGAATCCGGCGGCGCCAAAACCTTCGTCGCGGTAGCGCCGGCGGAGCCCGCGCGCGTGCTTGGCTTCTATTCGATCAGTCCAGGCTCCATCGAGTTCGCTCGCGTACCAGCGAACCTGACCAGAAAGCTCGGCCGTTACGACGTGCCGGTCTTTCGGCTGGGGCGCCTGGCCGTCGATCGGTCCATGCAGGGCCAAGGGCTGGGTGGCGATTTGCTGCTAGCGAGCGGAGAGCGGGCGCTCGCCGTCGCATCACAAGTCGGCGGCGTCGCGCTCGCCATCGACGCGAAGGACGACAAAGCGGCGCGCTGGTATGAGCGCTTCGGCGCTCTGCCTCTGTTGGACGACCCGCTCAAGCTCATCCTTCCGCTCGGCGTCGTTGCCGATGCGATCAGGACAGCCGGAAAGCAGCGAACGTGAACAGAAATTTTTTCGAGCCGTCCGTCGTATCCCCTGAGCGCCCTGAAGGCTCCCCGAGCCGCCTGTCGTGCGCTGAAGTACGATGTAAGTTACTGATAGGACTAGAATATTAGCATTGACCGCATGCCGTCTCAAGCCCAAGTCTGTCACTCGACCGGAATTTTCCTGGACGAGGGCGGCGATGATCGAGGACGAAGATCGCGCTGCCGACGACGCACCGCCGCCGGCAGCGAACGACAATGGCAACGGGAACGCGCGGGTTCGGATCGATGCGGCGGTACTGACGATTGCCCGCCTGATCGGCCGGCAGATGGCGCGCGAGGCATTCGAGCGGCTGGAAGCCGCGAACGACAACGAGCCGCCGGAGCGGTGCGAGGACTGATCGCGCAGGAGACGATGCGATGACCAAGGTTGCGCTCTATGCCCGCTATTCTTCCGACAACCAGAGCGTCGAATCGATCGACGACCAATTCCGTATCTGCCGCGAACAGGCCGCGCGCGAGAAGTGGAAGATCGTCGGCACCTACCACGACGCCGCCATCTCCGGCGCCAGCGTCATCCTCCGTCCCGGCATTCAGTCGCTATTGCAGGATGCCCAGCGCGGCCGGTTCGAGATCGTGCTGGCCGAAGCTCTGGACCGCGTGAGCCGAGACCAGGCCGACGTGGCGACGCTGTTCAAGCATCTGCGCTTCGCTGGCGTGCAGATCGTCACCTTGAGCGAGGGCGAGATCAGCGAGTTGCATGTCGGCCTCAAAGGCACGATGAATGCGCTGTTCCTGAAAGACCTCGCCGCCAAGACGCATCGCGGCATTCGCGGCCGCGTCGAGAAGGGCAAATCCGGCGGCGGCCTCTGCTACGGCTATGACGTGGTAAAGCACACCGACGCCGAGGGCGAGCCGATCCGCGGCGAGCGCACCGTCAACGAGACGCAGGCCGAGATCATCCGCCGCGTCTTCCGCGCCTTCGCCGCCGGCATCAGCCCGCGCGCGATCGCCCGGCGCTTGAATGAGGAAGGTATTCCCGGCCCCGATGGCGCGCTATGGACGGACTCCACCCTGCGCGGTCACGCCGCGCGCGGCACCGGCCTCATCAACAATGAACTCTATGTCGGCAAGCTGGTCTGGAACCGGCTCCGGTACATCAAGGACCCGGCGACCGGCAGGCGCGTCTCGCGCCTCAATCCGCGCGACAAGTGGATCACCACTGAAGTTCCCGAGCTGCGCATCGTCGATGACGAACTATGGCAGGCCGCGAAAGCGCGGCAGGGTGAGCATGCGGTGAAGTATGCCAACGTCATCGCCGCGACCCGCGCGGCCCGTACCAACCGTTTGAACGGCACGCACCGACCGCGCTCGCTTCTGTCCGGCCTGCTGGTCTGCGGCTGCTGTGGGGGTCCCTATGCGCTGCGCGGCCAGGATCGCTATGCCTGTTCCAATCACGTCATGAACGGCTCGTGCTCCAACAGCCGCGGCATTACCCGTGCGGCGCTGGAAGCCCGCATGCTGGAAGGACTGCGCGCGCGGCTCATGGCGCCGGAGATCGCGGCGGAGGCCATGCGCGCTTACGCGGAGGAAACCAACCGGCTCAACCGCGAGCGCCGAGCCGGCAGCGACGCCGACAGGAAAGCGCTTGCCGATGTCGAAAAGAAGCTCAAGGAGATCGTCACCGCCATCGAGGACGGCGGCTACAGCCGACCGCTCATGATGCGGCTGCGCGAGCTGGAGGCTAAGCAGGACGAGCTTACGGAGCAGCTGTCGCAGACGCCGGTGGACATCCCGGACATTCATCCCAACGTCGCCGGCATCTATCGTCGGAAGGTGGAGCGCCTTGCCGAGGCATTACAACACCCGCAGGAGCGTGATGAAGCGGCCGAGGCCATCCGCGCTCTGATCGACCGCATCACGCTCACGCCCGGTCCCAAGCGCGGCGAAATCGCTGCCACGCTGCATGGCGATCTGGGCACGATCCTCGAATGGGTAGCCCAAAAACAGAACACTCCCGGCCGGGCTGGCTCGGGAGTGTCGGTTTCAGGGGTTGCGGGGACAGGATTTGAACCTGCGACCTTCAGGTTATGAGCCTGACGAGCTACCGGGCTGCTCCACCCCGCGGCAAGGTTAAGTCGTATTCCCTCACCCCGACCCTCTCCCAGAGGGGAGGGGGAAAGGATCCGGCCTTCTCCCAGGGGAAAAAAGGAAGGGAGGGTTGGAGGACCTGGCGGCGACCTACTCTCCCGCGCCTTGAGACGCAGTACCATCGGCGCTGGGGCTTTTCACGGCCGAGTTCGGGATGGGATCGGGTGCAGGCACCCCGCCAAAGCCACCAGGTCGTCCAACCCTCCCCATGATCCTGGACCAAGGGCGAACGGGTTCTGATGCGGGTGTGTGCGGAAGATGTGGATGATTGCTGTGCATGGCAGGCGGATCACGAGCCTGGCGGGCGATTAGTACCGGTCAGCTCCATGCGTTGCCGCACTTTCACCCCCGGCCTATCGACGTGATGGTCTATCACGGCCCTCAGAGAGACCTCGTTTTGAGGTGGGTTTCCCGCTTAGATGCTTTCAGCGGTTATCCCGTCCGCACATAGCTACCCGGCGATGCCGCTGGCGCGACAACCGGTGCACCAGAGGTGCGTCCATCCCGGTCCTCTCGTACTAGGGACGGCTCCTCGCAAGTCTCCAACACCCACGGCAGATAGGGACCGAACTGTCTCACGACGTTCTAAACCCAGCTCACGTACCACTTTAATCGGCGAACAGCCGAACCCTTGGGACCTGCTCCAGCCCCAGGATGTGATGAGCCGACATCGAGGTGCCAAACCTCCCCGTCGATGTGGACTCTTGGGGGAGATCAGCCTGTTATCCCTAGAGTACCTTTTATCCGTTGAGCGATGGCCCTTCCACGCGGGACCACCGGATCACTATGGCCGACTTTCGTCTCTGCTCGAGCTGTCGCTCTCGCAGTCAGGCGGGCTTGTGCCATTGCACTCGACAGCCGATGTCCGACCGGCCTGAGCCCACCATCGCGCGCCTCCGTTACCTTTTGGGAGGCGACCGCCCCAGTCAAACTGCCCGCCATGCAGGGTCCCGGACCGGGATGACCGATCGCGGTTAGACATCAGAGAAGCCCAGGGTGGTATTTCAAGGTTGGCTCCCCCGGAGCTAGCGCCCCGGCTTCAAAGCCTCCCACCTATCCTACACAGTGCCCCCCTGATGCCACTGCAAAGCTGCAGTAAAGGTTCATAGGGTCTTTCCGTCTGACCGCGGGTACCCCGCATCTTCACGGGGAATTCAATTTCGCTGAGCCGATGCCGGAGACAGTGGGGAAGTCGTTACGCCATTCGTGCAGGTCGGAACTTACCCGACAAGGAATTTCGCTACCTTAGGACCGTTATAGTTACGGCCGCCGTTTACCGGGGCTTCGGTTCGGAGCTTGCACTCCTCCCCTTAACCTTCCGGCACCGGGCAGGCGTCAGACCCTATACGTCGTCTCTCGACTTCGCAGAGCCCTGTGTTTTTACTAAACAGTCGCTACCCCCTCTTCTGTGCCACCCCGACCCGGTTGCCCGGGGCAGGGTCCCGCTTATCCCGAAGTTACGCGGGCAATTTGCCTAGTTCCTTCGACATCGTTCTCTCAAGCGCCT
>JASHOF010000013.1 GCA_030041255.1 Acetobacteraceae bacterium
TTCGTTTCCTTGTCATAGGAAGGAGCCCAAGCCCAATCGAGTGCGTTGAAGGTCCCGGACCACCCTCGCAGTCCTTTGTTTTCGTCCTTGCCTGTATGGCCGAGCACGGCCACGGCTGCATTGAAGGCGACTTTGACAGCTTCGGCCCCTTTCAGGACAGGACCCATTGCCTCTTCCGTAAACTCGCCCGTGGCGGAGTTTTTTGCGTGACTAAGAGTATCAATGACCACAAAGACTATTCGCTTGCCCTTGCGCTTCTCCATGATTCGCCCGACTGCAATGAACGCCGCGACTTCGGCAGGATTGTCGAGAAGCGGAGGCTGTTCTACCAGCCACAAGTAAGGGTCAATCTCGGCCCGGCTGATCTTCCGGTGGGCGCAGTAGGCGCCGATCGTGGCCGAGCCGAAGCCATCCGGGTCTTCCCCTACCGCCCATGCCACCATGACATTTTCGCGGCGAGCAAGGTCCATCAGTTTCGCGAATGTGTGTGTCGATTTCATCTGCCCACTGCGGGCATAGATGAACCCGACTGAGCCAAGAGCTTTCTTGGGGAGTGTTCGCTCCGTATCCCAATAGGCCGGGAGCGGACGGAGCCCGGCCTCTACGGCCGTTATGGTGGCATTGAGAAACTTGGCAATCAAAGCGTCGGCTGTTGCTTTCTCTTCCCCTCCCAGTGGCGCTTCACTCTCTGCTTTTTGGCGCTCAGCTTCCTCCCGCACACTCTCACACTGGCCGAAGGTCTCTTCAGCATTCCGTCCCAGGCACCCGAACGCATTCTTGGTGCCCGCATAAGCATGGTCGATCTTCTCGGCCAGGTCAGCTTCCGACCACGGACCGTTAGGGCCAATGCAATACGGGTTCATGTGTTCCATGAACACTTGGTGCAGCTTCTCTTTGGAAAGTCCCCAATCCCGTCCTCTGCGCAGTAGATCGAGGGTGTATGGCTCGCCCGACTTCAACTTCTCATCGCCATCATGGTCCTCGATTGGCACCCGGCCTTGGGCGACGCGATCATCCAGGAACCGCGCATAGCGTTCGATATTGGCCGGACGGTCAGCCTGGCTGGGATCAATCCCGGGGCTTGTGGCGCGCTCTGTGACAGGGACTTCCGGGAGCCCCGTGGTTAACTCGCTCAGTGTGCGATACAGGCCATTCGCGCCATCCGCACTGAAACGTTCGATCCTGACAAGCCGCGGGTTGGCCGGGTCCTTCAGATGTAGGGTGCCTGGCAGCCGCATAATCCGGCTCGGATTGACCACCGCAGGGTCGGACCCGTAATAGGCCACAAGGCGCCGTTGGGCCGTTTTGAAGTCAGCCGGAGGACAATCTCTGACCAACCAATAGGCGTGCCAGTGAATTTCGTCCCGCATGACGATGATATCCGGCTCTACATGCCACTTCTCCGGTAATGGCTTCCCGTCGCCATCAATGAAGAGCGCCCGGATGCAGGTGATTTCGTTGTCCCGGTTGCCGCCCTCGTTCGGGATGGCAAAGACACCATATCCCTTGGCCTGGGCTTTCTCCATCAATGGCCATGCGTCAGTAACCGACTGCGGTTTCTCCCATGGCCCCGGTCGATGGTGTTCCTTGTCACTGTCATGGACACACCGGAAGAACATTGGCGTGTCAGATGAGCCCGTCAGGACCTCGATGAAGCGTTTTGCCTCATCGAGTGACTGGACAGGCGAAGATGTAGCCGAGTTATCGAGTGGCATCAGGATGCGCCGCATTGAAATTCTCGGATTGCCTGGTCAGACGCGTTTGCTTCGATGTCCTGAGCGCCGCTGAGACGAATTTATCCCAGATAGGTTGCACGCCCGGGCTAGCGATAATCAGGATGCTCAGCACCGGCTGCTGAAGACACTTCACGATATCGGAGATACCATCCCAACCGTCCGTCCCTGGGCAGCCAATGGCGATAAGCGGTGCGTCTTGTATGTGTTCTCGTAACCATTTTCGGAACGCTATTGGGAACCCATAAGGTCCGCGTCGTTCATGGCTCAGGTTGTCTTCGATGCACCACAGAGTGCCGCGATTATGCCATGCACGTCCGCGCAAGAATGACGCAAACCCGGGGTCATTCAGCTTTTCACCAGTGCAGATGTCAACTGGAACAACCAAGCCAGGCTCAAGCTGGCTCATACTGGCAGCAAATTTCTCGAACGCACTTCCAAAGACCATGTAGCCGGAGCCTTCACATATCTCCGCTGCAAACGGCTTCAGGTATGGACGGGACTTGCAAATTTCTCCCCAAAGCCACTGACGATTTCGGGCCGCTTGTTCCCAACTCACATCAGCCATGTCATTCACCCCTGTTCAACAGGATGAAAGGGTCGGAGCCCTTTTGGCTCCTGTAGTCACACCTTTTTGGCGTCGAAACTCAGGTTCGCTTCCGCGGAGCGTCAGCGAAGCGGAACTAACCCGTGCGCGCGCAATGCAACCTCGATGTTGGCCACCACATCGTTCGCGGTATTTTCTGGCACTACGCCCGCTTTGATCGCAGACAAAATTGTGGTCACGAAACAGTCTCCTTTGTTGCCAACTCGCCATTCAATGCAAACGCGGCAGCGGCAAAATGCGCGCGGCGTTCGCGGGTGATTTGGTTCTTTGTCCCCCAACTATCGAAGGCCACACGTGGCTTCTTTTCGTCGCGTGCGAGAAGGACCTGTGGCACCACATACACCCGGCCCTCTCTGGCCAGGGTGATGTCGCGCATTCCTGTCAGTGCCACGAATAAGCGATCGGCCAAGTGTGGTGTGGTCATAGAGGCGTGGTAGACGTGCTGCGGGCGATCATTCTGGACAACACAAGCTATGATCCGCCCCGGACATCCGTCAGCCCATGCCAGCAATTCGTTGATGAGTTGGCGGATTTTGACGCGACGCTCCGGTGAGAGGGCCATCACTCCGGTTCCTTTTCAGTAGGAACGGTGTGTGCTTCGCGGTGAGGGACTAGCGCGCGATGAAGCGCAGGGACGCTCAAGTTGCCATTCACATCGGAAACCAACTCGCCACGGGTGATCGCGCCGACCACAATGGAAGGATCGAGCCCGAGTGCTTTGGCTGCCGCGCTGATCGCTCCATACCGAAGGCCATCAGGGCCAATCAGCCGACTGCTGCTTCCTGTTCGCATGGCGCGCATATCGGCCGACTTCCGATTTCTTCAATCAGGAACAGGAGTTTTTCAGTCAGTAATGCTGACCTATCTGGTCTTCCGCGAACGTCAGCGAATGCCTATGAAGAGTTACGAAGACATCACATGCCCGTGATTGGATATTCTTTAACCGCCGAATGTCTCAGGACAGAAACGTTAACAGTCGATCTCGGGAAGGTTGTCAAACCACCGCTCGGCCTCCGCAACCGGGATCAGGGTTTTGCTTCCGATCTTCTTGGCTCGCAGACGGCCAGCCTTCAGTTCTGCATACGCGGTCGTTTGACCGATGCAGTAGGTGGCGCAAAATTCGATGAGCGTGAGAGCCTTCGGCTCGATATGGTCGATATCCTGATGCACGCGCATGAGACATTCCCCGGTTGATGGATTGAGCTTTTGGGAATGTCTGCATGATGTCTCTGGCGGGCGGACCCGCTCACTGGCCGCCTGGTTACGGCACTGTCTGTCCCGGCTCAGCGGCGTAGATTGGCGCGCGCTTACGAGCGGTCAAGAACCCGTAAGGCAAAATGTGGTCCAGTCGGCCATGAGTGCCCGCCGGGCCTCGAACAAGTCACCACGCAAATAGGCTTGCACGGTCTTAGACCCCGTGACGTGAGCGAGTGCAGCTTCGGCCAGATCGGCCCGCTGGCCAGTTTCCGAGGCCCAGTCCCGGAAGGTGCTGCGGAAGCCGTGCACTGTGGCACCGGCAGGGATGAGGCGGTTCATAGCTGCATCACTCAATGGCCCCCGTCGTCCCGGGAATACGAGACCATCAGGCTTGCGCCGCAGTAACTCCATCTCGCTCAGGATCGCCAAGGCGGGCTCGCTCAGTGGCACCCGGTGGGCTCGGCCGGCCTTCATACGGCTACCTGGCACCGTCCATGTCTTCTCGGCCATGTCGATCTCTGGCCAGGTAGCGCCGCGGACTTCGCCCGATCGTGAGGCGGTCAGGATCAGGAAGCGCAGGGCCAGTGCAGCCATTGAGCGGCGCAGGGCCAGTGAAGCCATCACCTCCCCGATGTCGCGCCATGGAACGGCAGGGAAGTGGCGCACATGTGCAACCTTCGCTTTGGCCGGGAGAAGGTGGGCCAGGTTGCCTTTCCACCGGGCGGGATTATCCCCCGTGCGCCAGCCATTCACTGCTGCGTAATCGAGAATGCTCTCTATGCGACCGCGCAGGCGGGAAGCAGTCTCAGGGACTCGGGGCCAGAGTGGTTTCAGACACGCCAGCACATCGGCCAAGGCGACATCGCGCACAGACTTCTGACCAATGGTCGGGAAGGTATAGGTGGCCAGGGTGGTGCGCCATTGCGCGGCATGGACCGCACTACGCCAGCCCGCCGCGTGAGCTTCGATGTAGGCCGAGGCACATGCCTCGAATGTGCGGGCTGACTTCGCAGCCTCGCGCCGAGCAATAGGATCGCCACCATCGAGGATCAGCCGTGCTTGCTCCCGCGCCTTCTCTCTGGCCTGTGCCAGAGTGACCAGGTGTGCTGGCCCTAGGCCCAACTCGTGCGTTCGGCCGTCCTTCTGGTAGCGGAACACCCATGATCGGCCGGCGCCACGGCTGACCCTGAGGCTCAGTCCGCCACCATCACCATAGACGCCAGGCTTCGTTGCCTTCGCCACCTTTGCCGGGCTGAGCTTGCCTATCTTCCTGGCCATTTCGTCCGCCGATCCTTCGACCGTTCCCATGACATGAGCGGCGAAAATACACGGATGCGGGCGAACAGTCACGAAGAGATTTTGACGGGAAAGCCTTGGTATTCTTGGGTTCTACGGTCGATTACGAAGGGCCATGAACAGGCTCAGACCGGAAAGAGTTTCCTCCGATCATGCAGGGTGTCGAGATACTCGCAGATGACCCGTGAATCGAAGATGGCCGTGTGATCATCGAGCAGGAGGGTCGGCAACTTGGAAAGCGGGTTCTCCTGCATCAGCCCGACATGTGGCCGATCGGCGGCAACGACGGTCCGCACACATTCGATGCGCGGGGCGAGCCCGGTCTCGTGGGCGAAAATCATGACCTTGCGCACGAACGGCGACCGCGGCGAGCAGTAGAGCAGCATGCCGAAAGCCTGTCACAGGGCCCGGCGAGCGTCCAGGCGGGCCGGCTTGCCCGCTGGTCGGCTTGCCCGCTGGCGGCGGCAACGATACTGTCGCCCTCGTGGACCGGGTCGGCACGGTCAGGCCACCAGGGAACGTCTGAGAATGATCGCTGAGGGTGGCCTTTCTGTGCCGGGCGTCGCCGGCGCAGCCGAAAGAAGAAACGACGAACTGCTCACGGTGGAGGGCCTTTCCAAGGCCTTTGCCGCCACCCAGGCGCTCGCCGAGGTCGATCTCAAGCTTGGACGGGGCGAGATCCTCGCCCTGCTCGGCGAGAACGGGGCCGGCAAATCGACCCTGATCAAGATCCTCGCCGGCGTGCACAAGCCGGATGCCGGCCGTGTGCTCTGGCACGGTGAGGACGTGACCGGCACCCTGACGCGTCTGCCGGTCGCCTTCATCCACCAGGATCTCGGGCTGGTCGAGTGGATGACGGTGGCCGAGAACATCTGCCTGACGCTGGGTTATCCGCGGCGATTCGGTCTGGTCGATTTCCGCGCCGCGGAGCGGCGGGCGCGGGCGGCGCTTTCCGTGCTCGGCACCGACATCGATCCCGACATCCGCATCCAGCGTCTCGGCCGGACGGAGAAATCGCTGGTGGCGATCGCCCGCGCACTGGCCGCCGAGTGCGAAGTGCTGGTACTGGACGAGCCGACCGCAAGCCTGCCCGCCGACGAGGTGGCACGGCTTTTTGCCGCGCTGCGAAGGCTCAGGGCGGAGGGTGTCGGCATGATCTATGTCTCGCATCGTCTCGACGAGGTGTTCGAGATCGCCGACCGCGTCGTGGTACTGCGCGACGGGCGGGTGGCGGGCGAGCGGCGCATCGGCGCGGTGACGGCGGAGGAGATCATTCTCCTGATCGTCGGCCGCGAAGCGGCGCAGGTGTTTCGGAGGCCCGCGCGGCGGGAGGGCCAGGCGCGGCTGGCGCTCGAGGGGCTCGGGATCGGCGAGGTCGGGCCTGTCGATGCCAGCATCCATGCCGGCGAAGTGGTCGGACTGGCCGGCCTCAGGGGCGCCGGCCAGGAGCAGGTGGGGCGGGCCCTGTTCGGCCTTGCTGCGCCGACGGCCGGGCGCATCCTCCTCGATGGCGTGCCTGTCCAACTGCCGTCGCCGCAGGCGGCGATGAAATACGGCATCATCCTGGTGGCCGGAGACCGCGCCGCCGAGTCGGTCATTCCCTATCGCACGGTGTGCGAGAACCTGTTCGTCAACCCGCTCGCCAAGGGAAGAAGCCTCGTTTCGTATCTTGCTCCGGGTCCGGAACGCAGTGCCGCCCTCAGGCTCGGACAGATGGTCGGGCTCAGGCCGAACGATCCCGGCCTCCTGATCGAATCGCTTTCGGGTGGCAATCAGCAGAAGGTCGTGGTCGGGCGGGCGCTCGATCTTGCCGGCAGGGTGTATATCTTCGAGGATCCGACGGCTGGCGTCGATGTGGGGGCGAAGGCGGAGATCTACGGCCTGTTCGAGGCCGCGCTGGCAGCCCAGGCCGCGATCATCATCGTTTCGACCGATTTCGAGGAGATCGCCAAGGTTTGCCATCGTGCCCTCGTGTTCGATCACGGGATGGTCGCCAAAGAGATCGGGGCGGCGGAGCTCTCGATTGCCAACCTGCTCGCCGCCGCCTCGGCAAGCCTGGCGGTCGAAACCGGGATCGCCTGAAGGAGCGCGCGCATGCTGTCACTGAAATCGAACGCGCTCGAGCCGACCCGTGCCGAGTTCCGCGCGATGACACCGGGCGTGGCGCTGCGCCGGCGGCTCACGGTTTACGGACTGCCGCTGCTGACGGTGGCGCTGATCATCTTCTTCTCGTTGCTCCTGCCCAAGACCTTCCCGACGGTCCTCAATTTCCGCTCGATGCTCGCCGACAAGTCGGTGATTGCGCTGCTTTCGCTCGCCTCGATGATTCCGATGATGGCCGGACGCATCGATCTCACGGTCGGCTACGGTATCGTGCTCTGGCACGTCCTGGCGATCAGCCTGCAGGTCTATTACGGCATCCCATGGCCGGCGGCGGTGGTGCTGGTGCTGCTGGCCGGGATCGCGAGCGGCTTCATCAATGCGCTGCTGGTCGAGATTGCGCAGATCGACTCCTTCATCGCTACCCTCGGCACCGGCACCATCATCTACGCGCTGGCACTCTGGCATACCGGCGGACAACAGGTGATCGGCACCCTGCCGAAAGCCTTTCTCGACATCAACGATCTCTCGTTCCTCGACATTCCGATTCCCGCCTTCTATGTCGCCGTGGTCGCGGTGCTGCTCTGGATCGTGTCCGAGCGGCTGCCGATCGGACGGCATCTTTACGCCATCGGTGCCAACCCACGGGCCGCGGAGCTGAACGGCATTCCTGTGCGCCGCTATGTGATGGGCGTGTTCGTCGCGTCCGGCTTCCTGACTGCTTTCGCGGGAGTCGTGCTGGCGGCCAAGCTCAGGATCGGCGAGGCGAGCGTGGGGCTCGAGTACCTGCTGCCGGCGCTGGTCGGCGCCTTCCTCGGTTCGACCACGATCAAGCCCGGGCGGGTGAATGTCTGGGGCACGGTGGTGGCGGTGGTGATTCTTGCAGTCGGGATTTCCGGGATCGAGCAGCTCGGCGGTACTTTCTTCGTCGAGCCGCTCTTCAATGGCGTCACTCTGGTGATCGCGATCGGGCTCGCCGGCATCGCACAGCGCCGCTATGCGGCGACGAGAAGAGCCGCCGGTAGAGAGTCATAATCACTGAAACAAAGGAACTCTGGCATGAGAAGAACTGCGCGCGAGGTTGGAGAGGGAATGTCGATCGGCATGCTGGCCAGTGCGGTCGCGATCGGTGCCATAGCGATCGGATTGGCCATGGCGCCGGCCCGGGCCGATGACGCGTTCGTCCAGATGGCGAAGAAAGTCGTGGCCGATGTGACCAGCCCCACGATTCCCTGGACCGGCCCGACCAGCGGGCCGAAGGCGGTCCAGGGCATGTCGGTCGTCTATGTCTCGACCGACCAGCGCAACGGTGGTCCGCGCGGTGCGTCACTGGCAGCGGCGGAAGCGGCGAAGGTGATCGGCTGGCAGTACCGCATCCTCGACGGGCAGGGCACGGTCTCGGGCCAGAACTCCGCGCTCTCGCAGGCGATCGCGCTCAAGCCGAACGGGATCATCCTGGGCGGTGTCGATGCCGTGCAGTCGGCGCCGCTGGTCGAGCAGGCCGAGAAGGCGGGCATCAAGGTGGTGGGCTGGCACGCCGGGCCGAAGGCCGGCGCGATGACCAATCCCGACGTCTTCTGGAACGTCTCGACCGACCCGGCCGAGGTCTCCAAGGCGGCGGCGCTCTATGCTGTCGCGACCTCCGACGGGCATGCCGGCGTCGTGATCTTCACCGACAGCGAATATGCGCTGGCGATCGCCAAGTCCAACGCGATGGCCGATTGGATCCGCAAATGCAGCGGCTGCCGGATTCTCGCCACCGAGGACACGCCGCTCGGCCAGACCCAGAACCGGATGCCTCAGCTCACGACTTCGCTCCTGGAGCGGTTCGGCAAGTCATGGACCTATTCGCTCGGCATCAACGATCTCTATTATGACTTCATGGGACCGTCGCTGCAGGCGGCGGGAATCGGGGGCGACGGCCATCCATGGAATATCTCCGGCGGTGACGGCTCCTCATCTGCGTTCCAGCGCATCCGCACGCAACAATATCAGGTCGCGACGGTGGCCGAGCCGCTGCATCTGCAGGGTTGGCAGTTGATCGACGAGCTGAACCGCGCCTTCGCCGGCGCGCCGCCGAGCGGATTCGTCGATCCGGTGCATCTCTTCATCCACGCCAATATCGCCACCAACGGCGGGCCGAAGAACGTATTCGACCCGGAGAACGGATACGAGCAGCAGTACAGGAAGATCTGGGGCAAATAGGTAGATTGCCTTTCCACGCAATACGGCATTTTGCCGACTGACAAGGAGGAAGCGACGATGCAAAAAAACGGCAGACTGGTTTGGGGAGCGGCGCTCGCCGGCGTCATGGTTGCCGGGCTGTTCGCGAGCCCGGCACGGGCGGATGATTCGTTCGTTCAGTTCGCGAAGAAATACGTGGCCGAGGTTACCAACCCGGTCATTCCCTGGACCGGCCCGACCACCGGTCCCAAGGCCGTTCCCGGCAAGACGGTCGTCTATGTCGCCAACGACGAGCGGAATGGCGGCGCGCGTGGCGTGCAGGCGGGTGCCGCGGAGGCGGCCAAGGTGATCGGCTGGAATTTCCGCGCCCTCGATGGCCACGGCACGGTTTCCGGGCAGAATTCCGCACTCTCCCAGGCAATCGCGCTCAAGCCCGACGGAATCATCCTGGGCAGCGTCGATGCGATCCAGTCTGCGCCGCTGGTCGAGCAGGCGGAGAAGATGGGGATCAAGGTCGTCGGCTGGCACGCCGGCGGCACGGCGGGGACGTTGCAGAATCCGTACGTGTTCTGGAATGTTACGACCAATCCGCCCGATGTCGGCAAGGCGTCCGCCCTCTATGCGGTGGCCGAATCGGACGGGCACGCGGGCGTGATCATCTTCACGGACAGCGAGTACAAGGTCGCGATCGCGAAGTCCGACGCGATGGTCAAGTGGCTCAAGAAATGTTCCGGCTGCACACTGCTCGCAAACAAGGACACGCCGATCGCCTATGTCTCCTCGCGCATGGGCCAGCTCACCACCGCGCTGCTGCAGCAGTACGGCAAGAAATGGACCTACTCGATCGGCATCAATGATCTCTACTTCGATTTCATGGCGCCGGCTCTGCAGTCGGCCGGCATCTCCGGTACCAGCCCGCCTTTCAGCATCTCCGCCGGTGACGGGTCGGTCTCCGCCTTCCAACGCATCCGCACCCAGCAATACCAGGTTGCGACCGTGGCGGAGCCACTCAGGATGCAGGGTTGGCAGACGATCGACGAGCTGAACCGTGCCTTCGCCGGCGCGCCACCGAGCGGGTTCGTCGATCCCGTGCATCTGTTCGTGCACGCCGATCTGGACACCGATGGCGGGCCGCAGAATCTCTACGACCCGACCAACGGCTATGCGGACGTGTACAAGAAGATCTGGGGCAAATAATGACCTGCCGCCGCGACAGGAGGCTTGATCCTTCTGCCGCGGCGATTCCGCTCAGCCGGTATATTGCATGATGTAAGGGCCGGCGTCTCGCCGGCGGCCTGGTGGTTCCGATCGGCGGATCCGGCGCCGATGGCCTTTCAATTCTCCGACCCGCGCCTGGCAAGCACGGTGCCCGAGGTCCGGTTGAGGGCGAGCGGCAGGACTTACGGCCTGCCGGTCCAGTTCGCCGCCATCGCGGCAATCCGGGCGGCGCGCGGATCGAGCGGCGGCGGCGCTTTCTCCTCGTGCAGGCGGAGATGGTTGACGACCAGCAGGACGGCAATCGCGCTCATCATCGCCGGCGGAATCCAGATCACCATGCCGCCGACGAGCTGGTCATAGAGCGGGCTGATCGAATCGAAGAACCGCCCGCAGATGCTGTAGTAGGGATAAATATCGTGGCGGGAAAAGACGATCCGCGCGCCGATCGCGATCTGCGGGAAGATCACCGCGAAGGCCATGGCGGCGCGCACGCCGTAGCCAATGCGTGCCAATGGGAAGGGGCGCGGATCGAGCACGAGACACCAGAACAGGAGGCCATCCAGCACCATCGTCCAGTTCATGGTCCAGAGCAGCCGCTCGCTCACCATCGCCCGCAGGTGAATCGCGGGGACCAGCCAGAAGGCGACCAGTCCGACGAACAGCAACGAGGCGACGATCGGCTGCTGGATCGGCGCCAGCAGCCGCTGCATCGGGCGAGAGAAGACGATCCGCGCCAGCGGTGCCGGTATGCCCTTTCTCAGTGGCGCACGCGCCAGGCCGAGTGCGACCAGGAACGGGCCGAGATGATGCATGGCGATGTGCTGGATGCGGTTCAGGAAGAACTCGTGCTCCGCCAGATAGAGATAACGGGTCTGCAG
The DNA here is from genome assembly GCA_030041255.1 of Acetobacteraceae bacterium. Lineage (GTDB taxonomy): Bacteria > Pseudomonadota > Alphaproteobacteria > Acetobacterales > Acetobacteraceae > JAKAWQ01. Next base: position 11,214 of record JASHOF010000013.1, read on the forward strand.
CACGGCATAGATCAGCAGCATGCCGAGCATGAAGGAAACGAGCTGCCACGGGTGCGGGCGCTCCGACGGAGGCAACAGATAAAAACCCCTGACATACCACCACAGGAAAAGCCAGGTGCCGAGCCAGGCAAACCACGAAAAGTCGTAGGGCAACCAGAGCGGCATGGCAGCAGGATGGGCCGCCGAAGCCCAGTCAACGATGGCGCCGAGCGCGACGATCACCGCCGGGACCGCAAAGTCTGCCATCGCATGCGGACGCGCCACGCTTTCCGCCGGCGTCATGAGAGGTGGTGGGGCATGGCAGCCTGGCGAGCGGGCAGAGCGAGCAGGCGCGCCAGCGCGGCAGCGGTGCCGGCGATATCGGAGGTGCCGCTGTCGAGCGAGGGAATCAGGAGGCGCGCCTGGCCGCGGGCATCGAAGACATAAATTCCCGAGGAGTGATTGACTTCATAGGGGTGGGAGGCGGTTGCCGGAGAAACCGAATAGCCGATGTGATAGCGGCTGGCGAGCGCGGCAAGCTGATTGGCAGTTCCGCGCAGCCCGACGATTTCAGGCGCAAAGAGATGCGTGTACGCGCGGAGCACCGCAAGCGTGTCGCGAACGGGATCAACGGTGACGAAGAGTGCCCGCACCCCGTCTCTCCTGGCGCCGAGCCGCCCGAGCGTGAGCGCAATGTTGTGCAGAGTCATCGGGCAGACATCCGGGCAGTTGGTATAGCCGAAATAGAGCAGGGCGACCTTGCCGCGGAAATCGCGTGCGGTTACCCCCCGCCCGGTGTCGGCATCAGCCATGGTGAAGGCGAGGCGCGGCAGGTCCCAGCTTCCGATATCGACAATGCTGGCAACGGCGGCACCGACCGAGGACTTCGGCAGAGCAGAGAGCAGGATGAGGCCGGCCGCGTTCAGAAAGAGTGCGCGCCTTCCGGGAGCCCTCCGCAAGCCCCTGCCCCGCCCGGCCCCTGCAGCCTTGCCAGCAATCATTCCGTTGCTTCCTTTCCTGATGCGATTCCCCGTTGCCGGGCATGATCGGCACGGCATTCACATGGGCATTGTCCAGCTCGCGCCCAGGGCGGGCGAGGGCGCCCCTGGCAGTACCATTGCCGCGTCGCGCGCATTCGGCGGCGTCATTGCGCCGCTGCCGGAGTGCCGGACGGCCCGGCCACCAGCCAGCCGCGCGGGAGGTGCGAGCGGCAGCACGACGTCGCCAGGGAAAGAGCGCTGCATCAACTCCAGCCGGCTTAAGCCGGCGGCCCAGGATGTCAAGAACCCCGGTGCGCGTCACGGGCGAAGCGCCCGGGACGGGGCGAAGAAAGATCCGTATCGGTCCTGATCAGCAGGGATCCGTGAAGTCGAATTTCACGAATCCGTGATCCGGCGAATATTCATAGCAGTATTGCTGCCGTATTTCGGTATTTTGCTCTCGCGTCCGTGACGCTTGCCCACTAGGCTCGCCTTCGCACGTGCTGCGTGGGCAGTACGTCCGTGCGGGCAAGGCTCGCGGGCTGGAGACGAGGTGGGGACAATCATGCCGGAGCGCATGTTGCAGTTCGTGAGCCTGCCGCAACAGCCGCCGGACAAGCGCCCGGTCGCCGAGCGCCGTCGCGACTTCTCCGAGATCTACCGCCGGTTCGAGGCCACTGAAGCGGCCCACCAGGCCAGCCGCTGCAGCCAGTGCGGCGTGCCTTTCTGCTCGGTGCATTGTCCGCTCGGTAACGACATCCCCGACTGGCTCAAGCTGACCGCCGAAGGCCGCCTCGAAGAAGCGTACGAACTGGCCGCGGCCACCAACAACTTTCCCGAAATCTGCGGCCGCATCTGCCCGCAGGACCGGCTCTGCGAGGGCAACTGCGTCATCGAGAAAGGCTACGAGAGCGTCACCATCGGGGCCGTCGAGCGCTTCATCACCGACAACGCGTTCGAGCAGGGTTGGATCAAGCCGCGCCGGCCACACCGCGAGCGCGGCATTTCCGTGGGCATCGTGGGCTCGGGCCCCGCGGGCCTCGCCGCAGCCGAGGAACTGCGCGCACAAGGCTATTCGGTCGTCGTCTATGAACGCCAGGACCGCCCCGGCGGCCTCATGATCTATGGCATTCCCAACTTCAAGCTCGAGAAGGAGGTCGTGCAGCGGCGGATCGCCTTGCTTGAAGAGCAGGGGGTGCGCTTCCGGTTGAATTTCGAAGTCGGACGCGATCTTCCGCTGGCGGAACTGCGCCGTCGCCATGCCGCGGTGCTGCTGGCGACCGGCGTTTACAAGCCGCGCGAGCTTGCCGCGCCCGGCTCCAGGCTCGACGCCATCGTCCCCGCGCTCGAGTACCTGGTTGCCGCGAATCGCGTCGGGCTCGGCGATTCCGTCCCGGATTTCGATTCCGGCGTACTCGACGCCTGCAGCAAGCGCGTCGTCGTGATCGGTGGCGGCGACACCGCCATGGATTGCGTGCGCACCGCCGTCCGCCAGGGCGCGCGCTCGGTTTCGTGCCTTTATCGGCGCGACCGGGCCAACATGCCGGGCTCCGCCCGCGAGGTCGCGAACGCGATCGACGAGGGGGTCGAGTTCATCTGGCTTTCCACGCCGAAAGCCTTCCTCGGCACTGAGCGCGTCGGCGCCGTGCAGGGGGTGCGGATGCGTCTTGGCCTTACGGATTCGTCGGGCCGGCAATCGGTCGAGCCGGCTGATGTGCCGCCATTCCGGCTTCCCGCCGATCTCGTGATCAAGGCGCTCGGGTTCGACCCGGAGGATTTGCACCAAGGCCTGGCCGAGCCGGACATCGCGCTCACCCGCTGGGGCACGCTCAGGGTCAACCACCGCACTTTGATGACGAACCTGCCGGGCGTCTTTGCCGCCGGCGATATCGTGCGTGGCGCCAGCCTCGTCGTCTGGGCCATCCGCGACGGGCGCGACGCGGCAGCCGGTATCCACGCCTACCTCGAGGCCGAGACCGCTTCGGTTGCGGTCGCCGCGGAGTGAGAGAAATGGAAAGCGCCCAGCAATTCCTTTCCGCCTTCGCCCGCAATGCCGCCCTGCTGGGCGACACCTATGCGCCTTCCCAGGAGCACGATGCCTGCGGGGTCGGCCTGATCGCGGCGCTGGACGGCAAGCCGCGTCGCGATGTCGTCACTGCCGGGATCGACGCGCTGAAGGCGGTCTGGCACCGCGGTGCCGTCGACGCGGACGGCAAGACCGGCGATGGCGCCGGCATTCATATCGAAATCCCGCAGGATTTCTTCGCCGAGGCTGTCTTGCGTGGCGGCACGGCATTGCAGCCCGGGCGCCTCGCAGTCGGCCAGGTGTTCCTGCCGAAGACGGATCTCGCGGCGCAGGAACGCTGCCGGCAGATCGTGGAGACCGAAATCCTGCGCGCCGGTTATGCGATCCACGGCTGGCGCCAGGTGCCGATCGACGTTTCCTGCATCGGCGAGAAGGCCAATGCAACGCGCCCGGAGATCGAGCAGATCATCGTCTGGAACGCGCTCGAGGCGGACGAGGCGAGCTTCGAGCGCGACCTCTACGTGATCCGCCGGCGGATCGAGAAGGCAGCCATCGCGGCACAAATCCCGGAGCTCTATTTCTGCTCTCTTTCCTGCCGCTCGATCATCTACAAGGGCATGTTCCTTGCTGAGCATCTGTCCGAATTCTATCCGGATCTGCTGGATCCGCGCTTCGTTTCGCGCTTCGCCATCTTCCATCAGCGCTATTCCACCAATACCTTCCCGACCTGGCGGCTCGCCCAGCCATTCCGGATGCTGGCGCACAACGGCGAGATCAACACGCTCTCCGGCAACAGCAACTGGATGCAGAGCCACGAGACGCGGCTCGCCGATGCCGCGCTCGATCCCTTCATGGACGACATCAAGCCCGTGGTGCAGGCCGGCGGCTCGGATACCGCCGTGCTGGACAATGTCTTCGAGCTCCTGGTGCGGGCCGGGCGCGATGCGCCGATGGCGAAGGCGCTGATGATCCCACCCGCCTTCGCTTCCGACACGACGATGCCGAAGGAGGAGCAGGACTTCTTCCTCTATTGCAACGCGGTGATGGAGCCCTGGGACGGGCCGGCAGCGATCGCTGCCACTGACGGGCGGTGGGTGATCGCCGGGCTCGACCGCAATGGCCTGCGCCCGCTCCGCTACACCATCACCACCGATTCGCTGCTGATCGTCGGCTCCGAGACCGGCATGGTGAAGCGCGATGCGGCGGACATTCTCGCCAAGGGCCGCGTGGGGCCCGGGGAGACCATCGGCGTCGATCTGGAGACGAAGCGCTTCCATGGCGACGCCGAAATCAGAAAGCTGCTTGCCGCCCGCCAGCCTTTCTCCGAGTGGGCGCGCCGGATCATCGTCATCGACCATATCGTCCGCGCCGATGCCCCGGATGCTGCGCTCTATCAGGGAGAGGAGCTGCGCCGGCGCCAGCTTGGCGCGGGCCTCAGCCTCGAGGAGCTGGAGCTGATCCTCCACCCGATGGTGGAAGAGGCGAACGAGCCCACCGGCAGCATGGGGGACGATGCGCCGCTGGCCGTGCTTTCCGAGCACTATCGCGGCCTGCATCATTATTTCCGCCAGTCCTTCAGCCAGGTCACCAACCCGCCGATCGATTCGCTCCGCGAAAGCCGCGTGATGACGCTGCGCACCAGGCTCGGCAATCTCGGCAACGTGCTCGACGAAGATGCAAGCCAGTGCGATCTTCTGCAGCTCGAAAGCCCGGTCCTGACCAGCGCCGAGTTCCTGGCGATGGCCGCCTACATGGGCCGCTCTGCCTGCAGCGTCGATTGCACCTTCCCCGCTGAACAAGGCGAGGCGGGGCTGCGCCAGGCGCTGGAGCGCATTCGCCACCAGGCCGAGGAAGGCGTGCGTGCCGGCTGCACGCACGTGATTCTGACGGATGAGGCACAATCCCCGGCGCGGGCGCCGATTCCGATGATCCTCGCCACCGCCGGCGTGCACACGCACCTCGTGCGCCAGTCCCTGCGCACCTTCACCAGCCTCAATGTGCGGGCGGCGGAATGCGTCGATGTGCATTGCTTCTGCGTTCTGATCGGCGTCGGCGCCACCACCGTCAACGCCTATCTTGCCGAGGCATCGATTGCCGAACGGCATCGCCGCAGACTGTACGGCGAACTTCCGCTCAAGACCGCCGTGCAGCGCTACCGCAAGGCGGTGGACAAGGGTCTTCTCAAGATCATGTCCAAGCTCGGGATCAGCGTCATCTCTTCCTATCGCGGCGGCTACAATTTCGAAGCGATCGGGCTTTCGCGTGCGCTGGTTGCCGAGTTCTTCCCCGGCATGCCCTCGCGCATTTCCGGCATCGGGCTTTCCGGTATCGCCCGAAAAGTTCTCGCCCTGCATGCAGCCGCCTGGTCGGCCGATGCCGTCACGCTGCCGGTGGGCGGCCTTTACAAGCACCGCCGCCGCGGCGAGGCGCATGGCTTCGAAGGCGGACTGATCCATACGCTGCAGACGGCGGTCGGCACCGACAGCTTCAGCATCTATCGACGCTACGCCGAGGGGGTGCGCAAGCTGCCGCCGATCAGCCTGCGCGATCTCCTCGATTTCCGCACCGAAGGCCGCACCCCGATGCCGATCGACGAGGTTGAAAGCGTCACCGAGATCAGGAAGCGCCTGGTCGCGCCCGGCATCTCCCTCGGTGCCCTTTCGCCGGAGGCGCACGAGACGCTCTCGATCGCCATGAACCGGATCGGAGCCCGCTCCGATTCGGGCGAGGGCGGCGAAGATCCGGCCCGCTATCGCCCGCGCCCGAACGGCGACAACGCCTCTTCGGCGATCAAGCAGATTGCCTCGGCCCGTTTCGGCGTCACCGCCGAATATCTCAACAACTGCCGCGAGATCGAGATCAAGATCGCGCAAGGCTCCAAGCCCGGCGAGGGCGGCCAGCTTCCCGGGGTCAAGGTGAGCGAGATGATCGCGCGCCTGCGCCATGCCCAGCCCGGGATCATGCTGATCAGCCCGCCGCCGCATCACGATATCTACTCGATCGAGGATCTGGCACAGCTCATCTACGATCTGAAGCAGATCAACCCGGACGCCACCGTCTGCGTCAAGCTGGTGGCGCGGAGCGGCATCGGCACCATCGCGGCCGGTGTGGCCAAGGCGAAGGCGGATGCGATCCTGGTTTCCGGGCATTCAGGCGGCACTGGTGCGAGCCCGCAGAGCAGCATCAAATATGCAGGGCTGCCGTGGGAGATGGGGCTTTCGGAGACGCACCAGGTACTGATGCTGAACCGGCTGCGCCATCGCGTGAAGCTCCGCACCGACGGCGGCATCAAGACCGGGCGCGATGTCGTGATCGCCGCCATGCTCGGCGCCGAGGAGTTCGGGATCGGCACCGCCTCGCTGGTGGCCATGGGCTGCATCATGGTGCGCCAGTGCCACTCCAACACCTGTCCGGTCGGTGTGTGCACGCAAAATCCTGAGCTTCGCGCCAGGTTCGAGGGCACGCCCGAGAAGGTGATCAACCTCTTTTCCTTCATCGCCGAGGATGTTCGCGGTATCCTTGCCTCGCTCGGCTTCCGCCGCCTCGAAGAGGTGATCGGCCGCACCGATCTCCTCCAGCAGGTCAGCCGCGGCTCGGATTTGCTCGACGATCTCGATCTCAATCCACTGCTCGCGCAGGCGGATCCGGGACCCTATACGCGCTTCTGCTCGCGGGAGGGGCGGAACGAGGTGCCCGACACTCTCGATGCGCAGATGATCACCGACGCTGCGCAGTTCTTCGAGCACGGCGAGAAGATGCAGCTTCAGTACACCATCCGCAACACGGAGCGGGCGATCGGCACCCGCTTCTCCGCGAAAATCGTGCGCCGCTTCGGGATGGCGGGGCTGGAGCCCGGCCACGTAACGGTTCGCCTGCGCGGCTCCGCCGGGCAGTCGCTGGGCGCCTTTGCGGTGCGCGGACTCAAGCTCGAAGTGTTCGGCGATGCCAACGATTATGTCGGCAAGGGGCTTTCCGGAGCGACGATCGTCGTCCGCCCGGCACCGTCATCCAACCTCAAGAGCCAGGACAACACGATCATCGGCAACACCGTTCTTTACGGAGCCACATCCGGGTTCCTGTTCGCCGCGGGCCAGGCGGGCGAGCGCTTCGCAGTGCGCAATTCAGGTGCCGAGGCCGTGATCGAGGGTTGCGGTTCGAATGGCTGCGAATACATGACCGGCGGAACGGTGGTCGTGCTCGGGCGGATCGGCGAGAATTTCGGCGCCGGCTTCACCGGCGGAATGGCGTTCGTCTATGACCCGGCTCAGCAATTCTCCCGCCTTGCCAACCCTGACACGATCGGCTGGCAGCGCATTGCTTCGGCGCACTGGGAAGAGGTGCTGCGGGGACTGGTCTTTCGCCATGTCGCCGAGACCTCCAGCCGCTATGCGGCGATGCTGCTGCACGACTGGCCGCGCACCGCCAGGCATTTCTGGCAGGTGGTGCCGAAGGGATACGAGAAATATCTGCCGATGCCGTTGGCCGAGCCGGAGGCCGCGCGCGCCTGACCTCCGCCCCGCCCTGTCAGGCTGTGCGGCGAAGCGGAGGAAAGGCGCTTGCGTATCAGGACTTCGGTGGCACCACCTGGCCGCGGATCTCGCCGGCCGGATGATCCTGGGTGTGAACGTTGATGTAGAGTTCGTCGTTCGTCAGCATGGTTGCCTGGTCGGGCGTGAGTGTCGCCTGCCCGGTGATCGGATTCGCGGGCGCCTCACCCTTCTTGCTGATCCAGAGCTGAACGCCGGCGTTCTTGCCCGCTGCGGCAGGGCCATGGAAGTGCGCCATGGTGACCGCGCTCGAAAGGCCGCTGGTGGTGACCGACCATGTCAAAACGCGGGTCGATGGATCATAGGTCAGATTCGCAGTGCCTGTGCCTGCGGTTTGCACCGGTGGCACCTGGCTCGCCCCCGAAAGTGCGACCGTGAACGACGTCGGCGCCGCCTGCACTGCGGCGAACGAGAAAATCCACCCGAGCAGCGCGACCAGTGCGATGCCCGCCGAGATTTTTGTCATACGCATGACATTCCTTCCCTTCGTGGATGTGCGTGAGAAGCATAGCACGGTGTTCTCTTCAGGTAACCGGGGCCCCTGCCACCGCGGCCAGGCGGGCCAGCGTCTCCTCCCGGCCCAGTGCCGCCAGCACGGCGTCAATCGGCGGGCTCGAGACCGCGCCGGTCAGCGCCGCGCGTAGCGGTTGCGCCACCGCACCGAATTTCTCTCCCCGTGCTGCGGCAAAGTCCCTGAGCAAGGCGTCGAGCGCGGGCGGGGCGAAGGCCGCGTTTCCCAGCACCCCGGCAAGCTCGGCCAACATTCCCCTCGTGGTCGGCGTCAGCAGCGCCTCTGCTTTCGCCTCCATTGCCAGCGGCGGGCGGACGGTCAGGAACCGCGCCGAGGCGGCCAGTTCGTTCAGCGTCCTGGCCCGCTCCTTGAGTGCCGGCATCAGCGTCTGGATGCGCCCCGCCGCCTCGGCTGATGCGCCGAGCTGCTGCACCACCTCCCTGGTCAGCCGCTCGTCGTCTGCGCGCCTAAGCCAGACCGCGTTGAGGTGGGTGAGCTTTGCGTAGTCCATGCGGGCGGCGGCCCGCCCGACCCCGTCGAGATCGAAGAGGCGGATTGCTTCCTCGCGGGAGAGCACCTCGGCATCGCCGTGGCCCCAACCGAGCCGCAGCAGGTAATTGCACAGTGCCTCGGGGAGGAAACCCATCTCGCGGAACTCGACGACGCTCTGCGCCCCATGGCGCTTGGAAAGCTTCGCTCCATCCGCGCCGTGGATCAGCGGGATATGTGCGAAGCGTGGCGGCTCCCAGCCCATCGCGCGGTAGATCTGCATCTGGCGGAATGCGTTGGTCAGATGATCGTCGCCACGGATGACGTGGGAAATTCCCATGTCGTGATCGTCCACCACCACGGCGTGCTGATAGGTGGGGGCGCCGTTACCGCGCAGGATGATCATGTCGTCGAGTTCGGCGTTGGCGACCCGGACGGTACCTTGCACGAGATCTTCGATCACCGTTTCGCCGTCGCGCGGCGCCTTGAGGCGGATGGCCGGCGTCACTCCGGTTGGCGCCTCCTTCGGGTCCCGGTCGCGCCAGCGCCCGTCGTAGCGCGGCGGCCTTCCTTCAGCTTCCGCGCGGCGGCGCATCTCGGCGAGTTCTTCAGGCGTGCAGTAGCAGAGATAGGCCCGGCCGCGGGCCAGCATCTCGCGAGCCACTTCGGCGTGCCTGGCTTCCCGCGTCGATTGAAAGAGAGGTGGCTCGTCCGGCGACAGGCCAAGCCATTCCAGCCCGTCGATGATGGCCTGGACCGCCTGCCCGGTATTCCGCGCCCGGTCGGTATCTTCGATGCGGAGCAGGTAGGTCCCGCCGTGATGGCGGCTGAAGAGGTAGTTGAAGAGGGCGGTGCGGGCGGAGCCGATATGCAGCGTGCCGGTCGGGCTCGGGGCGAAGCGGGTGCGGACGGTCATGCCGCCGTTCTAGACCAGCACCCGCGGAGGGGCGAGCGGACCGCAACCCCGCCTCCCATGAGGGGCCAGCGGCAGCGGCCGCGGGGGCGGGCGGGCGGAGCTCAAAGGTCTTCCGGGCGCAACCCCGTGTGACGAGCCATTCGGGCGAGCATCCTTGGCCCTAATCTCTTCGCCATCGTGAAAGGCGAAAACGAAATTCGGCCAACCCGATTTCGCGAGAACTCGGTGCGACCCGCGTTCGCGGGCGATTTGCCATCCGATCTTCTGAAGTGCTGCAAGGACTGCGCGAGCGCGGACAGACGGCCAAGCCGTCATGCTGGAGAAAAAATCTGCGGCAGTTCAGGGACGGGTTCTCCCTGGTCAAGGCGGTCGGCCAGGGTGCGCAAGGCAATCGCCTCGACCTTACGCGATCGCCTCCTCCCGGCTTCGTCCATAGGCCATCACGCCGGGAAGATCCGGGACTTCGGCGATAAATCGCCCGTCGACCTCCAACTCGGTTTCAATTCTCAGCATGGGCACCCGTCAACCTGGCCGCGCCATGGACCTGTCCAGGTCCTGAATACCGCAGCATCCGAATATTCACAAGAATAAGGAAAACAATCGGCACGTCGAGCCGGCGCCCCAGCGCACTATCCTCATGGATCCGACATTTCAGTTCTTGCCCCGGCATCGCGAAGGCGAAACTCTTTCAACTCCGATGCACGCAAAGGCAGTGCGCAGCATGTCCGACATGCTCAGCCATCCATGTCCGACGCCGACGCTATTGCCTTGTCGACCGCTTCCGCAAGGCGAGCACGAGAGTGTATTCCGATGCGATCGAAAATGTCCCGCGTAGCGAAAGATCAACGGCAGCACGGCCCAATCCCGTTGAGAGCAGGCGCGTTTCGTACAGTCCCTGGAGCGAGCGCATGCTCGGCTCGAGGTGCGGGCGGAGCCGATATGCAGCGTGCCGGTCGGGCTCGGGGCGAAGCGGGTGCGGACGGTCATGCCGCCGTTCCAGACCAGCGCTCACGGAGGGGCGAGGCGCCGGACGGGTAGCTCTGAAGAATAGCCGGCGCGCAGCGGCGCACATGACGGTGTTCATGCGTTGGCGACGATGACGTCCACACCGGCATCGGCGAGCGCCTGCGCAAGCTCCGGCGGGGGCGCGTTGTCGGTGAGGAGGGTTTGCTTCGGGCCGAGCGGGGCGATGTGCGCAAAGGCGTTGTGGTCGAATTTGCTCGCATCGGCGAGCACGAGCGCGCGCCGCGAGGCGGCGATCATGGCCGCGATCATCGAGGCTTCGGCGAGCAATGTGGTCGAGAGGCCGGCCGGAGAGATGCCGCCGACGCCGATGACCGCGGTGTCGGCATGGATGCTCCCGGTGCCGGCGAAGGCGACCGGACCGAGCGTGACCTGCGATTCGTTTCGCACCTGGCCACCGAGCAGATAGAGGTCGCGCACCGCGCCCGGCGCGAGGACCGAGGGAAGGCCGAGATTGTTGGTGACGACCGTGAGTTCGCCGACATTGGCGAGTTCGCGTGCGAAGGCAAGCGTGGTCGAGCCGCCATTCACGATCAGGGTTTCGCCGCCGGCGACGAGGCGTACTGCGGCACGGGCAATCCTGGCCTTCGCCTCGCGGTGCGCGTTCAGCCGCGCCGTAAAGGGAGCGTCAGCGCCGACCAGCGGCGCGGCAGCCACGGCACCGCCATGGGTGCGGCTGAGCAGGCCGCGCCGCGACAGGAGATCGAGATCCCGGCGGATCGTGTCGGGGGAGACCTGAAAGCGCTGGCAGAGTTCGAGCACCGTGGCCTGGCCCTGCTCGAGCACGAAGCGGATCAGGGCGCTCCGGCGGCTGGCGGGAAGGGCGAGGCCGGCCGTTTCCGATGGGGAGGGTGTGGGCGGTTGGTCTGCCGAGCTATGCGTGTTCATGCTTGACTCTTGGTTAGATCTGCACGTAGTGTCAATAATCACGCGTGAAACAGCAAAAAACGGCATGTTTCAGCGGGACGACACAGGAGAAAAGTCGAATGTCCAAGAGCGACGACATGCCGCGCGGCGCGGCAGAGCGGGGGCCCGGGGCTGGTTCCGATTCGCCAGGAAAGATGGAAGCGGTGCCGCATGACCTGACCTCGCGGCCACGAGCCGGGTCGGGGCGGCGGGCCTTTCTCGGCGGGGTCGCGCTGGGTGCCGCTGCGCTTGGGGCTGCCCGGCCGGCAAGGGCCGCCGATCGGACCGAGATCAGTTTCGCCAGCGCAAAATTCTTCGGCAAGGAGACCGTCGCCCAGGTCGTCGAGATGTACAACTCGAGCCAGGGCCGGGTGCATGTGAGCTACGATGAGCTGCCGCCGCCCTCGGACTCGACAGCCGTGCATCAGCTCCTGGTGCAGCAGCTTGCGCGGCGGAACGGCTCGCCAGACGTGTTCACCCAGGACGTGATCTGGATCGCCGAGTTCGCCGGCGCGGGCTGGGCTTTGGCCCTGGACGATGAGTTCGGCGCCGAGGTGCGGAAGGACTATTTCCCTGGCGTCGGCGCGGCCTGCACCTGGGGCGGGAAACTCACCGCCCTGCCGTGGTTCATCGATTCCGGGATGCTCTACTACCGGACCGATCTCCTGGGCGCAGCGAAGGTGCCCGAGACCTGGGAGGAGCTGGTGAAGATCGCAGAGGCGGCCCAGAAATCCGGCGGCGCGCGGTTCGGGTTCCTGTGGCAGGGGAAACAGGCGGAAGTGCTGGTCTGCGACCTCGTGTCGTTCATCACCGGGAACGGCGGGGCGATCCTGGGGCCGGACGGCAAGACCGTGCTGCTCGACGAAGAGAAGACCGTGGCGGCAGTGGAGTTCATGCGGGATACGATCACGGGCACCAAGATCTCGCCGCAGGACGTCCTGAGCTGGGACGAGGAGCCCTCACGGCGGCCGTTCACCGGCGGGCAGGCGGCGTTCCTGCGCAACTGGTCCTATGTCTATACGATTGCGCAGGACCCGAAAGTCTCCTCGGTGGTCGGCAAGGTCGGCGTGGCGCCGCTGCCGCATTTTGCGGGCGGACAGAGTTCCGCCTGCCTCGGTGGCTACCAGTACGGGGTCAATGCCTCGACCAAGAAACGGGAGGCGGCGCTGGACTTCGTGCACTGGATGTCCTCGCCGGCGACGCAGCTTCATTTCGCAACCGAACTTGGGCTGGCGCCGACACGGGCGGCGGTGTTCGACGAGCCGGCGCTGGCGAAGAGCCAGCCCTTCATGCAGACGCTGAAGCCCGTTTTCGTGGGGGCAACGCCGCGCCCGGTGACGCCGAAATATGCGCAGGTGACCCTGGTGCTGCAGTCCGCGGTGTCGCGGGCGCTGGCCGAGGGCAACGTGAAGCAGGCGCTTTCGGGTGCGAAGGAAAGAATCGCCACCATCGTGGGCTCATGAGCGGGAGCGATTGCTGCCCCACGTGAGCAGGGTCGCGGCGGCCGGCGGCGCCATCACCCGGGCGCCGCCCGCCTTTGCCATCATCCGGACCAGGCGGATCGATTGGCCACCGCTGCTCCTTCTGCTGCCGACCGCGATTTCTCTTGGCAGCGTCTGCGTCTATCCGATCCTCGGCGGGCTGTGGCTCTCGCTGCACAACACCATGCTGGCGACCCGGGAAAACCGGTTCGTCGGGTGGCTCAACTACCGGACGCTCGCCGCCGATCCCGATTTCTGGAGTGCGTGGCGGCACACGCTGGAGTTCACCGCCGTCTCCACCCTGGCGGAAACGGTGATTGGCCTCGGCATGGCGCTCTTGCTGGTCGAGTGGTTCCACGGGCGCGGGCTGGTACGGGCGGCAATGCTGATTCCGTGGGCCATGCCCACCGTGGTGACTTCCAAGATGTTCGGCTGGCTGTTCGACGGCCAGAACGGCCTGGTGAACTGGATGCTGCGTTCGCTGCATCTGATCGGCGGCAACATCGACTGGTACGGCTCGCCGAACACGGCGCTCGGCACGATCGTCATTGCCGACGTGTGGAAGACCACGCCGTTCATGGCGCTCTTGCTGCTGGCCGGATTGCAGACGATTCCGGGTTCCCTGCTGGAAGCCGCGCGGATCGACGGCGCGGGGGCATGGCAGGCATTCTGGCGCGTGCGCCTGCCGATGCTGACCCCGATCCTCCTGATCGCGGCGATGTTTCGCGCCCTCGACGCGTTCCGCATCTTCGATCTCGTCTATGTGCTGACGGGCGGCGGCCCCGCCGATTCGACCGAAGTGCTCTCCACCCTCACCTACAAAACCCTCTTCTCGGCGCTGGAGTTCGGTTACGGCTCGGCGCTGGCGACGGCGATGTTCGCGACCGAAGCGGCGATCGCGCTCTGTTTCGGGATCCTGATCGCCCAGAGTCTCAGGCGGCAGGAGCGATGATGGTGGCCGGCTTGGGACTCCGGCGGAGCGGCAGGCGGAACGCGTTCTTTTTCGCGGGCGCAGCGGCGATCGTGCTCTGGTCCGCGGGTCCCTTTCTCTGGCAGCTTTCGACCTCGTTTCAGCTCGATCGGGCGCTGGTGAGCCCGACGCCGAGCCTCATCCCGCATCCGTTCATCCTGCAGCACTACCTGAACATCTTCTCGGTCAAACACTTCCAGTTCTACGTCCTCAATTCCTGCATCGTGGCGGCGGCAACGACCTTACTCTGTCTCGGGCTCGGCGCCGCGGCGGCCTATGCGCTGGCGCGGCTGAAACTGAGGAGACGCTTCGGGCTGCTCGGGCTCATTCTTTCCGTTTCCATGTTCCCGCAGATCGCGATCGTCGGGCCGCTCTACCTGCTCGCCTCGAGTCTCGGGCTGCTCGACACCTACCTCGTGCTGGTGATCATCTATCTCGCTCTCGGCCTGCCCTTGGTCATCTGGGTCCTGTTCGGCTATTTTCAGACCATCCCCGAGGAGCTTGACGAAGCGGCACGGATCGACGGCGCCGGCCCGTTGCGGATCCTGCTCCTGGTTATCGTTCCGCTCTCGGTTCCATGCCTGGTCACCACCGGGCTGATTGCCTTCATCGCGGCGTGGAACGAATTCATGTTCGCCCTCGCCATGACCTCGACGATCGCACACCAGACGGTCCCGGTCGGAATCGCGAACTTCACGAATCTCTATTACGTCCCGTGGGGCGACATCGCCGCGGCGTCGGTGGTCGTCACCCTGCCGCTGGTACTGCTGGTGCTGTTCTTCCAGCGCCGGATCATCGAGGGCCTGACCCAGGGAGCGGTCAAGGAATGAGGCCGTTCGCGGAGCCAGACTGGGCCGAGGCCTATCGCGAGTCGGCGGCACGTCTGAGGCGTGTAGGCGGGGAATCGCGGCTCTTTCTCTCCGGATTCTGCACCTGCATCGACCGGCTGGTCGGGCTCGACGCGGCGGTGGCGGTTTTGCTCGCTAGCGCGGATTCCGATGCGGTCGGGCTCGGGCAGGAGCTTCTGCGGCGTGCCGCGGCAGGAAAAGGCGGCGAGCTTCACAGCGGGTCGATGGCGGCGAGGCTGCTCCTCGAAGAGATCGACGGCCGGGCCAGTCTCGGCGGCACGGCCGCGCAGGCTGCCTATGCGCTGGCGCAGCTCGGCGCCCCGGTGCTGCTGGCCCTGGCGGACAGGACGGCCGAGCAGATCGCGCTCCTGCACCCCGGGATCCTGATCGCAACCGACGGCGGGCTGGTGCGTGCCGGGGACCTGGCACCGGAAACGGCTGCGGGAAAGCCGGTCCATATCATCGTCGAGTATGCGGCGGGCCGGGCGGTGGCCGGCATCGTGCCGGAGCGCTCGACGCGGGTCATCGTTCGCTTCGCCGATGACGGAATGGATCGGGATGCGCCATTCGTCGCGGCGAGCCGCCGCCTGGCCCCTGAGGCGGCAGGTGCGATACTCGCCGGGTTCAACGCGATCCCCCCCGGTGAGCGCGGCGCAACGCTCGGCGAGGCGGCCGCGATTGCCGAGAGCTGGCGGAAAGGCGGGCTCGCTCTCATTCACCTCGAACTTGGGGATTTTCCGAATCTCGACGATCGCCCTGCCGTGCTCGCCGCACTGGCCGGCCGCGTCACTTCACTTGGAATGAACCTGAGCGAGCTGGCGGCGCTGTTGCCGGGAGATGCGCCCGTTCGCGCCAAGGCGCGGCATCTTGCGGAGACGCTGGGCGCGGAACGCGTGAGCATCCATGCCGATGACTGGGCGCTCGCGGTGACGCGCGGCGATCCCTGGCGCGAGCAGCAGGCGCTGCTCGCCGGCTGCCTGTTGGCCGCGAGCCGCGCCGCTTCCGGGCGGCCGGTGGTTCCCGATGCGCCGCCGCCCGGGGCGAGCTTCCGCCTGCCGCACCCCGCCTTCGCCGAGGAGGATGGCTGGTACGACGTCTCCTGCCCGGCACCGTGGCTCGAGCGGCCGGCGAGCACGATCGGTCTCGGCGACACGTTCGTTGCCGGAACGATGCTGGTGCTGGGCCGGGCGCGCGAAGAGCCGAGATCGAGCCACACCTGACGTTTCGAAATGAAAGCAAGAGACAGGAGATGCAGCAAATGACGAGCGCCGTTCCGGCCACCACCGACCCTGGCAAGATCAGAAGCTTTCAACGCGTGACCACGGCGGATGGATTCTTCCTGATCTGCGCCCTGGATCACCTTTCCGACTTCCAGGCGCTGCTCGATCCGGACCCCGCGCGGGTGGACCATCGCAGAACGGTCGCCGCCAAGATCGACTTGATCCGCGCGCTGGCGCCCGAGGTCAGCGCGTTTCTTCTCGATGCAGAGTTCGGCCTCGCGCAGGCGATTGCGTCACGGGCACTGCCGGGCAGCGTCGGCCTGATGGCGAGCATCGAGAACGAGGACTACCAGATCCCGCCGGGAGCTCGGCGCACGCGGCTGCGCGAGGGTTGGAGCGTCTGGCAGGCGAAGATGATCGGGGCCGACGTGCTGAAGCTGCTCTGGTTCTTCCGCCCTGACGCCGACAGCGCCGATCATCAGCGCGAGGTGGTGCGTCGCCTCGCCGCAGAATGCGCACGCCTGTCGCTGCCCCTGGTCGTCGAGCCGATCTGGTATCCGCTGCCGGGCGAGGATCGGGGCGCGGCGGTGTGGCAGCGCCGGCGGGTGGAAGGGATCATCGAATCGGCGGCGGAGGCGGCGGCGCTTGGCGTCGATATGCTGAAGGTCGAGTTTCCCGGCGCGGTCGGGAGCGAGGAGGAGCGTGCGGCGGCACTCAAGGCGTGCCGGCGGCTGGAGGAGCGGATCGGCGACCTGCCCTGGGTGATCCTCTCGGCGGGGGTGGGCTACGAGACGTTCCGGGAACAGGTGCGGATCGCGAGCGAGGCGGGTGCATCCGGCTTTCTTGCCGGGCGCTCGATCTGGCGCGATGCCGTGGCCACGCGTGACGCGGCAAAGCGGCCCGAGGCGATTGCGGAAGCGGCGCGGCGGCTCGCGGAACTGGCCGCGATTACCCGCTTCAGTGGCCGACCTTACCGTCCGGCGCTCGAAGCCGAGGTGGCGGCGCGGCTTTTTCCGAGCGGGTGGTACCGGCGCTGGAACCGCGAAGGGACGGGAGCATCGCAGATCGCCGCCGAGTAGAGATTTCCGCGCGGCCATCGGAACGATCTTGGGGAACGATCTCGGGGGTGGCGGAAACCGGTTGCCCCGGCGCGTGACAAGCTGGTGCGTGACACACTGAAGCAGCATGCACACGAGGTGTTCAGTCCGCGGCCATCCACCGGGAGACGCGCCATCCGGGAAATCCTTGTCGCCAGGATTGAGCGAAGGGTAGGGTCGGTGACGAAGGGGCGAAACTGACGGCGGCCCGGGAAATCCCGGTTACGGCCTGATCGCGCGAGGCGAAGCCTGGAGGGGGTGATGCGTCTCGACGAGGCGGCGAGCGTCGAATCTTTGCGCGGGCTCCAGTTCGCGCGCCTCAAGGCGGTGCTGGCGCGCGCCTTCGCGCAGGTGCCGCGCTATCGCGAGAAATTCGCAGCCGCCGGCCTCGATCCCGAGGATCTGAGAGAATTGGACGACCTCGGGAAATTCCCTTTCACGACCAAGGAGGATCTGCGCGCGACCTATCCTTTCGGCATGTTCGCCGTGCCGATGGCCGAGATCGCACGCATCCACGCCTCGAGCGGCACCACCGGCAAGCCGACGGTGGTGGGCTATACGCGGGGTGATCTCGAGACCTGGGCAGGGCTCATGGCGCGCTCGATCCGCGCCGCCGGGGGCAGGCCGGGCGACAAGGTCCACAATGCCTATGGCTACGGCCTTTTCACCGGCGGGCTCGGCTTCCATTACGGCGGAGAGCATCTCGGCGCGGCGGTGATTCCCGTGGGTGGGGGTGCGACGGCACGGCAGGTACAGCTCATCGACGATTTCCGGCCCGACATCCTGATGGCAACTCCCTCCTATGCCCTCACCATCGCCGACGAGTTCGCGCGCCAGGGCCTCGACGGGAGCAGGTGCAGCCTGCGGATCGGAATGTTCGGCGCCGAGCCATGGAGCGAGTTCATGCGCGCGGAAATCGAGGGGCGGCTCGGGCTCACGGCGCTCGACCATTACGGGCTCTCGGAGCTGATCGGGCCGGGGGTCGCGCAGGAATGCGCGGATGCGAAAGGCGCACTCACGATCTGGGAGGATCATTTCCTTCCCGAGATCATCGACCCGGACTCGGGGCGCGTGCTTCCCGAGGGCGAAGCGGGCGAACTGGTGCTCACTACGCTGACCAAGGAAGGCATGCCGATGATCCGCTTCCGCACCCGCGACCTGACGCGGCTCCTCCCGCCGGCGCGGGGACGGCCAATGCGGCGGATGGAGCGCGTGAAGGGGAGGAGCGACGACATGCTGATCGTGCGCGGGGTCAATCTCTTCCCCTCGCAGATCGAGGCCGTGCTCGCCGGGGAGGAGCGGGTGGCGCCGCACTATCGGCTCGAACTGAGCCGCCCGGGGCGGCTCGACGAACTGGTCGTGGTCGTGGAGGCGCGGGCGGAGACGGAGTTTCAGCTCTCAGAGGAGATCGCGGAGAATGTCGCGCGGCTCATCAAGATGCTGGTGGGGGTGACGGCGCGCGTTCAGGTGGCGGCGCCCGGGACGATCGCGCGCTCCGAGGGCAAGGCCGCGCGCGTTCTCGATCTCAGGCCGAAGCGGTGAGCCGGATGAGCGTCGAGGAGACGCGGGCGGCGCCGGAGGTTGCCGCCGGGCTCGAGGCGGCCGGGATGCCGCCCTCGGAGATCGCCGCCTGGCTCGCGCGGGAGAAAACGGAGACGGGCGGCTTCGCGGAGGATGGCGAGGCCTATTCTTCGTTCTGGGTGCTCTCTCAGGAGCTTCTCGCGCGCCTGCCGCGGAATGCGGCGCGCGGACCCGCGGAGATGCGCGCGGCGGAGATGGTCAAGGCGCGGGCCAGGGAGTCGCGCGTGCGCTTTCTTGCGGCGCACGCAGAGGAGACCTACGTCGCCCTTACCGATGGTTTTTCCCGGTTTCTCCGCCTCGAGCCGCTCCTGCGCGCCGCAGCTTCGCTGCTTCCGGGACTCGTGCCGACTGAAATGCAGCTCAGTGCGGAGGCGGGGTTATTCCTGCGCGAGAAGGACGGCCTCGAGATCGACCAGGCGATCCTGCTGGCGGCCTTTCTCGGCAACCGGCGGGCAGGGCTTCATCTCTGCCACGCGATGCTGCTGCCGCGGGCGGAAAGCAGAGCCCAACTCGAGGAGTTCAGGGCGCGGGGAGCGCTCGATCTCGGCGCGGCCCGGCTCGTGCGGCAGGGCAACGCTGCACTGCTCACAGCGGACAATCCGCGCTTCCTCAACGCCGAGGACGCCACCACGCTCGCCGCGATGGAAACCGCGGTGGATGTCGCGATCCTCGATCCTGCGAGCGAGATCGCGGTGCTGCGTGGGGCAAGGGCCGGGCATCCGAAATATCGCGGCCGGCATATCTTCGGCAGCGGTATCAATCTCACCCATCTCTATCAGGGAAAGATTCCCTATCTCTGGTTCCTCGAGCGCGATCTCGGCTTCGTCCACAAGCTTTTGCGCGGGGTTGCCCGGCCAGACCGGCTTCCGGATGACGTCTGCGGCTGGGGAATCGAGAAGCCCTGGATCGCGGTGGTCGAGGGGCACGCGATCGGCGGGCACTGTCAGGTTCTGCTTGCCGTTGACTACGTGCTCGCGGCGGATGACGCCTATCTCAGCCTGCCGGCGCGCAAAGAGGGCATCATTCCGGGTGCCGCCAATCTGCGCCTGACCCGCTTCACCGGCGAGCGGCTGGCGCGGCAACTGGTGCAGTACGAGCGGCGGCTCGACTGCGCGAGCGCCGAGGGACGGCTCATCTGCGACGAGGTCGCACCTTCCGCGGAGATGGACGAAGCGATTGTGCGCACCGTGGCCGGCCTGACCAGTTCAGGGGCGGTGAGCGCGGTTGGGAACCGCCGTGCCTTCCGCATCGCCACCGAGCCTCTCGATCTCTTCCGGCGCTACTTCGCCATCTACGCACGCGAGCAGGCGGAGTGCCTGTTCAGCCCGGCGCTGATCGCCAATCTCGAGCGCTATTGGGATGCGAAGAACAGGAAAGGGTAGTGTTGCCGTAACAGTTTTGAACAGCTTTGAAAATCTCCCGGTGTCGCCTCCTCTGTCCCGCGCGGGGCGCGAAAAACACAGGAGTTATATACTTGACTCCCTGACAGGAACTTGCTGATAATTAATATCGTTCCATCCCGACGCAGACCTATTGCGCCGTCGTTCATGCGAGTTCACGATAAACTGCGATAGTTTGCGGCTGATCGTGCGGTGGTGGGAGCGAAAGAAACGCATGGCTGATACGGCTCAATTTTGTCTCTTCATTTGGTATCTTCCGAATCCACCGGCGGGGCCGCCGCAACACTTGCATCCACTCCCGCTACATGCTGAGGATGATCGCCAAGCTCTTCTTGCAGCAAACGCCATTGCCGATTTTGCTATGGCGGCGGTGGCGCAGTCCATTGAGATACGGGTGACGGCTGCGAAGGGCAGTAGGCACGTCGGAACAATCCGGCGGCCAGTTGAGGGAGCCACGTAAATGCCCATAGGGAGTGCCGTGCAGAAAGGTTCTACAGTCTATGTATATGACGAGCGAGGAAGGACGCTCTTCACAAAGTCGGGCGGCACGAAGCCCACCGATGGCTTGCAAGGATTTACGGGCTTGACTGTCAGTATCCGTATTGGGTCAACGATGTACACCCTTATGTTCGTTGTCAACGTCATTGGGCGTGACGGTACGGTCTCCGCGAAAGCTGCGAAGTTGACTGGGATATGGCTGTTGCGCAGCGCAGAGGGCAGAGCCGTTGAGACGACGGTTTGCAGACTCTGATTCGCGGATTGGCTACCGCATTTCCGTGTGTTCGTCCGGGGCTTCCTCGCTCTAGGAGCGGGCGTCGACGGTGTCGGCCACATAGTACAGCTCGAGGATTCCCCACCGAGGCCCTGCCCTCGGCGATGCGCAACAGGGATGTCAGTTGGAAGCTACGGTTCCTCCGCGTCGTCAGCACTGTCGTCGTTGCGGGCAATCAGCGCGGCGGAAGCGGCGCCACCTGCGCCCCGATCGCCCAGAGAAAGCCGGCCATCTCCCGGGCGATCGCCGTGACGACGACGGTGCGGCGTTTGCCTCTCGCCATCAGCCGACGATAGCGGCCGCACAGGCGCGTCTGCGCCTTCCACGCAATGTCCGTGACGCCCTTCGGCAGGTCATCGAGGCGACCCTGCAGATGCGCACTGACCCGGGCCGGGAAGCGATATGCCCAGGCCCCTTCGACCAGCGCCCGGCGGGCCCGGCTGTTGCCCGCCTTGCTGATGCTGCCGCGCCGGACCCTCTCGCCGGTCGAGTGCTCCGACGGCACCAGGCCCAGATAGGCCATGAGCTGCCGGGGATTGTCGAAGCGGCGTACGTCGCCAACCTCCGCTGCGAAGCTGACCGCGGTCGTGAACGCTACCCCGCGCACTGCCTGATACGCCGCCACAACTGGCGCCATCGACCAAGCGTCCGCGATCTCTCTGACCTGCTGTGTCAGCCGCTCCAGCCGCACTTCGGCATCCGCGATCGCCTGCCGGTATTCGTTCAGCACAAGAAGCTGTGCCGGATGATCGAAACTCTGCTCGCACAACCAGCGCGTATGCGCCTTGCTCCAGGCGGTACGGCCGCTGAAGACCCGACCGTAGCGCAGGAGAAAGGACTGCAGGTGCTGGCGCGCACGACGCAATTCCCCGACCGCCGTCTCACGGGCTCGCACCAGCTCACGCACTGCTTCATGCGCCGCGTCCGGCACCCAGACCGTCGTCAACTCCCCGGCACGGTGCAACTTGGCCAGGCTCACCGCATCCCGTCGGTTGGTCTTCACCCGTTCGCCAGGCCGCCGCGGGATCAGTGACGGCGCTACCACGGCGCACTCATGGCCGAGCGCCCTGATCTGCCGATACAATCCGTACCCCGTCGGCCCCGCTTCATAGCAAAACCTGAGCTTCGGATGCCGCTTCGCCAGCTTGTTCACCATCCGCTCAACCATCGCCGGCGCACTGTCGATGTCGCCCATGAAGCGCACTTCGCCGCCACGTCCTCCCTCGGCCACGGCCACAGAAATCTTCACTTTCGACGTATCCAACCCAATAAAAACTTCGCTATTCTGCCGCACGGCTCGTCCTCGCTATGTGGGAGGCTCTGTGCTGGCCTATCCAGCCCAACCCTCGCTCGTCACATACCGCAGCGACGAGCCACCCGCCCGCCTACGAACATACGGTCTATGATGACTAAGGACGGATGCTGTACACCAAGTCTGCTCGGCAAGCCAATCGTTGGTCGAAAGGGGGAACAACGATGAGATCTGTCGCTCAGATCGAGGCGCAAGCACGAAGCGAGAGCATTAGACGTAGCATACGAGAGCTTGAGGGCATCATCGCCAACGGAACATTGCCTGCTATGACAGGCCCACTTCGTGAAAAATACTATGCCACGCTATGCGACCTTATCGGGAAGGAAGCCAAAGTATGGTACAAGTTGGGATTCCGTCGCTGTCACAAAGTGCTATATACGAACGGCAATACGACGGTGCGGAATGTCGCTAAAAATATGCGAATGTCATCGGAGTACTTCGAGGGAATTCGGGTCAGACTGGCATCAACTATTGCAGTTGCCAAGAAGAAAAACGCGAATAAAAAGCGTTCTTAAAGTCTGTCTCGAATCGAGTAGAGAACGAAGGTAAGCCCTCGATTTGACACCGGCAACCGTACTCGCACCGTAGAATCGTCAGGCTCGAAGCCGTCGTTCGATGGCAACTCCTGTTTGTTACGACTTGATTTCGAGACAACCTCTCAGAGCCTGGTAGAGTCGACGACAGGCGCGGTCGCTGTAGCCTCCCGGTGGGAGATTGGCGGCGCTTTCGCTCCGCCCCCTCAGTCCGGGCTGACATGGCCCCGTTTCCTGTCGCCGCTCATCGAACCGGACGTGCAGATTTCCCGCATCCGGCTCTCTCCCGTCCCGTCAGGCCGTCGCTCTCGGCAGGTCGGCGCG
>JASHOF010000131.1 GCA_030041255.1 Acetobacteraceae bacterium
CGGAAATGCGGTAGCCAATCCGCGAATCAGAGTCTGCAAACCGTCGTCTCAACGGCTCTGCCCTCTGCGCTGCGCAACAGCCATATCCCAGTCAACTTCGCAGCTTTCGCGGAGACCGTACCGTCACGCCCAATGACGTTGACAACGAACATAAGAGTCAACGGCTGGCCGCAGTCGCGCATCGATGAGCTCATGCCTTGGTGCTGGGCACCCTCGCAGACCCATTGAGCGTCAAGCCCAGATCGCAATGGTGACGAAACAACGCTTACTCTGGATCGACGAATCCCCGACCAGCAGACCCTCATCGAGGAGGTCGCCGCATGGCAGGCACACCGCAACAAACACCACACCACGGCCGACTGGCACTTCACCACCGCCAACGCTCGCGTCAAACTTAAGAGACTATACCTAGCACTATGAGCGACTCGGGGTACTAGCCTTCCGGCCTCAGGGCGCGGCGAATGACGGCGAGCGGAGCCTGGCCGGCACGGGCAG
This sequence comes from Acetobacteraceae bacterium, assembly GCA_030041255.1. Lineage (GTDB taxonomy): Bacteria > Pseudomonadota > Alphaproteobacteria > Acetobacterales > Acetobacteraceae > JAKAWQ01. The sequence goes on from JASHOF010000131.1 coordinate 496, forward strand.
AGGCCGCCTCAAGGGCGCGATAGGCGCCAAGGATGCGGGTCCCGAGCGGAGTGAGGACGGCACCGCCACCGTGGGCACCGCCCTTGGCCGCATCGACAAGCGCACCACGGAACATTGCGTTCAGCGCTTCGACGAGGCTCCAGGCCCGCTTATAGCTCATGCCGAGCCGGCGGCCGGCAGCGGCGATCGAGCCGGTCTCGGCGATTGCCGCCAGGAGATCCGCCTTGCCGGGTCCAAAGGCGGCCGGCCGGCCGGACCCATCCCGCAACACCACACGGAGATGCAGGCCGAGCCGATCGGGGTGGCGGATACCCGGCATCAGGGCGAGGGGACGGGAAAGGTTTCGATCAGCGCGTGGATCTGCTCGGGGTCGGCGCGTTCCATGATGTGATGGGCGAGCCTGGCGCAATCATCGGCGCGCAGCGCGCGGATCGCCTGCTTCACCCGCGGCACTGCCGAAGCGTTCATGCTGAAGCTGCGCAGACCAAGCCCGAGCAGCAACGGCGTGAAGCGCGGATTGGCGGCCATCTCTCCGCAGACCGAGACCGGGCGGCGCATTCTGAGTGCCGCCTCGGTTGCGAACTGAACCAGGCGAAGCACGGCCGGATGCAACGGGTCATAGAGCGGCGCCACTTCGGCGGTGCTGCGATCGACGGCGAGCGTGTACATGGCGAGATCGTTGGTACCGATGGCAAAGAAGTCGCTCTCGAGGGCGAGCGCGTCGGCGGCGAGTGCTGCCCCCGGCGTTTCGATCATGATGCCGAGCGGTGGCAGCGGCTCGGGCAGGCGCTCGCCGCGGCGGCGCAGACGCCGAACCACCCGTTCCAGCACTTCGCGCGCGGCCCGCACCTCCGCCAGCGTCGTCACCATCGGCAGCAGGATGCGGACCGGGCCGGCCACACCGGCGCGCAGGATCGCGGCAAGCTGGGTTTCGAAGAGTTCCGTGTGGCAAAGAAGGAGGCGAATGCCGCGCATTCCGAGGGCGGGATTGGCGTCGGCAAATTCCGGAACGATCGAGGCTGCCGCCAGCGCCTCGATTTCCTTCTCGCCACCCCAGTCGAGCACGCGGATGGTGACCGGATCGCCTGCCATTGCCTCGACCACCCCACGGTAATGCTCAGCCTGGATGTCCTCGTCCGGCAATTTCTCGCGATTCATGAATAGAAATTCGCTGCGCAAGAGGCCGATCCCGGCGGCCCCCGCGTTGGCAATCAGCGGCAGTTCCCGCGGCAGCTCAAGATTGGCCTGGAGTTCGACTGCCTGACCGTCCGCCGTCTCGGCCGCCAGGCGCCTGAGCCTGCCCAGCCGGGCCCGCTCGCGTGCAAAGGCGGCGAAGCCGCGCCGCGCGGCGGCGAGGCTCGTCGGGCTGGGGTCCAGCGTGACCGTTCCTGCCGTGCCATCGACGATGGCGGTCTGGCCGGAGCGTACTGCCTCGGTCAAGCCGGCGGCGCCAAGCACGGCGGGCAGACCAAGCGCACGCAGCATGACGGCCGTGTGCCCTTCGCGCCCGCCTTCGGCAGCCGCCACGCCGGCGATGCGCGCCGGATCGATCAGGGCGGCGTCGGCCGGACGAAGTTCTTCCGCCAGCAGCACCGCACCCTGCGGCAGGTTCGCGAAGCTCTGGAACGGCTGGCGGGTGAGGTTGCGGAGGACCCGGCGGGCGATCTCATGCACTTCTTCGGCCCGGCGGCGCCGCCCCGTGCCCTCATCGCCCGGGGTTGCCAGGATCGCCGTGCCGATCGCGTCCGCCTCCTCGTTCACGGCAGTCTCGGCTGTCACCAGTCCCTCTGCGATCCGGCGGTGCGCGCCGCGGATCAGGCGGGAGGGTCCGAGCATGTGCAGATAGGCATCGATCAGGGGGCCGATTTCGGCCTGGCTATCCTCCGGCAGGAACGCCAGCCGTGCCCTGAGCTTGCCAAGCTGCTTGCGGGACTGCGCAATCGCCGCCTCGAGACGGGCGCCCTCTGCCTCGGCATCTGCCGCGGTAATTTTCTGGCGGGTGACAACGGCCGGCGGCTCGGAACTTCCGTAAGCCGGGCCGATGGCAATACCAGGCGAAATGGGGATGCCGCGAAACTGCCGTTCGACCGCCGGCGCGGCTGCCGGGCGGCGATTGACCCTGGCTTCCGCCACCGGGCCATGGATTCCGGGCGGGGCCTCAGTCCTGCTCATCGAAGCCGGCCTCGATCAGAGCCGCGATTGCCTCCAGCGCCTCCTTGGCATCCCACCCCTCGGCACGGACCACGACCTCCGTACCCGGGCCGGCACCGAGCATCATCAACCCCATAATCGAGCGGGCGGATACTGCCTGGCCGTCCTTCAGCACTTCGACGAGGGCGCCAAATCGCTCGGCGGTGGTGACCAAGCGGGCGGCGGCACGAGCGTGCAGCCCGCGCCGGTTGGGAATGAGAACCGACCGGCAGAGCACGACGGGCTCTGCCCCGGAAGCGCTCATCCGCCGGTCCCGTTGAGCTTGCCGCTGTGCAAGACGTGGGAGGCCGAGGCGATGTATTTGCGCCCGGCCTCCTGAGCGCAATCGACGGCGACCGAGAGCGGCTCGTTGGAACGCACCTTGGCGAGCTTCACCAGCATCGGCAGGTTGACGCCGGCCAGCACTTCCACGCCTTTCCGCTCCATCATCGAAATGGCGAGGTTGGAGGGAGTGCCGCCGAACATGTCGGTCAGCAGCACCACGCCGTCTCCGGTATCGACCCGCTCGATGCAGTGCTGGATGTCGATGCGCCGGTTCTCGATATCATCGTCGGGGCCGATGCACACCGTCGCCACGTTGCGTTGCTCGCCGACCACGTGCTCCATGGCCGCGCGCAATTCCTCGGCCAGGCGGCCGTGCGTCACCAGCACGATGCCGATCATGGCTGCGGCATTCGATCCATTATCACGGGATTGCCAGCCCTCCCTGGGCTATGACCCGGCGCGTCGTCAGCCGGTCTCGGTGGGCCAACGAGCTCACGGTGCATCGTTTCCGCACGCCAACCCGCCTTTCCCAGAACCTCGCTGAGTCGTTCCGCCACATGCACCGAGCGGTGCCTGCCCCCAGTGCAGCCGACGGCGATCGTTACGTAGCTTTTGCCCTCTTGTCGGTAGCGCGGCAAGAGCAGCGTCAACAAATCGCAACTGCGCGAGAGAAAGGCGCCGAAGTCAGGATCGGCCTCGACATAGGCGCCAACCTCGGGGTCGTGCCCGGTCCGGCCACGGAGCGCGGGCACGTAGGGGGGGTTGCGCAGGAATCGGACGTCGAAGACAAGGTCGGCCTCGCGCGGCAGCCCGGACGCATAGGCGAAGGAAATCAGCGTCACGGCCAGATCGGTCCCGGCCTCGGCGCCGAAATGTCCGCCGATCAGCCTTCTCAGGGCCGCGGGAGTGGTTTCCGAGGTGTCTATGAGGAGGTTCGCCGCAGCCCGCAACGGCAGGATGACCGCGCGCTCCATGGCAATACCGTCGGCAACCTCGCCGTTCGGGGCCAGCGGGTGGCGGCGGCGGCTCTCCGTGAAGCGGCGCAGCAGCACGTTCTCGTCGGCCTCGGCGAACACCAAGACCGGCGCCAGTGCCGGGTTGCGCCGGAGCGCCGCGAGAACATCCAGCACGACCGTGGCGTCGAACCCACGGGTTCGCGCGTCGATGCCGATCGCGAGCCTCCGCTCGCTCCGGCTGACCAGCGACTGGAGCAGCGGCAGCGGCGGATTGTCCACCGCCTCGTAGCCGAGGTCCTCGAAGGCGCACAGGATTGTCGCCTTGCCGCTACCGGAAAGGCCGCTGACAAGAACGACACGGAGCGCGCCGTCGAGAGGCTCAGCGCTCATGCGGCAAAGGCGCCGGCGGCCTGTGTGACGTGGCCAAGGGCGCAGTCCAGGGCCAACCTGACCCGGATGGGCGCGGATGGCGAGCTCGCATCGAGCGAGATCAAGGGCAGGCCTGTCGCCGGGTGGCGAGCAGGCTCCGGCAGCCGCTCCCCGACGCCACCCAGTTCGACCGCCAGCGCCAGGCGCGCGCTGGCCGTATGCGGGAGCCGGACGAGGCCGAGCCCGCGCACTTCGATCAGGCCGGCGATCTCGGAGGGGGCGGAGGCGACTCCGTCCACGATTTCGACCCGATCGTCCGCGACCAAGGAGAAACCGTGATCGAGAAGGCGGAGCAGGAGGTCCGACTTGCCGCTGCCTGGCGGCCCCAACAACAGCACGCCTGCGCCGCCACGTGCGGCGCAGCTCGCATGGGTCTGCATGGCCGCCAATGTGGGACGAGGTCCGCCCGAAAGAAAGCGGCTTGTGGCGAAATGATGCCCATGCCAGCGTCGGCCGCATGGATGAGGCACCTGTCCTGGTTGTGCTGGATGGGCGGGGTATAGCGACGGTGACGCTGCACCGCCCGGCTCGCGGCAACGCCTATGACGGGGCGTTGCTGGCTGCCCTGGCCGCCGGCCTCGAAGAACTGGCGGGGCGGCCGGAGCTCAGGGCAGTCGTCATCCGGGGGGCCGGGAAACACTTCCAGGCCGGGGCCGACCTCGACTGGCTGGCGTGGATGGCGAAAGAGCCGGCAGCCGCGGCGTATGCAGCCTCGATGGCCACGACCCGCACCATGCAGATGCTGAACGAGTTCCCTCGCCCGACCCTTGCCGTTGTGCATGGTGCATGTTTTGGCGGCGGTGTCGGGCTGGTCTGCTCGGTGGACATCGCGCTGGCCACTCCCGAGGCCGTGTTCGGCCTGACCGAGGTCCGCGTCGGCGTCGCCCCGACACCCATCTCCGCCCAGATGGTCCACGCGATGGGGCTTCGCCATACCCGCCGCTATGCGCTGAGCGGTGAGCGGTTCGGCGCCTTCGAGGCCATGCGGATCGGGCTCGTGCACGAGGTTGTGCCGGCAGACCGGCTGGAGGCGCGGGTAGCCCAGATCCTGGACGCGATCCTGCTTGCTGCGCCGGGCGCAGTTGCGCTCACCAAGCGTTCGATCCTCGAGGCAAACGGCCTCTTCATCGATGCGGCGATGCGGGCACGTCTTGCCGACGAAAGCGCGCGCCAGCGTGCTTCGGCGGAAGGTCACGAGGGTCTGGCCTCGTACCGCGAGAAGCGCGATCCCGTCTGGTACCGGCCGGGGTGAGACGCCAGGACGAAGCAGACATGGAACTCTGCATCTTCGCCTGTTTCCATGCTCGTGAGGGCAAGGAAGACGCAGTTGCCACGGCAATGCGTGACATGCGCGGTCCCGTGCGCGCGGAACCCGGCTGCCTGGCGATCGAGTGCTTTCGTTCCACGCGCGACCCGCGACTGTTCTTTATCCACTCTCGTTGGATCGACGAAGGGGTGTTCGAAATCAGGGCGAACTGAGATTCCGATCTGAAACGATGGCTGCCGGCCGGCCAGGTCGAGGCACGAGGCCAGGCCCGGAGATCCGCGCGATGCGCATCGCCGGTGCTGGCGGTAAAGAGGGATTGGCAGCCGGGTTCTCTTTCCGTTAGGTTCAGGCCTCCATGTTTGGGCAGAGATAGCGGGGCGGGGTGCAGCATGCGGCTTAGCGCGCGCAACCAGATCAAGGGCAAGGTCCTCACCGTGCAGAAAGGGCAGACGACCGGCCATGTCCGTATCGATGTCGGCGGTGGGGTGGTCATCACCGCCTCTATCACCAACGAGGCGATCGACGAACTCGGCCTCCGTGCCGGCGACGCTGCCATCGCAGTGATCAAGGCGTCGGACGTGATGGTTGCCAAGGAGGAATCCTGAACGGGTGGGCGCCCCGGCGCTTGTCGCGCCGGGCCGTTCCGCTCGCGCTGCTGCTCGCACTCGCGTTCGGACCCGTTGCGGCCCAGCCGGCTTCGTTCGTCCTCGAGGGCGCCGTTCGCCATCCCGGAACGATCGGGGTGGCCGACCTCCGCAGCCTGCCGCCGACCACGCTTGCCGTGTCACTCGCGACCGACCACGGCGCGCTCAGCGGCACCTGGACCGGTGTCCTGCTCTGGACGCTGCTCCAGCGGGCCGGGGTGCTTACCGTCGCGAAGACGAAGAACGCAGCACTTCTGCATACGCTGGTCATCAGGGGCAACGACGGGTACGCCGTGGCGCTGTCGTTTGGCGAGATCGACCCGAGGATCGGCGGCTCGGCCGCCATCATCGCCTATGCGCGTGACGGCCGGCCACTCCCGCCTGACCAGGGGCTGCGCCTGATCGTGCCGAGCGACAAGTTTGCTGCGCGCGCGGTGCGCGGCGTCGTGCGCGTCGAGGTGCACTGAATTCCTACCCGGCCTTGCCGAATGATGCTTCCGAACCGGGTCAGTGCCGTGGTTCTCGATATGGACGGCACGCTTCACGATACCGAAGTTGCCTATCACGCGGCTCTCAAAGCGGCCGTCGAGGCGGTCGGGTTCTCCATCACGGATGCCTTCTGTCATTCGCTGATCGGCATCCCCGGCCCGGAGTCAGACGCGATGCTGCGCGCGCATCTTGGCCCCGGCTTTCCGTTTGCCGAATATGACCGGCTCTACGAGCGGCATGTCGCGCTGAGCCTGGCCCGGGAGATCCCTCTCAAGGCCGGCGCACGAGAGCTTTTGCGGGCTCTCGCGGAGCGCGAATTGAAGGCGGCCGTTGCGACCTCGGCCAGTCGGCGCGCCGCCGAACGCCATCTCGCCCTTTCCGGCCTGCGCGGACACCTGAACACCATCGTCACGCGGGACGACGTCACTCGCGGCAAGCCGCATCCTGACCTTTTCCTGCACGCGGCGAAGCTGCTCGAGGTTCCGCCCCGGGAGTGCCTTGCGGTCGAGGACTCGTTCAACGGTATCCGCGCTGCGCATGCCGCCGGCATGATGCCGGTGATGGTGCCGGACCTGCTCACCCCGACCGACGAAATCCGCGCGATGTGTGTGCGCGTGGCAGCGAACTTGCACGAGGTCCGGGCGCTGATTGCCGACCATGCCGAGGAGAGCGCCAAAGGGAGTTGACGCGAGCGGGCCGGAAATGGCCGGAGCGCGGCGTAAACGGATCATCCGGGATGTTGCGCTTCCCGGAGAAGCCGTTCACTGCTTGCCGCTCTGCAAGATCGGCGCACCCGCATGGCTGTCGCCGTGCCCGACGAAGCGGTATGCGGATGACCGGAGGAGAAAGCTCAGGGTCGTGCCTCCAGGATCATGTTGAATGGCGTCTCGGTGGCCTTGCGCACCTGCCCGAAGCCGCCTTCCCTGATGAGCGACGACAGTTTTTCGTAGCCGGCCTGTGCTCCCAGCGCGGCCCCGACCGGCTGATCGAGCGAGGTCGGCACACAGATCATCGTCGAGGCTGCGTAATAGAGCCTGCCGACGGGATTGAGATTGTTTTCCAGACGATCGCCGGCGGCCGGCTCGACGATCATCCAGCTTCCGTCGGGCTTGAGCGTCTCACGCACATGCCGTGCTGCACCGAGCGGATCACCCATGTCGTGCAGGCAGTCGAAGAACGTCACGAGGTCGAGATCCTGGCCGGGAAACTCGCTCGCCAAGGCCACCTCGAACCGAGTGTTCGCTGTCACACCGTGCTGCCCGGCGTGGCGGCGGGCCTGCTCCACCGAGTCCGGATGGAAGTCGTAGCCGACGAAGGTCGAGGCCGGAAAGGCCTTCGCCATCATCACGGTCGAAAAGCCATGGCCGCAGCCGACATCAGCCACCGTTGCGCCGCGCTCCAGCCTGGCGACCACGCCGTCGAGCGCCGGCAGCCAGGATGTCACCAGGTTGTTGTGATAGCCCGGACGGAAAAAACGGCCGGCGGCACAGAACAAGCACCGAGATTGCTCGCCCCAGCCAACACCCTTGCCGGTGCGGAACAGAGGTTCGACCAGCGCCTGGTTCTCCATCATGACCATCGCAAGATCGAAGCCGCCTTGTAGATAGACGGGACTATCGGGCTCGGCGAACACCATGGCCTGCTCGGGCGACAAGCTAAACCTGCCACTCGCGGGGTCATACGTGACGTAGCCGGAGGCCGCCTGGTGCGACAGCCACTCCCGCACGTAGCGCACGGCGATTTCGGCGGCCGCCGCCAGTTCGCCCGCGGTCATCGGGCCCTTTTTGTGCAGTGTCCTGTAGAGGCCCAGCCGGTCTCCGATGCGGACCATCGGAACACTCAGTGCGCCGCCGAGATCGCCCAGCATCCGGCCAACGAACTCGTGCAATCTGCCCTCGTCCACCATTGTCGCCTCACCATCTGAATGGCACCGGTCAAGGCATTTGCCGGGCTTCTGTCGCGCCATGATCGCGTCGCACACACATTACTGTCGCGTGTGTCACGTTCTGTGGCCTGCCCGGCGGGCCGACGCGCCAAGGTCTCGCGCCAGCGTCATTCTCAGCCGAGCGACATACGCGACAAATCAGCCCGCGGTTCGTGGTATCAATGCAACCAAATCCTGCCCTGGTGCCGGGAGCTCGGTTCGGATGGCCAAGCGCGTGAGAGACCGTCGCAGTCTGGATTCAGTCGACGCCGCGGGCCATGCCACACCGCCCGCACAGGTAGGCGGGGCGGACATCCTCGGCGACTTGCAGGAGGCGCTGCAATATCAGGCCGCGATCAGCGACATCCTGAAGGTCATCAGTCGTTCCGCCTTCGACCTTGCGAGCGTACTACTGACGGTGGTCACCAGTGCGAAAGCGCTATGCCGGGCGGAAATGGCGGTGCTCTTTCGTTATCATGACGGCACATATCGTTTCGCGGTCGGCCACGGCAACTCCCCCGCCTACGAGGAACGGGAGCGACGGCAGGTGATCTACCCGGGCCGGGACACTCTGGTGGGACGTGCTGCGCTGGAACGGCGCACGGTCCAGATCATCGATGCCTGGTGCGATGCGGACTACGCCCGAAAAGATGATGCGCGGGTTGGAGGTGTGCGTTGCATGCTCGGCGTGCCGCTGCTGCGTGAGGGTGTGCCGATCGGCATCATCGGCCTGGCGCGCGCTGAAGTCGAACCTTTCACCGAAAGGCAGATCGAACTGGTCTCGACCTTCGCCGACCAGGCGGTGATCGCGATCGAAAACGTCCGGCTGTTCGAAGAGCTGCAATCGGCGCGCAAAGCTGCAGAGCGGGAGCGCGATGCAGCCGAAGTCGCACGCGCAGAGGCGGAGGCGGCGAACCAGGCAAAATCGACTTTCCTGGCGGCGATGAGCCACGAAATCCGCACCCCGATGAATGGCGTGCTTGGCATGATGGAGGTGCTTGAACAATCATCGCTGGACCCCGCGCAGGCGCGAAGCGTGACGGTGATGCGTGACAGTGCACTGGCCCTGGTACGCATCATCGACGACATCCTGGACTTTTCAAAGATCGACGCCGGGCGGATGGACCTCGAGGCCTTGCCGTTCAGCCTGGGGGAGCTGGTGGCCGGCACCCTGGAAGCGATGCTCCCCGAGGCACGGCGGAAGCGCCTGGCACTGTTCGCCGACACACCGGGGACCGGCCCGGACCGCGTGGCCGGCGATGTGGTGCGGATGCGGCAGATCCTGTTCAACCTGGTCGGCAACGCCATCAAGTTCACGGAGCGCGGCTTCGTCCGCATCAGCCTGGACAGCCGGGCGGAGGCCGATGAAACCGTGCTGGTGAGCGTCACCGTGATCGACAGTGGCCTCGGCATTGACGAGACAACGCGCGCACGGCTGTTCGAGCCGTTCACCCAGGCTGACAGCTCGACCACACGGCGTTTCGGGGGCACCGGTCTTGGCCTTTCGATCGTCCGCCGCCTGGCACAGCTCATGGGGGGCGACGTCACCGTGGACAGCACCCTCGGTCACGGCAGCCGCTTCACGGTGACCATCCGTCTTGCGGCAGCAAGAATGAACCCCGTTGTCGCGGTAGCGGCCGAAGACCATCCGGCGGCGGCACCCATGCGGTGGCCGGACGCACCCCGGCTGCTGGTCGCCGACGATCATCCGATCAATCGCGAAGTGATCCTCCGCCAGCTCGAACTGCTCGGATTGTCGGCTGACGTCGCGGAAGACGGTGCGGCGGCACTGGCGCGATGGCGCGAATCGCATCATTCAGTGGTGTTGCTCGACCTGCACATGCCGGTGCTGGACGGGCTCGGCCTGGTGAAAGCGATCCGACACGAAGAAGCGGGGCAGCATTTGCCGCGGAGCCGGCTGATCGCGGTTACGGCCGACGCATTGAAGGGCCAGGAGTCACGCTGTCTCGCGGCCGGCGTGGACGGCTTCCTGGCAAAACCCATTTCGCTCACTGCGTTGGCCTCAGCCCTTGCGCACCGGTCCCCGAACACCGCCCCGATACCAGCGCAAGGCGAGGCGGCGGCGCTCTTCGAACCCGGAGCGCTCTGCAATCTGCTCGGTGCCGGTAGCGCGCGAGCTCAGAGGCTGGTGCGGAAGTTTGCCGTGTGCGCCGAGCGCGACGTAGCGGCGATCCATGCGGCGCGGAACACGCGACTGATTGCGGCCTCGGCACACCGGCTCAAGGGGGCAGCCGGGATGGTGGGTGCCGGGCTTCTGGCGGAACGGGCCGAGCGCGCGGAGGCGGCAGCGCGTGCGGGCGATCTGGCGGGCGCGCGGGTCGCGGCCGATGGGCTGGAGCGATTGCTGGCCGAAACTCTGCGGGCGATGCGCTCAGTCGGCTGAGGGAATGAACATGTATCCGACGCCGCGTACGCTGCGAATGACCTCCGGTTTGCCCGGATCGCGCTCCAGCTTGCGGCGCAGGCGCATGACCCGATTGTCGATGGCCCTGTCGAATGCTTCGGCCTCGCGGTGCGCGATCGTTTCCAGCAGCCAGTCGCGACTGAGCGGGCGGTTGGGATTCTCAACGAACAAGCGCAGAAGATCGAACTCGCTGGCGGCGAGGTTGGAAGATGCCCCGTCGGCGAGGACCAGGACGCGGCGCTGCAAATCCAGGATAGCGGTGCCGACCCTCATCTGGGTCAAGCGTGGCGGCGGTGGCGCAGCCGGACCGGCGCGTCGCAGGACCGCCTTCACCCGCGCCACCAACTCGCGGGGCTCGAATGGCTTGGTGACGTAATCGTCGGCGCCGGATTCCAACCCGACGACGCGATCGATCGTGTCGCCGGCGACGGTGAGCATGATGATGCCGATGCGAGCGGAGCGGCTGCGCAGCCAGCGGGCGAGGGCAAAGCCATCTTCGGCTTCGTTCAGATGCACATCCAGCAAGGCCAGGTCCGGCATTACGCGCTGAGCCAGACGCTTCAATTCCGTGCCCGACGCGAGCGCAATGGGTCGAAGCCCATGCTCCACCAGGCATTCCGAAATGACCTGGCGCTGGAACGCCTCGTCTTCGACCAGCACGATCTTGCTCGAGCCGCTCACGCCTGAGTCCGTTCCCCGCGGTTTATTCGAGCCCCCGATTCACGCCCGCCGGCGATTCCGCCTCGGGCGATCGCGCGCTCGTGCCGGAGCGACGTCGTTCAAAGGCCGGCGGAACAGGGTTCTTCGAGCGCGACAGTGGCGACGGTTCCGGCACGACAATTGCGATATTGCAATCATTGATCCGCCAGCACAAGTCCTCGCCCGCGTCCATGCGTACGGGCCCGGCCGGGCGGCAGGCCGCCCGGACCGGACCCGGAGCCGAACGTGAGGAGAGCGGACGCTCTCGCCCGATCGTCAGGCGGCGACGGCGGCCTTGACGGCGTCGTTGGCAACCGCCGGAGCGGCACTGCCGATCGCGATGCGGCGGGGCTTGAGTTGCTCGGGTACGACGCGTTTCAGCCCGACATGCAGCAACCCGTTCGCCAGATCGGCGCCCTCGACCACCATGTGATCGGCGAGCACGAAGCGTCGCTCGAACGCACGGCCAGCGATGCCACGATACAGCAGCTCACCCTGCCCGCCGTTGGCGGCGCGGCCGGTGACGACGAGGGTGTTGTCCTGCGCGGTCACCTCGAGGTCGGACGGCGAGAAGCCGGCCACTGCCATCGTCAGGCGGTAGGAATCCTCGCCCGTCTTTTCGATGTTGTATGGCGGATAGGTAGGGCCTTCGGACGAAACCGTATCCATCAACCGGGCCAGCCGATCGAAGCCGATCGCAGAACGGAACAAGGGAGCAAAGTCGAAACCGGTCATGCAAACCTCCTGCACAAGAGCAAGGTTCGGGGCCACCCACCATAGGTCTGCCCCAGATGCCTGCGCGACCCCGGACGGGCGCCGCGCACAGCAAAGAAATGGAAGTGCCAAGCCGGCTCTTCAAGAGCCCTGCTGGCGAGTGATACCAAGGCCGGCGAAGCGACGATTGAACTTCGCAACCTGCCCGCCCGAATCGATGATCCGATGCTGGCCCGTCCAGGCCGGGTGCGATTTCGGATCGACGTCGAGATGCAGCGTATCGCCGGCGCTGCCCCAGCAGGAGCGCGTGGTGAAGCGCGTGCCGTCGGTCATGACGACGGTGATCTGGTGATAATCGGGATGGATGCCAGGCTTCATGGCAGTGCTCCGGGGGCGGAGGCTCTTTAGCGGCGGCGGGCGCCGGTGGCAAGGCGCGATCAAGCGAGCGTGCCGCGGGCGTATTGCGGCGGCCAGGGGAGCACGACACCGAGCGCCTTGGCGGCGCGCATCGGCCAGGCCGGATCGGCGAGCAGGGCGCGGGCGAGCAGGACGAGATCGGCCCGGCCGTTGGCGAGAATCTCGGCCGCATGGTCCGGGGTGCGGATCATCCCGACCGCCCCGGTGGCGATGCCGGCCTCCCGGCGCACCCGCTCGGCGAAGGGGACCTGATAGCCGGGATGGGTGGGTACCGCCTGGGCCGGCGAATTTCCGCCCGAGGAGCAGTCGATCAGGTCGACATCGCCGCGCTGAGCGAGTTGCCTGGCAACTGCTACCGCCTCGTCCGGCGTGAACCCTCCCGCCACCCAGTCCGAGCAGGAGATGCGAACGAACAGCGGCAACTCGGCAGGCCATGCACCGCGTACCGCGTCGATGGTCTCCATCAGGAAGCGCGACCGGCCGGCCAAGTCCCCACCGTAGGCATCGTTGCGGCGATTGGCGATCGGAGAGAGGAACGAACTCAGCAGGTAGCCGTGGGCGGCGTGAATCTCCACGACCTCGAAGCCGGCTTCGCGGGCCATGCTGGCGCTGGCCGCGAACTGAGCGGCAATCCCTGCAATCTCCGCCACGCTCAGCGCCTCGGGCACGTTGTAGCCGGCATCGAAAGGGACCGCGCTTGGGCCGACGCCGATCCAGCCTCCGGCCTCCGGGGGGATCGGCTTGCCGCCTTCCCACGGCCGGGCAACGCTTGCCTTCCGCCCGGCATGGGCGAGCTGGATCCCGGGAACGGCACCACCGCGGCGAATGATGGCGACGACGCGCCTCAGGAAAGCCGCGTGCTCCTTCTTCCACAGTCCGAGGCAGTGCGCGGTGATCCGCCCGCGGGCGGAGACATGCGTCGCCTCGGTGAAGACGATGCCCGCGCCGCCCATTGCCTTGGCGCCCAGATGCTGCACGTGCCAGTCATCTCCCAGGCCATCGACCGCGCTGTATTGGCACATCGGGGAAACGACGATGCGGTTCCGCGCCGTCACCGAGCGGAAGGTGACAGGCTGAAAGAGAAGCGGCGTGTCGGGCATGGCGGCGGAAACCTTCACAATCGAGGGAGGGATGCGCCGCCGATAGGGCGGCCCCTTTGCCTTGGCAAGATCCGGTGGTGCTGCCAGTCTTCGAGGTTTGCACATGGATCGGGCGTGCCATGCGGCTCGTGAACATCCTCTCGCTGCAATCCTGGGTCAGCTATGGCCATGTCGGGAACGCGGCCGCCATGTTTCCCCTGCAAAGGCTTGGTGCCGAGGTGTGGGCGGTGCACACCGTGCAGTTCTCCAACCACACCGGCTACGGAGACTGGGCGGGGAACGTGTTCGACGGGGCAGCGATCTCGGCGCTGGTGGGCGGCATTGCCCGCCGTGGCGTGCTCCCTGCCTGCGACGCGGTGCTTTCCGGCTATCTCGGAGGGATGGATATCGGAAGGGCCGTTCTCGATGCCGTCCGCCAGGTCAAGAAAGCCAATCCGCGCGCTCTTTATTGCTGCGACCCGGTGATCGGCGATGAAGGCGGCGTGTACGTGCGGGCGGGCATTCCCGAATTGTTGCGCGCCGAGTTGCTGCCGGCCGCCGATATCGCGACCCCGAATATGTTCGAGCTTTCCCGCCTGACGGACAGTACGGGCACGACCCTCGCGGCGGCGAAACAGGCTGTCACGCACCTGCAGGCGGTTGGGCCGCGTACCGTCCTGGTGAGCAGCCTGCGCACAGAGGCGACGCCGCCGGATGCGCTCGACCTGCTGGTCGGTGAGGACGGCACATTCTACCTCCTGCGCACACCACTCCTGCCGGTCAGGCTGAACGGGGCGGGCGATATGCTGGCCGCGTTATTCCTCTACCATCGGCTTCAGGCCGGTGGCGCACGCGGCGCCCTGGAACGCGCTTGCTCGTCGCTTTTCGGCGTGATCAGGCTCACCGCGGAGAAAGGCAGCGGAGAACTCGCGATGATCGCGGCGCAGGAGGAACTCATCCGCCCCTCCCGGCATTTCGCTGCTGATCCTTGTTAAGTGCGCGAGCCAGGGTGGCCTGAGCGGGCAGCGGGGCGTCACACCACGCGCTGGAACTGCATCGTCCATTGATCGATCTGCAGCTTGATGGCGTGGTTGGTATCAATCAGCCGCGCATGCTGCTCAGCCAGGCCTTCAGCCATCGCGATTACGGTGCGCACCGCCTTCAGCCGTTCATCGGCGGGTTTCGTGAAGGCAAGCGGCCCGCCTGAATAGGCGATCCGATCCTCGATCCAGTCCTCCGACGGTTGCGGGAAGGCGCCGAAATTCGCAAGCAATCCGAGCTTGCCCGGGGCATCCCGGAGCATCTCGTACGGCGCGACGTACTGCTCGTTGCGCTTTTGCGACACCTCCTGCTTTCCTGCCGCGAGAACCTTGAGCCGCCCGATCACCACGCGAGAGAGCCATCGCCAGCGCCCGCGATCGGCGAAATGCGCGAGCACGATGCGACTCTCCGGCACGAAGGAAAGGTCCCTGCCGTCGAATGAAGCCTTGTCGCTCCCGGCATCGACCACGACCTTCCAGGACGGCAGGAGGCGGCGCATGAAGAGCTTCCCGGCGGAGCCCAGCACCGGATCCCGCAGATTGACGCGCCTCGGGACGAGCAGATCCTTGGGATTATCCGCCGCCGAGGCGTGATAGTCGATCAAGCGGAGACGAAGACCCGGAGCTTCAGCATTCAGTTCACCCAGTCGTTTGCGCAGCCCGATGCCGATCCGTCTCAGATCCATGAACTCGTCCGGGTCGAGGAAGATCACCCCATCTGCCTGCTGCTCCTCGACGGCGTAGCGATAAAGGAATGTGTTGAAGGTGGTGCCGCCGAAAATCGGCGCTCGGTTCGAGAACACCGTGAGGGGCAAGCCTGCCCCGGCCAGCTTCTTCAGAATCTCGACGGTCCGATCGGTGCTGCCGTTGTCGAGCAGAACGTGATGATCAACCAGAGGCGCGTGATGGCGGACGAAGCCCTCAATAATGTCATCTTCGTCGAGCACGCGTGAGACCGCAACCAGCTTCACCGAATTTGCTCTCTCTGCCGTGGCTGACGCCGGCGGTTCACGGGGCCCAGGCCATCGGTGGGGCGTCACACACTGGCCCGGGCCTTGGCACGCGATCGATAGCCGTGACATCGGATGGTGTCATCGAACAACTCCCGGGAGGGAACGGAGGAGGAGTGCACGCGCCGTTTCCGGAGAGCAAGAGGGAGAATCTCCTGCCCGCCGGGGGCCGGGTGAGATCGGCAAGCCATCGATCCTGGGCGAAGCGAGGCGTCGACGGGCGTTCCCAGCGCGCGGCACCCGATCGGTTCGTCACGATGCCGCGACGGATCGCCGTTCGGCCGGAGCCCGGCCAGCCAGAGGCCTGCCCGGGCCGCCGCGGCCTCTCCGAGTGAGGCGCTCGGGACTTGCCGTCCGCGCCGGGCCTGCCATATCCACGGATGCATGCATAGTCGTATTCCGGCTCGAGGAAAGCGGCGGCCACGGACGCCCAAGGAGAACGCGGCAACCTTCAGCGCTTCGATCATCGCCACCATCAAAGAGCGTATCATCAACTGGCAGTACCCGCCCGAGCACAGGCTGACGGAAGATGGACTGTGCCGCGAGTTCGGCGTCAGCCGGAGCCCGGTGCGCGAGGCCCTGCGTGTGCTGACCACGAACGGGTTCGTACGACGGCTGGACAATCGCGGCTATGCGGTCCGCCAGGTGAAGCTTCAGGAACTGAAGGAACTGTACGATGTCCGACTGGCGCTCGAGCTGTTCGCGGTGGAGCAGCTCGCTTCCGGTGGCGCCCCAGGCAACGACATTGCCGCGCTGGCCAGGACCTGGAAGGAGGTGCGGCGGCACCCGCCGATGGATCAAGGGGAGCTCGCGAAACTCGATTCGCGATTCCACGAGGAACTTGCCCGACTGGCGGGCAACGGGCTACTGACGCAGCAGCTGCAGGCGATTAACGAACGGCTGCTGATCTTTCGCATGATCGACTTTGCCCAGGCTGATCGTGTGGAGGACACCTGTACCCAACACCTTGCATTACTGGAGCGGATTGCCGCCGGCGATGCCCAGGGCGCGCGCGAGGCAGTACGCCGCAACATCGAAGATGGGCGGAATATCGTCGGCAGCTCGATCAAGGAAGCACTGGCGCGCTCTTATACCGGCGGCCACGAAACGTGACTCCTGGAAGGATGGCGAGGCCGCTGGAACCATCCTGGTTTCGTGCGTGGCAGCCTGACCGGCCGACGGGTCCCGCCACGCGCGTGCGACGGAGGCTCGCACGCGCGCAATACCGTGTGGCCGTTCGGGTCGCCGCCATTGTGCCGGTTCCTGATCGGGAAGCACGATGCGGCTCTCGGCGCTGACCGCCGGGGCCGGTGTGCCGGAAGCCGACTTTTCCGGGCACGTCGCGGAGGTGCATGCGCGCGCCTGCCTCGTCGAGCTGGCTGACGAGACATTGCTGACGCTGCTCGCGGCGGAGCTGGGCAGCCAACCGTGCGGGATTACGCTTTCGGCGCCTTTCGGATTCTCGTTTTCCCCAATGCTTGCCAGAGGTGCAAGGCTTGCGGCACGGGCCCGGGTGCTGCGGTTCGCCGGCGGCACCCTCGTCGTCGATCTGCGCACGGTGCGGCGGTGGCGGAGCAACCTTCCAGCAGTCGCCATCGATCTGCAAAAGCTCCCGGTTCTGGCGGCCTGGCGGGGCGCCTGGGCGGCGCTCCGGGCGGACGGCCGGAGCGCGCCATTCGCCATGCCCGCCGGGACGGCCATTGCCGCGCTCAGATCGGCAACGTGTGGTCGTGATGCGGCCGCCGCTCGAGACGCAATGATACAACTGGTCGGCCTTGGCGCGGGCCGTACCCCCGCCGGAGATGACTTCCTGGTCGGTTACGCAGCCGGCCTGCAGGTTTCCCGGATGAACGAAGCGGACCGATCATTCGTCCCGACGCTTCTCAGCCATCTCAAGGAACTCAGCGTCCGCACCAACCGGTTGAGTCGCGTCTATCTGGACGCTGCCGCCGAGGGAGAAATCTCGGAACGCTTGCACGACGTGGCGCAGACGATCGCCTCGGGCGGCGAAGCTGCCGCGATCCGGCGCGCGCTCGCCGATGCGCTCGCCATCGGCCATTGCTCCGGCGCCGCGGGCGTGCTCGGCCTGTTGCATGGCTCCTCGGTTGACAGCGCGATTCAATCGGAAGCGGACGAGACGCCCTCCGATAAAGTTTCCGTGACCCTTCCGGCCTGTTCGCCGCGCAAGGCGAACCCCATGCAGATCGCACCGAGCAGCAGATAGCCGAGCGCGACCTGGGGCGATGCGACCCATGCGAGGTGCGTGCCATGGATGAAGCCAAAAAAGGAAAGAATGGCCGCCACCAGGGCGTAAGCGGCTGCGTTCCTGAACTCGCGGTCGATGATGAAGGCGGCGATCGCGCCGAGCATCAGGCCGGCCAGTACCGCGCCCCCGCCCAGGAGCTGCATTCCCTGGTAGACGACGCCCGTATCCATCAACTTTCCCATGCCGAGCTGGGCGGCCGACGTGCCGGCGGCGCTCAACGCGCCGTCGATCTGCGTCTGCCCCCATTCGGCGATGTTTGGAATGAGCGCCAGAACGACCGCCGGCGCGTGCCGGGACGGCACTGCCTGGAATGCCTGCGCCCCGATCACGAGGCCGATATAGAGCAGGATCGGCAGGATCGCGACCAACGGCACGACAGCCAGCAGGAGCGCCGTGAGCCCGAGGAAGCAGACCAGGGCAATCACCACTCCGGTTGCCAGCGAATAGCCGATCCGTCCGCCGACCTCCTTCCACCCTGGATGGCCAATATAGACGGCGGGTGGGAACGGGCTGCCGAGAATCGAGCCGACCACGGCGCCGATGCCGTCGGCGAACAGGATGTGGCGCAGATTGTACTCGTCGCCCGCCGCGGCGGCGCTTTCGACGTTGTTCATCCCTTCCGTGAAGTTGTAGATGCCCAGTGGAATGGCCGTTGCCAGCAAGGGTGCGATATTGGCGAGGCCGGATATCACGTCGGCACTCGGCCGCGGCAGGTGGATGCCGAATTCGACAAATGATGCGATGACCTGCTTCGCATTCACCACGTCCGTCCAGCCCAGCACGGCGGCGATCCAGGCGATCACCGTGCCGACGACGATCGCCGCAAGGCCACCCGGCACGCCCCAGGGCAGGCGCACATTCGCGGTCCAGGATATCAGGACGATGGCCAGCGAAACGAAGGCA
Organism: Acetobacteraceae bacterium; assembly: GCA_030041255.1. Lineage (GTDB taxonomy): Bacteria > Pseudomonadota > Alphaproteobacteria > Acetobacterales > Acetobacteraceae > JAKAWQ01. Next base: position 19,233 of record JASHOF010000131.1, read on the forward strand.
ACCCACGGCACCTCCCACATCTGGAACGCAGGGCGCATCGAAATGAAGGCGATCGATATGCCGGCCAGCGTACCCAGCATCGCCGCGCGCGGCGTGAGGCGACGGATGGTGGGGCCGATGAAGGCGCCGATCAGTACGATGACGCCGATGATGAATGCCCAGGCGAGGCCTGCCTGCCACGCGACCAACGGATTGTGCGTCTGGAGATAAATCGGCAGCATGATCACGAACACGACGATGAACATGTGCGGCACGCTCGGCCCGTACGGCATCGCCGTGACGTCGTTGCGGCCTTCGGTTTTGGCGAGCCTGTAAGCAAGATAAGCGTACCAAAGATTGCCGATTGGCAGTGCGATGCCGAGAGCGGGCAGGATGCGGCCGTAAACGATGCCGTCCGGCAGCTTGACCACGCCGAGGCAAAGCCCCGTCAGCACGATCACGTTGAGAACCACGTTGGTGAACAGTCCGAAGAAGCCATTCCAATCCCCGGCCACCCACCAGCGGATCGGCTCTTTCCGGGCGTGCTGTACAGAGCTCGACATGGATTTACCTCCTGCGCGGGGCAGAATTCAGCCCTTGCTCGCGCGATCCCGCCACTTTCCGGGTCCCGGCTTATGTCGGTGCATGCTGCGGCGCGCGCTCTCGCAGCGCGGCGTGCGTCAGCACCGGCAACAGGTCCGCAGATTCGCCTACCCAACCGAAGATGCCACCTTGCGCTTTGACCATTTCCAGCGCGACGCGCTGGAACTCCGGAAAATACGACCCCACGCAGTCGGCGAGGACGAGGCAATCATAGCCGCGGTCGTTTGCTTCACGTACCGTCGTGTTGACACAGACCTCGGTGGTCACGCCGCAGACGACGAGCTGGCGAATATCCCGGCTATGCAGGATTGCCTCGAGATCCGTCGCGTAGAAGGCACCCTTGCCGGGCTTGTCCACCACCGGTTCGTCCGGTCGTGGCCGCAGCTCGTCGATGATGTCGTGGCCGTATTCACCGCGCACCAGGATGCGCCCCATTGGACCGGCATCGCCGATGCCTGTTTTCAGGCGGCCGCGCGCCTTTTTGGCCGGAGGAAGATCGGCCAGATCGGGCCGGTGGCCTTCGCGCGTGTGAATGACCAGCAGACCCGAGGCGCGCGCTGCGTCCAGCACGCGGGCCGTGGGCGGCACCGCCTTGCGCAACAATGACACGTCATTGCCGAGGGCCTCGCCGAAGCCGCCCGGATCGACGAAGTCCCGCTGCATGTCGATGATCAGGAGCGCCGTATGCGCCAGCTCGAAGCTGAATTCGTAAGGCTCGGCGGGAACTCCCGGCATTTGCTCTTCTCCCCCAGGGCGCTCTGCCGTCAGTCTTGCCGGCACGCGAGATAGCGGCGCCAGCCGCCCAGATCCGTGATGTCCTCCGCGTCCGCGACGGCGTAGGCTTCGCACAGGAAGCCCTGCACGGTCTCGCCATCATCGAGCGCGACGGTGCCGATTCCGAGCGGCGCCGGAATCCCGGCCACGAACCCCGCGAAGGCGGCGAACGGGAGTTCCCAGACCTCCACCTCGATCGCCCGGCCAGGCTCTCTCCTGAGCAAGCCGGGGCGTGCCGGGGGGCCGCCGGGAAGGGCGTAGAGGCGATAGTGCGGCGCCGTGCGACAGGCCCTGACGAGGCGCGCGCCGCGCCCGGCAAGTTCGCCGTTGAGCGCCAGCCCGGCCATATGGGCACCGCACACCGCGATTCGCAGCGTTGCGGCCACCCGGCTGGCTTCGAGCGGCGGCATCGTGGCGAGCTGCAGCCTGGTCGCGCCGACGGTCTCGTTCCCCGCGCGGTGCAGAGCATCAGCGAGGGCGGCAAGCGCGGCATCGTGCCAAGCCGGCGCGACCAGCGTGATGCCGAATGCAAGCCCGTCTTCCTGCAGCCCGGCCGGCAGCGCGATCGCCGATAAGTCCAGCAGATTCACGAAATTGGTGTAATAGCCCAGCGCCGCATTCAGGTTCAGGGGGTCGGCGAGCAGTTCGGCCACGGTGTATTGCCGCCCGGCGGTCGGCGTCATCAAGGCATCGATCTCCTGCCACAGCGGCTCCATCGCGCGGCGCAGTGCCCGGAGGCGATAGAAGGCGGCAAAGGCGTCGGCGGCGCTTGGCGCCTTGCCGGCGCCAATGATCTGTCTGGTGACGGGATGCAGCGCCTCGGGATGACGGTCGAAGAAGTCGCGGATCGCAACGTAGCGCTCGGCGATCCAGGGCCCTTCGTACAGCAGCCGCGCGACCTCCAGGAAGGGGGCAAAGTCAACCTCGACGAGGTTGGCGCCGAGCCGCCTGGCCAGCCTGAGCATGGCGGCGAAGCAGGCTTCGCCTGCCGCATTGCCGAAAAACTGCAACTGATCGGACTGCGGGATACCGAACCGGCAGCTAGCTAGGGTGCGGCGGGCGATGCCAGCGGCCGCCGCGTCCGGACAGCGGGAGTAGGGGTCCGCAGGATCGAAACCGGAAGCGACTTCCAGTACGGAGAGGGCGTCGGCGGCGGTCAGCGCTAAAATCGATACGCAGTCGAGCGATCGGCAGGCCGGTACCACTCCGCGGGTGCTGATGTAGCCGCGGGTCGGCTTGAGGCCGATCAGGTTGTTGAAGGCCGCCGGCACGCGCCCCGATCCGGCCGTATCGGTCCCCAGCGCGAAGCTGACGAGGCCGGCCGCCACGGCCACCGCCGAGCCGGAACTGGAGCCTCCGGGAACATAGTCGGCGTTGAAGGGAGAGCGTGGCGTCCCATGGGGCGAGCGGGTGCCATTGAGGCCGGTTGCGAACTGATCGAGATTGGTCTTGCCGATCGGGATGGCGCCCGCTTCGACCAGGCGCTGGACCGCCGGCGCGGAAGCCTGAGGGAGATAGGCGAAGGCCGGGCAGGCGGCCGTGGTGGGGCTGCCTGCAAGGTCGATATTGTCCTTGATGGCGAACGGAATGCCGTACAGCGGCTTGCCCTCAGGCCCGGCGGCCTCGAGTGCGCGGGCGGCGGTGAGCAGGGCGGCCGGATCCGGGCCTTTAATCCAGACATGATCCTCCCCGCGCGCCTCGATCCGGGCGAGCAGCCGTTCCACCAGCGCCGCCGGGGTGAGCGTGCCGGCGCGATAAGCCGCGCGCAGGGTGGCGCAGTCCAGGCTCTCGGCGGCGGCCGTTGCGGAGGGCGGTGCCGGCAGTTCCTGCATAGCGGGTCAGTTCTTCCTGCGGACTTGCCGCGCCCATTGTACCCAGATTAGCATACAAAATTGCAGACGCAGCGCTACCGAAATTTTTGCCCCTTACGCGCGGAGCAGGCGGCATGGCGAGCCTCGCCAAAATCGTGCGAAACTTCTACCGTGATTCCGTCACGCTGATGCACCTTTCGGCCCGTCTTTCCGCCTTGCCGGGGGTCTCCCAGGCGTCGGCAGTCATGGCGTCGGAACGCAATCTCGCGCTGCTCAGGGAAGCGGGGCTGCTGGCCTCGGATGCGGGAGCCGGCCCGAACGATCTGCTGCTGGCCCTCGCGGGCGACGAGGCGGCCATCGCTGCCGCACTGGCCGCCGCCGAGCAGGGCCTGTATGAGGCCCCGTCGACGGAGAATGGCGGGCGGCAGCAGCAACCGCCGCGCAGCCTGGAGATGGGTCTCGAGGAAACCCCGGGGGCCAATCTCGCTCTGATCTCCACGCCCGGAGACTATGCCACCGCCGAGGCTATGAAGGCTTTGCGGCTCGGCCTCCATGTCATGTTGTTCAGCGACAACGTTCCGGTTGCTGATGAGATTGCCCTGAAGCGCTATGCCGCGGCGCATGCGTTGATGATGATGGGACCGGATTGCGGGACTGCCATCATTGGCGGCGTGCCGCTCGGATTTGCCAACGTTGTCCGCCGCGGCGGCATTGGCCTCGTGGGAGCGTCCGGTACCGGCCTTCAGCAGGTCAGCTCGCTGATCGACCGCCTGGGCGGGGGGATCAGCCAGGCGGTCGGCACCGGCGGCCATGATCTTTCCGCCGAGATCGGCGGCATGACGATGCGGCAAGGGGTGGCGGCGCTGGCAGCGGACACGGCCACACGCGTGATCGTGCTGATCTCCAAACCGCCAGCCCCGCCGGTTGCGGCCCAGATCCTGGAAGAAGCACGGCAGGCCGGCAAGCCGGTGATCGTCACTTTCATCGGTGCGGATCCTGGCCCGATCGCTGCCCTTGGGCTGACCCCGGCGAAGACGCTGGAAGATGCCGCCGTGGCCGCGGTTGCGCTCGAGACCGGAAGGCGAGGAGAGCGATCCCATTCGCTGCCGGAGGAGCGGCCGCGCCCGGCCGGCGAAGAAGGCAGCCGACGCCAGCGCTACGTGCGTGGCCTCTATAGCGGCGGCACGTTCTGCTACGAGGCGAGCCTGCTGCTCGGCGAAAGCCTGCCCGATGTCTTCTCCAACACCCCGGTCGGCAACGCGCTGAAACTCGACAACGTATGGCAGAGCCACGCGCACACGCTGCTCGACCTTGGCGATGACGTGTTCACGCGCGGTCGCCCGCATCCGATGATCGACCCCAGGCTGCGACTCGAGCGGCTGGCAGCGGAGGCCGGCGATCCGGAGACCGCGGTCATCCTGCTCGACATCGTGCTCGGCTATGGCGCACACCCCGATCCCGCGGGCGCGATCGCGCCCGCGATCGAAGCCGCGATCGCAGCGGCCCGGGCATCCGGGAGGCAACTGGCCGTCGTCGGCTTCGTCTGCGGCACAGCGGCCGATCCCCAGAATCTCGAGCAACAGGAAGCACGGCTGACTGCCGCCGGCATGAAGCTCGCCCAGAGCAACGCCGAGGCGGCGCGGCGCGCGGTTCGCATCGCGACCGCGCTTCGGGGAGCGTGAGCGTGCCGCTATTCGACCAGGAGCTCACGGTGCTGAATGTCGGGCTGTCTGCTTTCGCCGATGCGATCAGGCTCGCCGGCGGCAAGGCAGTCGAGATCGAATGGTCGCCGCCGGCCGGCGGTGATCGTAGCGCCGGTCTCACGTTGGCGCGCCTCGTCAACGACCCCAGAGTGGAAGCGGCCAACCGGGCTGCATTCGCGGCCTATCTCGCGGCCGAACCCGTGCTCGAGGGAATCGGGCGCGCAGCGGAGGTGATTCCGGGATTGCGCGGGCGCACGATCCTGCATGCCGGGCCGCCCATTGCGTGGCAAAAGATGTGCGGACCGATGCAGGGTGCCGTGATCGGCGCCATCCTGTTCGAGGGCTGGGCGTCACGTGAAAACGCGGCGCGCGCGCTGGCGGAGCGGGGCGAGGTTCTGTTCTCACCTTGTCACCATCACGGCGCCGTTGGGCCGATGGCCGGCGTTATAAGCCCCTCCATGCCGGTCTGGATCGTTCGCGACCCGGCCAGCGGGCGGCGGAGTTTTTGCAACCTCAACGAAGGTCTCGGCAAGGTACTGCGTTTCGGCGCCAACGGCACCGAGGTGATCGAGCGCCTGGCGTGGATGGCGACGACGCTGAAGACGGTGCTCGAGGCGACGCTCGGCGAAGCGGGCCCCATCGCGCTGAAGCCGCTGATGGCGCAGGCGCTGCACATGGGTGATGAAGTCCATAACCGGAACACGGCCGCGACATCCTTGCTGCTGCGCCGGTTGTTGCCACCGATGCTGCGCTCGCGGGCAAGCCGCGATGACATCGCTGCCGCCATCGCCTTCATTGCCGGCAACGATCATTTCTTCCTCAATCTCTCGATGGCCGCCTGCAAGGCGATGCTGGATGCGGCGCGCGACGTTGCCGGAAGCAGCATGGTCGTTGCGATGGCGCGCAACGGGGTCGAGTTCGGCATCCAACTGAGCGGAACCGGCGATTGCTGGTTCATGACCGCTTCGCCGGTCGTCGATGGGCTCTATTTCCCCGGCTACAGCATCGCCGATGCCGCGCCGGACCTCGGCGACAGCGCCATTACCGAAACCGCCGGTCTCGGTGGCTTTGCCATGGCGGCGGCGCCCGCGATCGTCAAGTTCGTCGGTGGCACGCCCGACGATGCCATCGCCAACACGCGGGCGATGGGTCACGTGACGCTCGGGAGCAACGGGGGTTTTACGCTGCCGGCGATGAACTTTGCCGGCACGCCAGCCGGCATCGATGCGCGCAGGGTCCTCGACAGCGGCCTTCTGCCGGTGATCAATACCGGCATCGCCCATCGCCAGGCCGGCATTGGACAGATCGGCGCCGGCATCACGCATGCTCCGCTCGCATGTTTCACGCAAGCGGTGACGGCACTGGCCGCAACACTGCCCGACGAATGACCAGGGATCGCGGCGTGGGGGAGGAATGGCAGGGGACAAAAAGCTGGCGGTGGTCGCGATCGGTGGCAATGCGCTGATCCGCGACCGCGAGCACCAGGGGATCCCGGATCAGTACGAGGCTGCTCAGCTTACCGTCCAGGGTATTGCCGAGATGATCGAAGCAGGCTGGAAGGTCATCGTTACCCACGGCAACGGCCCGCAGATGGGCTACGTGCTGCGCCGATCGGAGCTCTCCATCCACGAAGTCGCACCGGTGCCCATGGACTACGCCGGTGCCGATCTGCAGGGTGGGCTCGGCTACATGTTCGTGCGTGCCTTCCGCAACGAGTTCCGCCGCCGTGGCATGGCCCGCGAGCCGGTCGCGGTGGTCACGCTTGCGGAGGTGGATTCCGACGATCCTGCCTTTGCGGATCCGACCAAGCCGATCGGTTCGCAGATGGATGAGAAAAGAGCGAAGGCGCTGGCGGCTCAGCAGGGATGGACCGTGAAAGAGGATGCCGGGCGCGGCTGGCGCCGGGTGGTGCCCTCGCCACGGCCGCAAAGCATCATCGACTATCGGGCGATCGCGCATCTGGCGGAAGCCGGATTCGTCGTCGTTGCTTGCGGCGGCGGCGGCATTCCGGTGGTACGGGACGCGGATGGCCGCCTGCGCGGTGTGGAAGCGGTGATCGACAAGGACCTCGCCTCCAGCCTGCTTGCACGCGCGATCGGCGCCGACCTCCTGGTGCTGGCGACCGGCGTGGAACGGGTTGCGATCGGCTTCAATACGCCGCGCCAGCGCTGGCTCGACCGGATGACGCTGGCCGAGGCACGCGGTTACGATGCCGCGGAGGAATTCGACAAGGGCAGCATGGGGCCGAAGATCAAGGCGCTGATCGAATTCACCGAGAGTACCGGGAAACGTGGACTGATCACCAGCCCGGCTGGTCTTTGCCGGGCCCTGCAAGGGGTAACCGGAACCATACTCGTTCCGTGACCGGAAATGAGCGGGGCCGGCATCGCTGCATTCGGTATCAGACGGTCTCGGAGAGTACCAACCGGCGCCGGGGGCTGATCTCGCGCGTCGGCACCGCAGCAAAGCAGTCCTTCACCGCCTCGCTGATCGTCACGCCGGCAAACTGCGGGGCGAGGCGCCTGCCGCTTTGCTCCCAGAGTGCGGCGCTGCGCAACAAGAGGCGCTGCCTGAACGGCGGGAGGTAGAGGGCCGTGTCGCGCCGCTCGATCCGGAACAGCGAAGCAGCGAGCAGCACGCCGAGCTGGCGCGGCGAGTAGGGCTGCCCGTGGCCGAACGGCGTTGCCTCCACATAGGCCCAGGGGCTGCTCCGATTCGGCACGACAAGGAGAAGGCGGCCGTCATCCTTGAGCACGCGCCAGAGTTCGCGCAGCAGTCGGCGCGCATTCTCCGCCCCTTCGAGCCCGTGCACCACCAGGATGCGATCGAACGAAAGGTCGCGGAAGGGAAGCGCGTCCTCCTCGGCGGTGCAGGAGAGATTGGCAAGGCCGGCCGGCCAGCGCGCCGCGCCGGCTTGGGCGGGGCTCAACGCAATGCAACGCCTTGTCCCTTCCCGCCAGAGGCGGAGATAGGGAGCCGCATAGCCAAGGCCGAGCAACTCCTGGCCCGAGAGATCGGGCCAAAGAGCGAAGAGCCGCTCGCGCAGGAGCCGCGCCGTCGCCTTGCCTTGGCGGGTGGCATAGAAATCGGCGGCCGTCGCCACGTCCATCGCCATGCAAACACTATAGCACATGCGGCTTTCGCGGGCGCGGAGAGAGCCTTATACTCCGACCATGCTAAGCGTTCGCCCGATCCCCCTGCTTGCTGATAATTACGGCTGGCTTCTCCAAGACGAGTCCGGCTTCACTGCCTTTGTCGATCCGGCCGAAGAAGGGCCGGCCGCGGCGGCCACCGACCAAGCGGGCGGGCGGCTCGACTTGATCCTGCTCACGCATCACCACGCCGACCACGTGGCCGGGACCGACGCGCTCAGGGCGCGCTTCGGTGCGAAGGTCGCGGGCAACGCAGCGGACGCGCATCGGCTGCCGAGGCTCGATCATGCGCTTAGTCCTGGCGAGCGGCTTGATGTCGGGCGGAATACGGCCGAGGTGATCGACACGCCGGGCCACACGCGCGGCCACATTGCCTATTTCTTCGCGTCGGGGCCCGTGGCTCTGGTCGGCGACACGATCTTCAGCCTCGGCTGCGGTCGGGTGATAGAAGGCACGGCGGAAGAGATGTTCGCGAGCCTCCGGCGCCTTGCCGCGCTGCCGGGCGAGTCGCTCGTCTGTTGCGGCCACGAATACACCCTTGCCAACGCTCGTTTCGCGCTGTCACTCCGCCCGGACGATGCCGCACTCAAGAGACGCGCCGAAGAGGCCAAGCGAAGCCGCGCTTCCGGTGAGCCGACGGTGCCGACCCGGCTCGAGGAAGAATGCCGGCTCAATCCCTTTCTAGTGGTGTCGAACGCGGCTGAGTTCGCTCGCATTCGCGCACTGAAAGACAGGTTCTAGCGCCAGATGACTTTGGCCTGAAACGGAAAAAGGGGGATTGCCCGAGGCGGGGCTGATCCCATCCAGGATGCGGGCTGAAGGGGAGGTCGGCATCGATAGCCCGACCTTTTTCGATGGAGCTACGCGAGCACGCGCTGGGACAGTTGAGCGTCACGGGACGTCATGTCACGCGGCGGTTGCCCCCTCGGCGTGGCGGTTCCGGCGAGACGCTGAAGCGCCTACTCCACAAGGCAGCAGCCCGCGCACGAAGCCGTCCGTGATGCCATCGGCGCGCCTCCTCGACAACGACACCGCCGAAAAATGCGCCAATAACTTCAAATACTCAGACTTCTATTCTACCGTACGTTACTCCGGTATGATAGATGAGTGAGCAATGGCGCGCCCGCGTGTGATCTGGACGGAAGGGCAAAACGACGACCCGTGAACTGATCGTCCCATCCTTGCTCGCCGCATGGCACTTTCTCTCGCCGGCGGCGTGCATAGCGGCGGCACGAGTGCTCCGACAGGCGAGTTCATCAACGCCGGCGCTGGTGGGGCCGGCGGCGCGGGTGAACTCGTCGTCGCCGGTGGAGTCGGCGGCAATCTCGGCGCGGGCAATGTCGGCTCGTGGAATCTCGGCGCCGGCAATATCGGCTCGGCCAATTCCGGCGTCGGCGGGGCCGCCGACGCGGGGAAGACCACGCGCTGACCCGGCGCTCGCCGAGTGAGCCTCGGTTGGAGCGGCGTGGTCACGCCCTTGCAGCGGGTCGCAAGGCACGGGTCCTGTTCATTGTTTGCGCCCGCATTCGGGCGCTGAAGGACCTGTTCTGAGGGAACACTCAATCCTGGGCGAGAGCCGGGCGGCAAGCACCAGCGCATCCGAGCGGTCGGCGTAGTAGGCGCGCCGCAGCCCTACCCGGGCAAATCCCGCCTTCTTGTAAAGTGCGAACGCAGCTTCGTTGGTCGTGCCGACCTCGAGAACGATCCGCTCCGCCCCGGCCAAGGCTGCCTCGCTCATCGCCAGTGAAAGAAGCCCGGCGCCAAGCCCCCGACGCCGTGCCTCAGGGATCACGGCGAGGGTCAAGAGCTCCGCCTCAGGGCCGAGAACACGGGCGAGGAGCATCCCGCCTGAAGAATCGATGAATCCGAGCGCGCCCGGCAGGCCAAGCTGGATGGCGAAAGAATCCTCACCCCAGGGCCTGCCCCACGCTGCTGCCTCGGCACCGGCGGCGAAAACCTGGGCATGGATCGCTGCCATCGCTGCCGCATCGGCCGGGCAGGCGCGAAGGATCATGCGAGCGGATGGTTCATTCGGGGTCAGGGCGGAGGCCGGTAGGACGGCGCACGGCCGGTGGATCGACGTAAAGAGGAAGGGCGGCGCGGGGGGAAAGGGTGCCGGCGAGGCGGGCCTCGCCGGCCAGCCCCAGCGCCCTGGCATCGGGGGTCAACACCGCGGCAAGCTCGGCGTCCGCACCCGCCCGGGTGAGCTCTTCCGCCACCGATCGGGCGGCGTCTCCGGCGAGGAGGATCGGCCCTGATGGCAAGGGCATGGCGGTGAGATCGAAGACGGCAACCTGGTCCGCGCGTTCGAGAAAGATTCGCCCGCGCTTCGAATCGATGACGACCCAAAGTGGGCGCAACGAGAATGCCGGCAGGATGCCTGCCAGCGCCTCGCCGACGCTCACCCCGATGACCGGCTTCCCGGCCGCGAGCCCGATGCCGGCGGCCAGCGCGAGCGCCGTGCGGATGCCGGTGAAGCTGCCCGGCCCGACCGAGGCGGCGACTGCCGTGAGGTCCGCGCCGGCAAGGCCCGCCCTGCGCAGCACCCGGTCCGCCAGCACGGCAAGTTGCGCCGCACCGGCCTTGTCCGCCTCGACGGCCAGCACGCGTCCTCCTTCGACAACGGCGGCGGAGGCGACCCTCAGTGCGGCATCCAGGGCGAGGAGAGGCATCGTGCCGCTGCTCAGCGGCCGGTGAAGCGCGGTGGGCGCTTCTCGTTGAAGGCGGCGACGCCCTCGTGGCGGTCCTCGGTCGGGACCAGGCGGTTATAGGCCTCTATCTCCAGCATCAGGGCGGCCGGCAAGTCCAGGGCGATCCCCACCTTGACCGCCTGCTTGATCTGCCGGGTGGCAAGCGGGGCATTGGCGGCGATGACCGCCGCCGTCACCCGCGCCTCGGCCAGGAGCGCGGCGGGCGAAAGGACGCGGTTGACGAGGCCCCAGGCGGCTGCCTCGGCGGCGCTGAAAGGACGGCCGGTCAGCAATATCTCGTTCGCGCGCCTGGTGCCGACCGCGCGTGGCAGGTTCTGCGTGCCGCCCGCACCGGGCATGATGCCGAGCGTGACCTCGGTCAGCGCGAAGCGGGCGTGGTCTGCGGCATAGGCGAAGTCCGCCAAGAGCGCCAGTTCGCAGCCGCCACCGTAGGCTGCCCCGTTCACTGCCGCGATAAGTGGCATCGGCGCGAGCCGGATGGCCCGGACCATCCGTTCGAAGACGAGGTGCTGGGCTTGCCAGGCAGCGTCGGTCATGCCCAGGCGCTCCTTGAGGTCTCCGCCGGCGCAGAAGGCCCGGCTGCCGGCGCCGGTGAGAATGACCGCCCGCGCCCGCGCCGGCGCTGCGTTGAGGCTATCGAACAGCCGGCAAAGCTCGTCTCCCATTGCCGTATTGATGGCGTTCGCGACCTCCGGGCGATCGAGCGTGATTTCCAGAATCCCGGGCGCCGGCTCGCTCAACCTGAGTGTAGTGAAATCCTCTGCCATATCTCCATTGCTCCGCGGCAGCCGGCGGTCTCATAGCGCCTGAGCCGGCTCACCGCGATGATGCCGGCTGGCAGCAGGTTGGCATTGCGGCCTTGGGCGGCCTCGGGCGGCCTTGGCCTGAAGAAGGCGGCGCTGCTAAAAGAGCCTTCGATTCACCTCTTGTTCCAGGATTCGACCCCTGCGATGGCGGGACATTCGCAGTTCAAGAACATCATGCACCGCAAGGGTGCGCAGGATGCACGCCGCGCCAGGCAGTTCGGACGGCTGATCCGTGAGATCACCGTTGCGGCGCGCCAGGGCCTGCCAGAGATCGGCGCCAATCCGCGGCTGCGCGCGGCAGTTGCCGCTGCGCGCGAGGCCAACATGCCGAAGGACACGGTTGAGCGGGCGATCCGCAAGGCAAGCGGAAGCGGCCAGGGGGCGGATTTCAGCGAAGTCCGCTACGAGGGTTATGGCCCCGCCGGGGTCGCCGTGATCGTCGAGGCGCTGACCGATAACCGCAACCGCACGGCCTCTGACGTGCGCGCCGCCTTTGCGCGCAACGGTGGGGCGCTCGGCGAAACCAACTCGGTGGCTTTCCTGTTCCAGCGTCAGGGCGTCGTGCGCTATCCGCCCGAGGCGGCAGGCCCGGAGGCGATGCTCGAGGCGGCGATCGAGGCCGGCGCGGAGAACGTCGAAAGCACGGCGGAGGGGCATGAGATCACGACGACGGTTGCGGATTTCTTCGCCGTCAGGGACGCGCTGGAAGCCCGGCTGGGCCCGCCCGAACGGGCGAGCCTGGAGTGGCGGCCGCAGAGCCTGGTTGCTCTCGATGCCGATCAGGCCAGTGCGGTTCTGAAGCTCTTCGATGCGCTCGAGGAGATTGACGATGTGCAGAATGTCAGCGCGAATTGCGAAGTCCCGGAATCGGTGCTGGTGCGGATCGATGCCTGAGTGGAGTTGAAACCTGAGCGGGGTTGAAAAACGAGAAGTGCTGCGCTTGCTCGGACTCGACCCTGGGCTCGGCGTCACCGGCTGGGGCATCATCGGTGTGGCCGGCAGCCGGCTCACGCCGCTCGGCTGCGGCGTGATCGAAACCGACCCTGCGGTTTCCGTGCCGGAGCGGCTGCGCGCGCTGCACGAGGAACTCTCCCGCCTGCTCGCGCTGCACGCTCCGGAGGAGGCAGCGATCGAGGAAACATTCGTCAACCGCAACGGTGCCGCCACCCTCAAGCTCGGCTATGCGCGGGGTGTGGCGCTGCTCGCCCCGGCGCTGGCCGGCATTCCGGTTGCCGAATATGCGGCCCGCACCGTCAAGCAGGCAGTCGTCGGCACTGGCGCGGCGAGCAAGGAACAGGTGGCGATGATGGTGCGGCGCCTGCTGCCGGGGGCGCAGTTTCAGCGGGCGGACGCCGCCGACGCGCTCGCGGTTGCCATCTGCCATGCCCATCATCGTTCGAGCCGCCGTCTCTGGGAGGCGGCTGATCGGCACCGGGCATGATCGCGAGCCTGACCGGCCGGGTTGCTGCGACCGAAGAGCGGAGCTGCGTCATCGATGTTGCGGGCGTGGGGTATCGCGTGCAGGCCTCGGCCCGCACCCTGGCGGCGCTGCCGGCTCCGCCGGCCCTGGCACACCTCCTGGTGGAGACCCAGCTCAGGGATGATTCGATCCTCCTCTACGGCTTTTCCGACACCGCGGAACGCGCGTGGTTCCGGCTTCTCACGGGTGTCCAGGGGGTCGGTTCGAAGCTGGCGCTCGGCATTCTGTCCGCCCTCTCTCCGGACGACCTCGCGGTGGCGATCGCCGCCGGCGACCGGGCCTGGCTGATGCGAGCCCCGGGTGTGGGAGCCAAGCTCGCGCAGCGGCTTCTGGGCGAGCTGCGCGAGCCCGCGGCCCAGATTCCGAGCCTCTCCCTGGCGGTGCCGGCAGCCTCGGGCGTTGCCGCGGATGCGATTTCGGCGCTGGTCAATCTTGGCTACCGGCGCACCGAGGCGGAGGCGGCGCTGCAGCGTGCCGGCGCTCGCCTTGGTGAAGAGCCTTCGTTCGATTCCCTGGTTCGGGAGGGGCTGAAGGAACTGGCCCGATGAAGAAGCGCCCTGAGGCGCCGCCTCCCGCCGAGGAGGAGCGGACGATCAGCCCGGCGGCGATCGAGGACGACCTCGCCGAGACCTCGCTCCGCCCGCAGAGCCTCGTCGAATTTGTCGGCCAGCAGGCGATTTGCGGCAATCTGGGCATCTTTATTGCCGCCGCGCGCAAGAGGGGCGAAGCGCTTGATCATGTGCTTCTGCACGGCCCGCCCGGGCTCGGCAAGACCACTCTCGGGCAGATCATCGCGCGCGAGCTTGGTGTCGGCTTCCGCGCCACCTCCGGGCCGGTGATTCAACGTGCCGGTGACCTCGCCGCCGTGCTGACCAATCTCCAGTCGCGTGACGTGCTGTTCATCGACGAGATCCATCGCCTGCAGCCGGCGATCGAAGAGGTGCTGTACCCGGCAATGGAGGATTTCCAGCTTGACCTCATCATCGGCGAAGGGCCCGCCGCGCGCAGTGTGCGCATCGACCTCAATCCCTTCACCCTGGTGGGTGCCACGACGCGCGCCGGCCTCCTGGCCAGCCCGTTGCGGGAGCGTTTCGGCATTCCGCTCCGGCTCAGCTTCTATACGCCGGACGAACTGAGGGAGATCGTGGCCCGCGGCGCTGCCCGCCTCGGCGTATCGCTGACCGCGGACGGAGCAGCGGAGATTGCCTCCCGCTCGCGCGGCACGCCACGCATCGCCGGCCGCCTGTTGCGCCGCGTGCGCGACTTTGCCGCCGTCGCCGGGCATTCACCGGTCGATCGCGGGATCGCCGACGAGGCGCTCAACCGCCTCGAAGTGGACCGGCTTGGCCTCGATGCCATGGATCGCCGCTACCTCGCCCGCATCGCCGAGCACCATGGCGGCGGCCCGGTCGGGGTGGAGACTCTGGCCGCCGCGCTCGCCGAGGCGCGTGACACGATCGAGGACGTGATCGAACCCTACCTGGTGCAGGAGGGTCTTGTGCTCCGCACCAGCCGGGGTCGCATGCTGGGAGGGCTGGCCTGGCGGCATCTCGGCCTTCCGTCGCCTGCGCTGCTGTTGCAGCCCGACTTGCTCGGCGAGGACGGGTGAGCGGGCATCGCTTCGCCTGCCGGGTCTATTTCGAGGACACCGACGCCGGTGGCCTTGTCTATCACGCAAGCTATCTCCGGTTCGCCGAGCGCGCCCGGACCGAAGCCCTGCGCGATCTCGGGGTGCCGCATGCGGTGCTGCTCGACGAATTCGGTCTGATCTTCGTGGTGCGGCGCATCAAATTGGACTATCTGCGTCCCGCTCGACTCGACGATTCGCTCGAGGTGGGCACCCGGGTGCTCAGCTTCGGGGCGAGCAGGGTCGCGCTCTCGCAGATCGTCCGGCGAGAGGGCGAGACGCTGGCGGAAGCGGAGGTGATGCTCGCCTGCGTGCGGCGAAGGGATGGCAGGCCTGCCAGGATTCCGCCCCGGTGGCGTGATGCGTTGGGCAGGCTTGCCGCGGCAGAGGGTGAGGGACGGCCCCGATCGGCTGCAATCGAGGCTAAATAGGAGCTTTTCTGGTGGACCAGGCTGTCAACGCCGTCAATCTCGGATCGGTCGGGGTCAATCTCTCGATCTGGAGCCTGTTCGTCGAGGCTGATCTTGTCGTCAAGATCGTCATCCTCGGCCTGCTCGGCGCGAGCATCTGGGTCTGGGCAGTGGTGTTCGAGAAGTGGAGTTCGCTCCGCAAAGTGAACCGCGCCGCCGACGCGTTCGAAAACCGTTTCTGGTCTGGTGGCAGCCTCGATTCGCTTTACGACGAAGAGGGGCAGAACCCCTCCCATCCGATGGCTGCGCTGTTCAGCGCTGCGCTCGGTGAATGGCGCCGGACCGCGCGCGCCGTCGGGGCGGATATCAGCCGCTCGGGGGTCAAGGAGCGGGTGGACCGGGCGATGGTCGTGATCACCCAGCGCGAGATGGACCGGCTGGAACGCTGGATGACCTTTCTTGCCTCGGTCGGGGCGACCGCGCCTTTCGTCGGCCTGTTCGGTACCGTTTGGGGAATCATGGCGAGCTTCTCGGCGATCGCCGCTATGCATAACACGAACCTTGCGGTGGTCGCTCCGGGTATCGCCCAGGCGTTGTTCGCGACGGCGACGGGCCTCTTTGCCGCTATCCCGGCCGTGCTCGCCTACAACAAGATCAACAACGACCTCGCCCGCTTCGCCGGCCGGCTGGAAGCCTTTGCCGCCGAGTTCGGGGCCATCCTCTCGCGCCAGACCGAGGAGCACGCCTGAGCATGGCCGCCTTTCTGCCGGGCCGGCCTGGCAATCGTCGCGGACGCTACCGCCCGCTTGCCGATATCAATGTCACGCCGCTGGTCGATGTCATGCTCGTGCTTCTCATCATTTTCATGGTGACGGCACCGTTGCTGACCTCGGGCGTGACGGTCGATCTACCGAAAGCGAATGCAGCGCCTCTCAACCAGGACGCGACACCGATCACTCTCTCGATCAACGCAGCGGGGCAGATCTATCTTGCGGACACGCAAATTCCGCTCGACAAGCTGGTGCCGAAGCTGCGCGCGATCGCGCATAACAACCCGGATCGGCGAATCTTCGTGCGCGGTGACCGCCGCCTGCCTTACGGGCGGATCATGCAGGTGATGGCGCTGATCACCGATGGCGGCTTCACCAAGGTGGCGCTGCTTGCCGAGGCCACCGCACCCCTGCCCCCGGCCGGCGCGAAGGGCGCGGGAACGAAAGGCTGAGAGGGGCTGATCGCGACCGGATTGGCTTGGCCATGACCCCCGAACTCAGGCGCGGCGTGGCCTGTTCGGCGGCGTTGCATGTGCTCGTGGGCTTGTTGGCGCTCTTTGCCGTGCGCCCCTCCCTGCCTCCCGAGGCGCCCGCCGGGGTTGCGGTCAGCATGGAATTCGCGGGGCCGGCTCCGAAGGCGCCGGCCCCTTCCCCGACGCCGGCTCCTGCGCCAGCACCGAAGACTGTGAAGAAGCCTCCCGTCAAGCAGCCCCCGAAGCAAACTGCCTACGAGCCGCCTCCACCGCCGCCGCCACCGCCGCCGAAGCCTGCTCCGCCGGTGCCGCCCACCCCGGCCCCGACACCGACCCCGACGCCGGTGCCGCCACCCACACCCGCTCCACCCACGCCGGCGCCGCCGAAGCCTGCCCCCACCCCGCCGGAAAAGCCGCTGCCGCTGCCCCCGCCACCGGCCCCGACGCCGCCGAGCCCGACGCATCAGCCGAACCCGACGACCAATACCGCGACCTCCTCGACTGCGCTCGAGGCGACACTCGAGAAGCTTCGCTCGCTGGAGCACCAGACCGAACCGCCGAAGGCGCTGCCGAATCCCCAACCTGGCGGCGTGCCGACGCCGGGTGGCCTGCCCCAGAGCAACGACACCGCCGCGCTCTCGGCTGCGGAACGCGGCCGGATCGGGGATTACGTCCGCCGATGCTGGACCTACGATCCCGGCGCCAAGGGTGTGCAGCAGTTCCAGGTCTGGCTCGATGTGACGACCGATGCCGATGGCGTCGTGCACATCGCAACCATTGCTGCCACCGATCAGGCGCGGGTCGAGGCGAACCCCGCCTTGCGCGCCTTTGCAGACCGGGCGGTAAACGCGGTGCTCGATCCGCGCTGTGCGAAGCTGCCGCTCCCCCCGGCGATGCTCGGCAAGGATGAGCATCTGGTATTCCGGTTCAGGCCGTGAGGACCCTGATCACATCCAAGACGGCCGGCGTTGCAGGAGTTTCATCGCTGCGCCATGTCATTTTCCGCCTCTTCGCCTTGCTTCTACCCGATCGACGCCTTTTTTTGTCCAGGGCACCGCTGCCAGGCCGGTGCGGAATGAGGACTGTTCGGGGCGGAGGTTGCAGACGGACAAGCGGGGCGCAACCTGAAGCAGTGATTTCGTGAGCTCAAAAGGGGAAGGGCAAGTTTCGAAATGCAGGGATGTCTGTTCAGCCGTCGGGGACTGCTCGCTGGATCGGCTGCGCTTCTCATGGCACCTGTCGTCACGATAGCGCAAACGTCGCCCGGCTCGGGTGCTGAGAGCGCTGTGATCGATGTGAATCGGGCGCAGGCGGAACCGATTCCGATCGCCATTCCCTTCTTCAACGCGGCCGGCGACAAGGCGGCCGACCTCGCCAAAGGGATTGCCGGAGTCATCAGCAATGACCTGTCCGGCTCGGGGTTGTTTCGCCCGATTGATCCATCCTCCTTTGTGCAGGACGCCGCCGCCATTGCGACGGTGCCGAAATGGCAGGACTGGAAGGTCATCGGTGCGCGCGCTCTTGTCACGGGCAAGGTGGATCAGCCGACCGCCGGGAACGTACGCGTCGAATTCCGGCTGTGGGACGTTCTGCCCGAACAGCAGTTGCAGGGCACCGCCTACACCACCGCCGCCAGCAACTGGCGTCGCGTGGGGCACATGATCGCCGATGTGATCTATGAGCGCCTGCTCGGCGAAAAGGGCTATTTCGACACGCGGATCGCTTATGTCTCCGAAGCCGGGCCGCGTTCGGCGCGCATCCGCCGGCTCGCCATCATGGATCAGGACGGTGCCAACAGCACCTTCCTGACCGACGGCGAATGGACGGTCCTGGAGCCACGTTTCCATCCGACGAAGAACGAGCTTGCCTTCCTGAGCTATGCCGGCAATCGCCCGCGTGTTTATCTCTTCGATCTCGGCAGCGGCCGGGAATCCCTGCTCGGGAATTTCCCAGGCATGACGTTCGCTCCACGGTTCAGCCCGCGGGGAGAGAAGGTGATCCTTTCGGAAGCGCAAGGCAGCGGTTCGGCCATCGTCGTGGTCACGCTGGGGAGCATGAGTGCCGTGCGCCTGACCGACGCGAGCGCGATCAATACCAGCCCCTGCTACAGCCCCGATGGATCGCAGGTGACGTTCAACTCGGATCGGGATGGCTCGCCCCAGTTGTACGTGATGAACGCAGACGGCTCGAACCCGAAGCGCATCAGCTACGGGCAGGGCCGCTACTTCAGCCCGGTGTGGTCTCCGCGCGGCGACCTGGTCGCCTTTATCCGCCAGAACGGCGGCAGCTTCGGGCTTGGTGTCATGAATACGGATGGAACCGCGGAACGCATTCTCTCCGAAGGCTTCACCGTTGACAGTCCGACGTTTTGTCCGAATGGGCGGGTCATCATGTTCTGCCGCACCACCCCGGCTACCAACGCGACGGGAGCCGGGCATACCTCGCGCCTGGTCAGCATCGACATCACCGGTTTCAACGAGCGGATGGTGGAGACTCCGACCGATGGCTCGGATCCCGCCTGGTCACCATTGCTGAGCTGAAGAATGCCACTTTCGCGGCCACGGACAGGGCTGTGCCCGAGCCGGGGGCGGCTTGACCGGCGCCTGGCCGCGCGCTAATCGCGACCATTGCCGGGGCCAACCGCTCCAGGCGCGCCTTTACCTTATCGTCGTCACCACCCGCGGACAGGGACTGACCCCATGAAATTCAGGCTTATCGGCGCCTTCGCGGCTCTAGCGCTGCTGGCCGCCTGCGCCACCACGCCGAAACCAACAACCACCGGAGCCGGCGCCACTGCTGCCACTCAGGGCCCTGTACCCGGCAGCCAGCAGGACCTGGTTCAGAATGTTGGCGATCGCGTCTTCTTCGCTTTCGACCAATCGAATCTGTCGGAAGAGGCGGTGGGGACGCTGACCCGCCAAGCCGCCTGGCTGCAGAAATTTCCCGAAGTCAAGGTGCTGGTCGCCGGCAATTGTGACGAGCGGGGGACCGAAGAATACAACCTCGCGCTTGGGTGGCGCCGGGCGAACGCGGCACGGGATTTCCTGGTTGCCAAAGGTGTGAGCCCATCACGCATCGAGACCATCAGCTACGGCAAGGATCGACCGGTAGCGCTTGGCTCCAATGAACAAGCCTGGGCACAGAACCGCAACGCGATCACTTCGGTGCAAGGATTCAATCCCCAGGCCAAGTAAGCTTCGCGCCAGACCGACGTCGCGCTTCTTCCCCGGCGACCTCCGCGCCGTCGGGGAAGGGAGGTTGGCCGCCTCTTGTGATCGCGCCGGGCGGCATGACTCCCGATGGCATTTGGCGAGTATCCTGGCCCGGGTCGGCCCGGTCGCTGACGCCTTGCCCGGGTGAGGATACGAGCGGGCTTGCACCACCCGAGGGTGGCGCATAGAGCGTCGGGTCCGGCAGAAAGGAGGGTGGTCCCATGGCGCTGAGGCTTCTGCTCGCTGCCTTGCTGTCGATCTCGTTCGTTCTGCCTTTGCGCGCGCAGGTCGAAAGCCGCGAAGCGATCGCTCTGCGCAACCAGATTCTTGAAGTGCAACATGAGCTTGATCAGCTTCGCCAGCAAATGCAGGCGGGCGGAGGCAACAATCCGGGTTCGGCTCTTGGGGGCAACTATGGCCAAGCCGCGCCGCTCGGGAACGCGGCCAGTGGTGACCTCGTCGCGACTCTTCTCCAAGAGGTCAATTCGCTGCAGGACCAGATACGCACCCTGCGCGGCCAGATGGACGATCTCACGAACAAGACCGATACGCAGCTTGCCGATCTTGGGAAAAAGATCGACGATCTCCAGTTCCAGTTTCAGCTCATGCAGGGAAAAGGCTCGGGTCCCGTTGCTTTTCCTGTGCCTTCTTCACCGACCAGGCCCACTCAACACGCCGCACCCACCGCGACCGCTCCGCCGCCTCCCGAAGTCCTGCTCCATCAGGGCGAAATGGCGTTGGCCCGTTCCGATTATGCCGCCGCTCTGAGTGCTGCGGAGACCGTGCTGAAGACCGACCCACGTTCCCCGCGCGCTTACGATGCCCAGTTCCTGGCGGCGCGGGCCTTGTTCGGCGAGAAGCAGTTCACCCGCGCCGCGCTGGCGTATGACGACGCATACGGCAGGGCTCCAGCCGGCTCGCTGGCGCAGGACTCGCTGCTCGGGCTCGCTCGCTCGCTGGTTGCGATCAACCAGAAGCCAGCAGCATGCGGCGCCCTTTCCAAGCTGCATCAGCAATTCCCAACCCTGCGCTCGGATATCGCCCCGGCCGCTACGTCATTGGCACACCAGGCCGGCTGCGGATAGAGGAAATCCGCTGCGGCCCCGGCGGCAGCTCTCGATGGCGGCGGGATGCGGCCTTTGTTGCCGGACGAATTTGCGACGCTGATGGCCGCCCTGGGCCCATTCGGCGCCGCACCCCGCCTCGCTGTTGCGGTTTCGGGTGGCCCGGACAGCCTGGCGCTGGCAGTTCTCGCTGCCGAATGGGCGAGCGGGGTGGGTGGTACGGTGACTGCCCTTATCCTCGACCACGGTCTGCGGCGCGAGGCCGCCTCGGAGGCAGAGGTGGCCTGCTCCCGGTTGGGCCGGCTTGGCATTCCGGCCCGGATATTCCGCCTGCATGGGCTTGCGGCCGGGCCAGCGGTCCCAGCACGGGCGCGTCGAGCACGCAATGCCAGGCTGGAGGCCGCGGCGGCGGAGATCGGAGCAGCCTGGCTGCTGCTTGGGCACCAGCGCGCCGACCAAGCGGAAACGCTCCTGGAAAGAGCGCTTTCCCATAGCGGACCGGCCGGGCTCGCAGGAATGGCGGCACGCCGTGAGGCTGCACGGGTTGTGATCCTGAGGCCGCTCCTTGGCGTCCCGCCGGGACGGCTCATCGCCACTCTCGCCGCCAGGGGCCTTGGCTGGGCGCGCGACCCCAGCAATTCGGACCCCACTTTCCTCCGCGCCAGGCTGCGCAACCTCAGGGCTGACAGGGCGGGCGAAGGGGCTGCGACAAGAGCGCTTGGAAATGCTGCCGCCGCTTACGGGCGGGCGCGCGCCTTGTCGGAGTCGAAGCGGCCCGGCATCCTTGGCGAGCGCGTTTCCCTCTATGCCACCGGGCATGCGTTGCTTACCCCGGGGGCTATCGACCGTGGCGCCCTCGCGTCGCTTCTCCGCACCATAGCCGGGGCGGAATTCGCCCCCTCGGAAGCGCGTCTCGCCTCGCTTTCGGCCTGCCCGCGACCGGCCACCCTCGCCGGAGTCCGCCTGCTTCCGGCGGGCCGGCTCGGACCAGGCTGGCTTCTGGTACGCGAGGCACGGGCGATGTCCGCACCTGTGCCAGCGATCCCCGGCCTACATTGGGACGGCCGCTTCCGCCTCTCCACTTCAGCGCGCCCTCCGGTCGGGGCAAGGCTTGGCGCACTCGGAGCCGGAGCTGCGCGGCTCAGGGGATGCTCGCCGTTGCCCGCGGCCGTTCTTGCGACGCTGCCGGCGCTCTGGGTCGGTGAAGAATTGGTAGCCGTGCCGCATCTCGGCTATCCTTCTGCGGAGGCTTGCGCAGGTGTGCTGGTTCGGTTCTGCCCGAACGAACCAGCCGGAGCAGCGCCTTTCGGAGTTATGGTTCAGGTCGGGGATGCAGAGCCGACGGTGTGAGCCTATTTATCTCTTCGAGGCTCTGGTCCGGGGCCGGTTGCGGCAGCACCTTCTCTCCACCCCGGAAAGCGGCGAAGGGCGCGCCGGGAGGAACCGAGCCGCGGACAGGACGGGATGGAATGAGCAATTTCGGCCGCAATCTCGCGCTCTGGGTCATCATCGCCCTGCTCCTGGTCGTGCTCTTCAACCTGTTCCAGCCCGGCACCAGCCACGATACTGCAACCGAGGTGGCCTATTCGGACTTCCTGAAGCAGGTCGAGGATGGCCAGGTACGCTCGGTGGTCATCCAGGGCCACACGGTGAGCGGCGAACTCAAGAACGGCACCAGCTTCGAGACCTACATCCCCGAGGACCCGAGCCTGGTCAGCCGGCTCACCGGCAAGAATGTCCAGGTGATTGCCAAGCCGCCTTCCACGGATGCCAATCCGCTCCTGCACTACCTCCTGTCCTGGTTCCCGATGCTGCTCCTGATCGGTGTCTGGGTGTTCTTCATGCGCCAGATGCAGGCGGGCGGCGGGCGCGCGATGGGATTTGGCAAGTCCCGCGCGCGCATGCTGACCGAGAAGCAGGGGCGGGTGACCTTCGAGGACGTGGCCGGAATCGACGAGGCAAAGAGCGAGCTGCAGGAAATTGTCGAATTTCTGAAGGATCCACAGAAATTCCAGCGGCTCGGCGGCAAGATCCCGAAGGGTGTGCTGCTGGTCGGCCCACCCGGCACGGGCAAGACGCTGCTCGCTCGCGCCATTGCGGGCGAGGCGAACGTTCCCTTTTTCACCATCTCCGGCTCCGACTTCGTGGAGATGTTCGTCGGTGTCGGCGCCAGCCGGGTGCGCGACATGTTCGAGCAGGGCAAGAAGAACGCCCCCTGCATCATCTTCATTGACGAGATCGACGCCGTCGGCCGCCATCGCGGCGCGGGGCTGGGTGGCGGCAACGACGAGCGGGAGCAGACGCTCAACCAGATGCTGGTCGAGATGGATGGCTTCGAATCGAATGAAGGCGTCATATTGATCGCCGCCACCAACCGCCCGGATGTCCTCGATCCGGCGCTGCTACGGCCCGGCCGGTTCGACCGGCAGGTCGTCGTGCCGAACCCCGATGTGAACGGGCGCGAGAAAATCCTTCGCGTGCACATGCGCAAGGTGCCGCTGGCCTCCGATGTCGATCCGAAAGTGATCGCGCGCGGCACACCCGGCTTCTCGGGTGCCGATCTCGCCAACCTCGTGAACGAAGCGGCCTTGCTCTCGGCGCGAATCGGCAAACGCGTCGTCGCCATGGCCGAGTTCGAGCACGCCAAGGACAAGGTGATGATGGGTGCCGAGCGCCGTAGCCTTGTCATGAGCGAAGACGAGAAACGCATGACGGCCTATCATGAAGGAGGTCATGCGCTTTGCGCGCTGCACGAACCCGAGTGCGATCCGGTGCACAAGGCGACGATCATCCCGCGCGGCCGCGCGCTCGGACTGGTGATGAGCCTGCCGGAGGGAGATCGCTACTCGAAGAGCCGCTCCAAGCTGCTTGCCGAACTGACCATGGCGATGGGCGGCCGGGCCGCCGAGGAGATCATCTTCGGTGCGGCCAAGGTCTCCAACGGTGCGGCCGGCGATATCAAGATGGCAACCGAACAGGCGCGCCGCATGGTCACCGAATGGGGCATGAGCGACCGGCTCGGCATGATCCTTTACGGCGATAACAGCCAGGAGCTGTTCCTTGGCCACTCCGTCACGCAGCATAAGAACGTCTCCGAAGCGACAGCGCAGGAGATCGATGCCGAGATCAAGCACCTGATCGACAACGCCTACGCCAAAGCACGCCAGATTCTGACCGAAAATCTCGAAGAGCTGCACCGGCTGGCGCATGGCCTGCTCGAGTACGAAACCTTGAGTGGCGAGGAAATCCGCACCGTGCTGCGTGGCGAGCCCGTGATCCGCAAGGTCGTGGATGAGCCGGCACCAGAGTCGCGGCGTGCCTCGGTGCCAACCAGCGGCCGGCCCGCCATTCCTCCGGCCGGCGCCCCCGCTCCTCAGCCGGGGTAAGCGCGCGAGGTGCGGCTGATCGAGCCGCTGGCACTGCTCGACGGCCTAGAAGCCGGCGCCGCAATCGCGGCGGGTACAGCCCGGCTGCTGGCGGGCGGGCCACTCGCTTTCAGCCTGGCCCGCCTGCTGCCCGAGCCAGAACCCAGACCGGCCTTCGATATCCCGTCGAGCTGGGACGCCTCCGTCTTGCGATTGACCAGCCCACCCGCCGCCGGTTGGATTCAACGACCCTCCGTCATGGGCGTCGTCAACGTTACGCCGGACAGCTTCAGCGACGGGGGCGATTTTCTCGATCCCGGCCGGGCGGTCGCCGCGGGGCTCGCCATGAGCGCGGCAGGGGCGGCCATCGTGGATGTGGGCGGAGAGAGCACCCGCCCCGGCGCAACCCCGACGCCGCCCGAAATCGAGCAGGCGCGCATCCTTCCGGTCATCCGCGAGTTGACACGACAGGGCGTGCGGGTCTCTGCCGATACCCGCAACGCGGCGACGATGGCGGCCGCGCTCGATGCCGGCGCGGCGATCGTCAACGATACCTCTGCGCTGTCCCATGATCCCGAAGCAGCCCCGCTGCTCGCCCGTGCCGGTGTGCCCGTGCTGCTGATGCACATGCGCGGCACGCCTGCCAGCATGATGGCAGAGGCGAATTATGCTGACGTCGCACTCGAGGTGACGGCCGAGCTTGCGGCCAGGCTCACGCTGGCAGAAGCCGCCGGTATCGCGCGAGAGCGGATCGCGCTCGATCCCGGAATCGGCTTTGCTAAGAAGACCGAACACAATCTCGAACTGCTCTCGCGCCTTCCGCTGCTGCTCAATCTCGGCTGCCCGCTCGTGGTCGGGGTCTCTCGCAAGCGCTTCATCGGGCAGATCGGCAGAGCGGCCGAGCCGCGCCAGCGCCTGCCCGGCTCCCTGGCAGCGGGACTGTTCGCGCTGTCTCGCGGTGCCTCGATGCTCAGGGTCCACGATGCCGTCGAAACAATGCAGGCGCTTCGCGTTTGGCAGGCGCTCGGCAGCGGCCGGCTCGCGAGCCTGTCACTTGCCCTCGCCGCCGGTTGGCGCAACAACGGCTGACCCCCGCCACTTTTTTCGAGACTCGTATGAACATTGTGCGACGACTATTCGGCACCGACGGGATCCGCGGCACCGCCAATGCTGACCCGATGACCGCAGAGACCGCACTCCGGCTCGGTCAGGCGGCGGGGCTGCTCTTCACCCATGGCAGCCACCGCCATCGCGTCCTTATCGGCAAGGATACAAGGCTTTCCGGCTACATGCTCGAGCCGGCGCTGGTCGCCGGTTTCATCAGCGCCGGGATGGACGTCTCGATTGCAGGGCCATTGCCGACACCCGCCATCGCCATGCTGACCCGCTCGCTCAGGGCCGATCTCGGAGTGATGATCTCGGCCTCGCACAATTCCTTCGAGGACAACGGCCTCAAGCTTTTCGGGCCCGATGGGCAGAAGCTTTCCGACAGGACGGAAGCCGAGATCGAGGCGTTGATGTCGGCAGATCTGTCGGAGCGGCTCGCGGCGCCGGAGCGGCTGGGCCGCGCGGTCCGCCTGGAGGATGCGGCTGGCCGCTATATCGAGGGTGCAAAGGCCACTTTCCCGCGCGGGCTCAGGCTGGATGGACTTCGTATTGTTGTCGATTGCGCCAACGGAGCTGCATATCGGGTCGCCCCTGCGGTGCTCTGGGAGCTTGGAGCAGACGTGGTCACACTCGGGGTTTCCCCGGACGGGTTCAATATCAATCGCGGCTGCGGGTCCACGGCTCCCGAGAATTTTTGTAAGGAGGTGCTCGATCAGAAGGCCGATCTCGGGATCGCCCTCGACGGCGACGCCGATCGGCTCCTGCTCGCGGACGAGCATGGGGAGTTGGTCGATGGGGATCAGATTCTCGCCCTGATCGCCCGCTCCTGGCAACGCGAGGGGCGGCTCACCGGAGATGGCATCGTCGCCACGGTGATGTCGAATCTCGGACTTGGGCGGTTCCTTGCAACTCTCGGGGTCAACCTGCATCGCACCCAGGTCGGAGACCGCTACGTCGCGGCGGAGATGCGCGCCCGCAGCATCAATGTCGGTGGCGAGCAATCGGGCCACATGATACTTTCGGATTTCGCGACGACTGGCGATGGCCTGGTGGGCGCCCTGCAGGTGCTGGCCGTCATCGTCGCCGAGCGGCGGACCGCAAGCGAGGTCTGCCGTGTCTTCCAGCCGCTTCCGCAAACCCTGCAGAGCGTGCGCTATGTCGGCCCATCGCCCCTTTCCCATCCTGCCGTCAAAGATGGCATCGCCGAAGCCGAGGCACGGTTGAACGGTGCGGGGAGGCTGGTGATCCGCCAGAGTGGTACCGAGCCCGTCATCCGAGTGATGGCGGAAGCGGAGAACGAGGTGCTGGTCAAATCCGTTGTCAACGACCTTTGCGAAAAGATCGCTGCTGCCGGAGGACAATAGAGGAGGGCTGGATGGCAGACAGATCGATCGACAGATCGATCCCTGGGAGACGGTCACTCCAGCGATGGCAAAAGGATCGGTATTCCGCCCGAGCGCGTCGCCTGGACTGAGAGCCGGCTGGTGGGACCGGCTCAGACGAGGGCGGGTGTCAGGTACGAGGCGAGATGGGAATCGAGGGCGGCGATGCCGGCGTCGTCCATCTGCGCGAGCCGATAGCCGATGAAGCCGTCAGGCCGGATCAGGAGCGCGCCGCCGAGAGGCACGCCGGCGTGGGCGGGATCGAAGTCCGTGCCGGGCTCGATCGCGACGAGGTCTTGCCAGCGGCGCCGGAACGCATCGGGTGGAGCGGGTGCCTCGAAGAGCAGCAGATGGTGCAGCCTGCCGGTGAGGCGGATGCGGTCTGGAAAGCGTCCGCCTGGTGCCGGCCCGGGCGGTGGCGTCATCGATCCGAGATGCTCATCAACAAGCGGGCTTCCAGCATAGGAAATATCGAGCATCGCCCGCGCGCGGGCGAGCGCCCGGGCGCTTGCGGGATCGGGCGGCACCGCGCCAGGAGCGGCGGTGGCAAGGTCGAGCACGCGACGGTGCAGCATGTCCGAGACTTCGAGGACGTGGCGGTCGGCGAGCCGCCGCTCGATTTCATAGGAGTCGAGCAGGACATGCGGCGCCGCGCCGCGAACGACGAGGGCGAGCTTCCAGGTGATGTCGGCGGCATCCATCAGAGCCGAGTTGAGACCCTCACCGGCGATGGGGCTCGAGAGGTGCGCTGCGTCGCCCATGAGGAATCGCCGCCCGTCAGTAAGCCGGCGGGTCATCCGCTTGTGCATCACGAAGTGCCCGGCCCACGCGAGATCGGTAAGGCCGGCATCGACGCCGGCCCGGCGGTTGAGGAGCGCACTCACCTGGGCAAGCTCGGGCTTATCGCGTTCGTCGACGGCGGGCGAATCGGGATCGAGATCCAAAAAGCTCAGCCAGCGACCGCCAGGAAGCGGGGCAAGCAAGGCGAAGCCCTTCGCACTTACAAAGATCATCGACTCCTCGGGCCGATGTGGCAAGCCGATGCGGATGTCGGCGGCGATATAGTGGCCGGCGTACGTATCTCCCTCGAGGGATTCGTGCATGGAGTCGCGGGTTACGTCGTACGCTCCGCCGGCCCCGAGTACGTAGCGGAACGAAACCGCCTCGAGCTCGCCGCCAGGCCGGCGTAGACGGACGGCGAGCGCATCTGCATTCTGATCGAGCGAAAGGACCGTGGTGCCGCGCTCGATGCCAACGCCGAGCCCCGCCAGGTGTTCCGTGAGAATCGCCTCGGTCTGCCACTGCGGAAGACTGCACTGGTACTCGTAAGTGCAATCGATACCGCCGAAGGTGCTGCCGCCGAGCGGGGTGAAGCCGGGCCCGTAGAAGCGCGTTCGCCGGACGCGGACCGATCTTTCGAGGAACGGCGTGACCACGCCGGCGCGCGCGAGATGTTCGAGCCCGGCCGGCTGGAGAGCGGTTGCACGGGCCTCGTGATGAGGCAGGAGCCTGCGTTCGACGATGCGCGGCACGACGCCATGGCGGACCAGCTCACAGCCAGCGAAGAGCCCGGCCGGGCCGGCACCGATGATAAGGACCTCGCAATGATCGGGTGCGTATTCGGGCATTGCCGCTCTCTTATGGTACGCGATGGAGACGTTAGCGCCCGGCTTTCGGGGCGGGCAAGCGTGGTTTTCAGCAGATTGCGCTGTTTATTCGAGGCCACGATTCACGTCCTCCGACGATCCCGCCTCGGGCGACCACGGGCTGGAAGAGTCGCCAGGCGAACCCCCAGAAGCTATGAAATGGGGGTCGGAAATCTCGATAGGGCACGATGACTGAGAATCATCACGCTCTGGCGAGGGTGCTGGTCATCGCCGGGTCGGACTCGAGCGGCGGCGCCGGCATCCAGGCGGACGTGAAGGCCATCACTGCGCTGGGCGCCTATGCTGCGACCGCCATTACCGCGATCACCGTGCAGGATTCTCGGGCCGTCCATGCCGTGCACCTCCTGCCGGCATCGCTCGTTGCGACCCAGGTCGAGTGCGCGCTTGCAGATCCGGGGGCGGACGCGGTGAAAATCGGGATGCTTGGAGACGCGGCGATCGCGGCCGCAGTAGCGGCCGCGCTGCGCGCTGCGATCGGCCTCCCTTTGGTCATCGACCCGGTTCTCTGTGCCTCGACCGGCGCTCGCCTTCTTGCAGAGGATGCGCTGGACGCTCTGCGCGGAGAACTCTTCCCACTCGCTACGCTCGTCACCCCCAACGTTCCGGAGGCCGCACTCCTCTCCGGCACCGCCATCCACGACCTCTCTTCGATGGAGCAGGCCGCTCGCGCACTCGTCCCCGCCGGGACCTCGGGCGCGGTGCTGGTGAAGGGCGGACACCTTCCGGGCGAGATGGTGGTGGACGTGCTGGCCTCCCTGGATGGCATCATCCGATTCGAGGCACCGCGGCTTGCCGGCCCGCCGCGCCGCGGCACCGGCTGCACTCTGGCAAGTGCGATCGCCGCAGGGATCGCGCAGGGTTTCGCTCTCGTGGACTCCATCCGGCGGGCCCGCGCCTACGTCCGGGCTGCGATCGCAACCGCGCCCGGGATCGGCACGGGCGCACGCCTTTTGAACCACGCAGTGACGGTTGATCCAGAGCGGATCGAGACACCTGGCTTATAGCCGCGGCTTTCACTCCTTCGAGGCGTGTACCCCTGCGTTTTCAACCGCACTCTTGCAGAAATATGCACCCTTCTTGGTTTTTCCGAACCAGCGCGAGCCGGACAGGTGATAGACATCGGCGCGCAAGTTCGCCCAGACCACTGTGTCCGCGCCACAGGTTTTTTGCGCTGCGGTCAGGCTCGAGAAGTGCTCGACCGCGCTGAGCGAAACATATTTCTTGGTCGCTCCTGAGGCCGGCGGGACAAGCGCCAGCACAACCGCTGGGACCGCACCAAGGAGGACCGGCAGCAGGCGCATCCCGATCTCCGCCTTTTTTTGGTTCAAATCGAGACCCCGACACTACACATGGTTGCGAAGGCCCTGCAACGAGGCTTGCTCCGGCCGTCCAGCTCCGCTAACCACGGCGTCGGGTCACGCCCCCCCACCGGGGCGCTTGTCTTCTGCAAGGGAGAGTCGTCATGGCAGTCATTGCCACGCGGCCGGAGGTTCGTCCGGCCAACTCCTGCTTTTCTTCCGGTCCATGCGCCAAACGCCCCGGCTACCGGCTTGAGGTTCTGAGCGGTGCGCTGCTCGGGAGGAGCCACCGCGCCAAATTGGCGAAGGCACGACTTCTGGAAGTCATCCAACGTTCACGCGCCCTCCTCGGCATGCCGGTTGAGTGGCAGCTCGGCATCGTGCCTGCGTCCGATACAGGTGCGGTCGAGATGGCGCTCTGGTCGCTGCTTGGCGCCCGTGGCGTCGATGTGCTTGCCTTCGAGAGTTTTTCCTCGGGCTGGGCAACCGATGTCGTCAAAGAGCTTCGTTTGACGGATGCACGCGTGCTCGAGGCGGCGTACGGGCGACTGCCGGACCTTGCTGCGGTTGATTTCTCACGCGATGTGGTGCTGGCCTGGAATGGCACCACCTCCGGCGTCCGGTTCCCGGACGGTGATTGGATCCCCGGGAGCCGACAAGGTCTGATCATTGCCGATGCGACGTCCGCAGCCTTCGCGATGAATCTTCCCTGGGACAAACTCGATGTCGTGACCTGGTCCTGGCAGAAGGTACTGGGCGGGGAGGCCGGACACGGCATGCTGGCACTTTCGCCTCGGGCCGTTCAGCGCCTCGAGTCCCACAGGCCTTCCTGGCCGCTGCCGAAAATCTTTCGGCTCACGAAGGGAGGAAAGCTCATCGAAGGCATTTTCAAGGGGGAGACGATCAACACGCCGAGTATGCTCGCTGTCGAGGATGCGCTCGATGGCCTGCGCTGGGCCGAGGCGATCGGAGGGCTTCCGGCGTTGATCGCGCGCACGGAGGCGAACCTCTCCGCCATCGCATCCTGGGTGGAACGCACTCCCTGGGTCGATTTTCTGGCCGAACGGCCGGAGTGGCGCTCGCCGACTTCGATCTGCCTCAGGATCACCGCACCCTGGTTCGAGGCCATGACAGCCGGAGGCCAAGCCGACGCAGCAAAGCGGCTTGCCGGCCTGATCGAATCCGAAGGTGTTGCCTACGATATCGGCTCTTATCGGGACGCTCCGCCTGGCCTCCGCATCTGGGGTGGGGCAACGGTCGAAACTGTCGACATCCTGGCGCTCCTGCCTTGGCTGGAGTGGGCCTTTTCCGCGCTTGCCGGCGAAGCGCGGCCGGCACGGGCCGCGGAGTGAGGCCAATGTCGAAAGTCCTTATTTCCGACAAGCTTTCTCCGACTGCTCTCGCGATCTTTCGTGCCCGGGGGATCGAGGCCGATTTTCGCCCTGGCCTCAAGCCTCCGGAGTTGCGCAGCCTCATTGCGCCTTATGATGGACTTGCGGTGCGCTCGGCGACCAAGGTCACTCGCGAACTGCTCGAAGCGGCACCAAACCTCAAGGTGGTGGGCCGCGCCGGCATCGGCGTGGACAATGTGGATGTGACATCGGCGACCGCGCGCGGCGTGGTCGTCATGAATACCCCGCACGGTAACGCGATTACCACTGCCGAGCACGCGATTGCCATGATGATGACGCTTGCCCGCCAGATCCCGGAGGCGTCCGCTTCCACGAGATCCGGCAAATGGGAGAAGAATCGCTTCATGGGGATGGAGCTGTTCGGCAAGACGCTCGGAGTGATCGGCTGCGGCAATATCGGCTCGATCGTTGTCGAGCGCGCAATCGGTCTGCGGATGAAGGTTATCTCCTACGATCCCTATCTGACAGAGGCGCGGGCGTTGGCGCTCGGCGCGGAGAAGGTGCCGCTCGCCGACCTCCTCTCGCGGGCGGATGTCATCACCTTGCACACCCCGCTCACCGAAGCGACGCGCAATATCATCTCCGCGGAGGCGATTGCGGCGATGAAGAAGGGCGTGCGTATCATCAATTGCGCACGCGGCGGTTTGCTCGATGAGGCGGCGCTCGCCACCGCGATTCGTTCCGGGCATGTCGGCGGGGCCGCGCTCGATGTCTTCGCAACCGAGCCCCCCGGAGAAAGCCCGCTCTTCACGCTCGAGAACGTTGTCTGCACACCCCACCTCGGCGCTGCCACCGAGGAGGCGCAGGAGAAAGTCGGCATCCAGGTCGCCGAGCAGATGAGCGATTTCCTGCTCACTGGCGCGGTGGTCAACGCGGTCAACATGCCATCGGTCTCCGCCGAAGAGGCCCCGCGCCTTCGCCCCTACATGGAGCTTTGCCGCCTCCTCGGGAGTTTCGCCGGCCAGCTCACGCACGCACGAGAAGGAGTGATTCGCAGCGTGGCGATCGAATACGAAGGCGCGGCGGCGGTGCTGAACCTGAAACCACTTTCGGCTGCTGCACTCGCCGGCCTGCTTGGGCCGATCCTCGAAGGTGTCAACATGGTAAACGCGCCGGCTCTCGCGCACGCGCGTGGCATCGAGGTTTCGGAGATCGCGCACGATCGCCCCGGCGAATACCAGGCCCTGATAACTCTCACGGTCACCACAGAGCAGCTCACGCGTGCCGTGGCCGGGACGCTCTTCGCAAACGACCGCCCGCGCATCGTTTCGGTCAAGGGAATCCCGATCGAGGCGGATTTCTTCCGCCACATGATTTATGTGACGAACCAGGATCGCCCGGGCTTCATCGGCCGTTTCGGTGCCACACTCGCGGATGCCGGAATCAATATCGCGACCTTCCATCTCGGCCGTGCCGCTCCGGGCGGGGACGCAATCTGCCTGGTGGCGGTAGACGAGCCGGTGCCCGAGCCGGTGCTGGCCGCGGTCCGTTCCCTCCCCCTCGTCATGCAGGCCACGCCGTTGCGTTTTTGAGGGGATCGGTCTGCCTTGGGGTGGCAGGTGTCACATCGTGGCGCCAATGGCCCAGGGTGCGAACTCCGAACTGCCGAAGTCGTAGGTCTCGCTCTTGGTCTTCTCGCCAGAAGCGACACCCAGGATGAGCTCGAAAATACGCTCGCCGCACTGCTCGACGGTCTCATCGCCATCCAGGATCGTGCCGCAATTGACGTCCATGTCCTCTTCCATGCGCTGATACATCGGCGTGTTCGTTGCCAGCTTGATCGAAGGCGCTGGCTTGCAGCCGAACACGCTGCCCCGCCCGGTCGTGAAGCAGACCAGATTCGCGCCGCCGGCCACCTGCCCGGTTGCCGCGACCGGATCGAAGCCAGGGGTATCCATGAACACGAAGCCCCGCCTGCTCGGTGTCTCTGCGTAGCGAACCACCTCGACGAGATTGGTGCGACCGGCCTTCGCCATTGCACCGAGTGATTTCTCGAGGATGGTCGTCAGCCCGCCGGCCTTGTTGCCGGGCGAGGGGTTGGCATTCATCTCCGCCCCTTCCCGTTCCGTGTATTCCTCCCACCAGCGCATCAGCCCGACCAGCCTCTCCCCCACCTCGCGACTTATGGCCCGGCGCGTCAGCAGATGCTCTGCCCCATACGTCTCCGGGGTTTCAGAGAGAATGACCGTCCCGCCATTCCGCACCACGAGATCGCTCGCCACCCCGAGCGCAGGATTGGCGGAAACACCCGAGTAGCCGTCCGATCCGCCGCATTGCAGCGCCACGGTCAGGCCGGCAACCGGCACGGTCTCGCGGCCGACCGAGTTCGCCTCCGCCAGCACCTCCCGCACGAAGGCAACCCCTCGCTCTACTGTCTTGCGCGTGCCACCCATCGACTGGATGTCCATCGAACGGAGCCGCCCGGAAAGCTTCTCTTCCTCGAACATCGGGCCAATCTGGTTCACCTCGCAGCCG
This sequence comes from Acetobacteraceae bacterium, assembly GCA_030041255.1. Classification (GTDB taxonomy): domain Bacteria; phylum Pseudomonadota; class Alphaproteobacteria; order Acetobacterales; family Acetobacteraceae; genus JAKAWQ01. The sequence continues at coordinate 52,514 of JASHOF010000131.1, forward strand.
AGTCCGAGCATGACAACATGCGAGAAATTCACATGCCGCGCGTAACCGGCGAGCGTTCGGCGCAACAGCTTCAACGGCTCGCCCATGCTCATCCCGCAGCCGGTCTTGTGGGTGATTGCCACCACCCCGTCCACGTTGGGATATTCGGCAAGTGGATCGCCATTGGAGAAGGGGCTTCGCTTGAAGGCGTCGGCAATCAGGTCGGCGACGTGCGCGCTGCAGTTCACGCTGGTTACGATTCCGATATAGTTGCGGGTCGCGATCCTGCCGTCGGCACGGCGGAATCCCTTGAAGGTCGCTGGCGGATCGAGCATCGCGGTCAGCTTCGCATCTTCGCCATAAGCATAGTCCTTGGCGAAATCGCCCATCCCGCAGTTCTGCACGTGCACGTGCTGCCCCGGCTCGATGTACCTGGTCGCGAACCCGATCACCTGACCGTAGCGGCGGATCGCCTCGCCAGGCGCGTATGCGCGTGTCGCAACCTTGTGGCCGGCCGGAATGCGCTCCGCCGCGACCAGTCCCGGCGCGACTGGGGTTCCGGGAAGCAGGGTGGCGCGTGCGATGACCACTCCGTCATCGGGATGGAGGCGAATCACTGGTGGAGGTGACATGACCCTGCTCCTGCTTCACGCTTTGCCCCCGGCAGCCTGGCGGAGGGCGGCGACCGCCGCCTGCGCAGCCCGCAGCATCAGCCCGCTGTCGTTGCCGATGGTCACGAAGCGAAAACCCATGCCGATCATGCGCGCGGCATAGGCGGACGTGAGGTTGTGCACGCCAGGCGCAATGCCGCGCTTGCCGCATTCTTTCACCAGACGCTCATAGATTTTGAGGATCTGCGGCTCCTCCCGGTCCTGCCTTGGCTCGAGGCCGAGTGAAAATCCCAGATCGCTCGGGCCGACATAGATGCCGTTGATTCCCGGCACATCCAGGATCGCTTCCAGATTGTCGAGTGCTTCTTGCGTCTCGATCATCGGGATGCAGAGCACTTCGGCATTCGCCGTCTTCACATAACCTCCGACCTCGCCGTAAATGCCGGCGCGGATCGGGCCATTGCTCCGTGATCCCAAGGGCGGATAGCGGCAGGCGGAGACGAACGCCTCGGCGGCAGCGCGCGTATTGATCATCGGGCAGATCACGCCCATCGCGCCGCCATCCAGACACTTGCCGATGATGCCTGGCTCGTTCCAAGGCACGCGGACGAGGGACGTGACCTGGCGAGCCTGCATGCCCTGAAAGCAGGCCACCATACTCTGGTAGTCCTGCACACCGTGTTGCATATCGACTGTCAAGCTATCCCAGCCGGCCTGCGACATCACCTCCGCGGAGAAGCCCGAGGGAATGGCAAGCCAGCCGTTCACCACTGCCTTGCCTTCCTGCCAGAGTTGCTTCACCCGGTTCGCCATTCCGTTTCTCCGTATCTTCGCGTGAGACGCTAGGCCGACATCCCGCGGGCGTCAACGCAACTGGAGTCAGGCTGCGGGCAGCGCCTCCGAGGGAGCGGGCGTTGCCGGTGATGCCGCAAGCGGGCCGGTGATCACGCTGATCTCTGCGGCACTCAATGTCTCCTTTTCAAGCAGAATGCCCGCGGCTTGGCGCAATACTTTTTCATTGGCAACAAGAATGGCACGGGCGCTTGCATAAGCGTTATCAACGAGCTCGCGCACGGCATCGTCGATTGCGGCAGCGGTTTCCTCCCCATATTGTCTTGGTTGCCAATCGATCGGGCTCTGGAGGATGGTTTGACGTTGCGGCTCATAGGTCACCTGGCCGAGCCGCGGATCCATTCCAAAGCGCACGACCATGTTGCGTGCGATATCCGTGACCTTGGCAAGGTCATCAGCGGCACCGGTGGAGATTTCGCCGAAGATCACGCTTTCCGCCGCCCGCCCGCCGAGCAGCACGGCCATGCGATTGAGGAGCTCCCTGCGGTCCAGCAGATAGCGATCTTCGAGCGGCCTCTGGATCGTGTAGCCGAGCGCCCCCATTCCGCGTGGAATGATGGAAACCTTCTGCACTGCGTCGGTCCCTGGCAACGCCATGGCCACCAGGGCGTGTCCCATCTCGTGATGCGCGACCACGGTTCGCTCGTGGGCGTTGAGCAGGCGATTCCGTTTTTCGAGCCCGGCGACAATTCGCTCCACCGCCTGCTCGAAATCGTAGAATGTGACTTCTTCGGCATTACGCCGCGTGGCGAGCAAGGCCGCTTCGTTCACGAGATTGGCGAGGTCGGCGCCGGTGAAGCCCGGAGTCAGGGCTGCAATGTCCTCGATCGACACGCCCTCGGCCAATTGGACCTTGCGAATGTGGAGCTTGAGAATCTCGATCCGCCCTTTCTTGTCTGGTCGATCCACCAGCACCTGGCGGTCGAAGCGGCCGGCGCGCAGCAGGGCAGGATCGAGGATTTCCGGGCGGTTGGTGGCGCCGAGCAGGACAACGCCGAGCGAGGGATCAAAGCCGTCGAGTTCCGCCAGGAGCTGATTCAGGGTTTGCTCCTTCTCGTCATGGCCGCCGCTTGGACCCATGAAGCCCGAGCGGGCACGGCCGAGAGCGTCGAGCTCGTCAATGAAAACGATCGATGGGGCACGCTCACGTGCCTGCTTGAACAGGTCGCGCACGCGCGCTGCCCCAACGCCCACGAACATCTCTACGAACTCGGAGCCGGCGATCGAGAAAAACGGGACGCCTGCTTCGCCCGCAACCGCGCGGGCGAGTAGCGTCTTTCCGGTCCCCGGCGGCCCGACCAGCAGAATTCCTTTGGGGATATGCGCACCGAGCCGGCTATAGCGCTTCGGATCCTTGAGAAACGAGACGATCTCCTCGAGCTCTGCCTTGGCCTCATCGACGCCCGCGACATCGGAGAAGCGCACTGGCACGTCACTCTCGGCATAGATCTTGGCCCGGCTTCTGCCGACCGCGAATAGCCCGCCCATGCCGCCGCCGGTCGCGGCGGGTCGGACCAGGAACATCCAGAGCAGCACGAACAGAAGCACCGGCATAAACCAGGCGAGCACGTTCGCAAGGAGCCCGGGCGAGGCTTCGCCGGAGAACGTGACACCCGATTTCTTCAGCTCGGCAGCCAGCGCCGGGTCCACCCGCTGCGTCAGGAACCTCGAGGGCTCTCCCTTCTCGGCCGTGGTGAATCCGCCGGTAATGTCGTATTGGCCTATTACGAGGTCCTTGATTTTGTGTTCCTGCAACAAGGCCAGGAACTCATTGTAGGGAATGGTCTTCACATCACTCGGTCGGCCGAGGATTTGCTCGATCGCCAGCACGGCCAGAAACGCCAGGACAAAGTACCAGAAGTGGACGTGGTGTTCGCGCTTCATCTGCATCGGGCTTCGCTCCCGGCGATCTGCCTGGCGCACGCTTAGCACAGGCGCTCCCTCCAGGCGCCCCCTGCGAGATCGGGCAGAGGCTCGTTGGCCGCCGCAGGCCGGCCGGTGATGGTAGCGGTGGGGACCGGAATTTTCGGCGCGATGGCAACAAGCTCCTTCGCCCCACGACGGATCAGATTGATGCCAGGGTGCGGCACCTGACCCCGCCCACCGGAGCATGGGGAAACAATGGGCTGTCACTCATATCGATTCCGGCGCAGACTACGGTTGCAGAGTAAACCGGGATTCGGGCCGATGTTCTCCTGCCCCAGGACGCAGCCTTCGTAGGCCCCCGGCACGCACGGCCGAGCCACGGGGTGCCGATCTCGAAGCAAAGGTCGAAACGCTGAACGCGCGCCTCCGAGGGCGCCGACCTGCCCGCCGTTCCCGTGACGAGGCCCGTGCGGACGGCCCCGCTCGGCGAGACGCATCGGGGTCGGTCCCAGCCTCAGCCCCGCCCTCGGACCTGCGAGGCCCTCGGCCGGACGCCCCTGGCGCTCCCGGGAAGATCTGTCGCCCACGTTCTGCCGCCCTTGGATCACCGGTACGTGCCTGCCGCGGTGAGCGCCCTTGCGGTTACCCCTTGGGGTGGTCATGCTGAGACGGGAGAAAAGCCATGCCGGAAGATATGGGTGGAGCGCATCCGGTCGATTCGGTCATTTCCGCGGCGCGCAGGCTGCTTGGTGAACGAATCAGCACAAACCGGAATATCCGCGAACAGCACGCACATGGAGAGGATACGCAGCCGCGCGTGCTCCCCGATGCGGTCGCCTTCGTCGAAAATTCGGAGGAGGTGGCGCGCCTGCTCGGCCTCTGCCATTCCGCCGGCGTACCGGTGATCGCGTTCGGTGCAGGCACCTCGCTTGAAGGTCATGTAACCCCGGTACTGGGCGGTATTACTCTTGATCTTTCACGGATGCGCCGCGTGCTCGAAGTGAATGCGGCAGATATGGATTGCCGTGTCGAGGCGGGCGTGACCCGCCAGCAGCTCAACGCGCATCTCCGCGACCAGGGGCTCTTCTTTCCCGTCGATCCCGGCAGCGAGTGCACGATCGGCGGCATGTGCGCAACGCGTGCCTCCGGCACCAATGCGGTCCGCTATGGGACGATTCGCGACAACGTGCTCGGCCTGACTGTTGCGCTCGCCGATGGACGGCTGATCAGGACCGGTGGGCGAGTGCGCAAGTCGGCAACCGGCTATGACCTGACCCGGCTCTTCATCGGCTCGGAAGGCACGCTCGGCGTGATCACGGAGATCGGGCTCCGCCTGCATGGCATTCCAGAAGCGATCGTGTCGGCGACCTGCCAGTTCCCGATGCTCTCCGGCGCAGTCGAGACGGTGGTTTCGGTGATGCAGGCGGGCATTCCGGTGGCACGCATTGAACTCCTGGACGAAGTGCAGATGCGGGCCTCGATCGCCTATTCAAATCTCTCCGGCCTGGCCGAGATGCCCACCCTCTTCTTCGAGTTCCACGGGACTCCTGCCTCGGTCGCCGAGCAGGTGCGCATGACCGAGGAGATCGCACATGAGTGTGGAGCGGAACGTTTCACGCAAGCAGCGGATGCCGAGGCGCGGGCGCATCTCTGGAAGGCGCGGCATGATGCCTATTGGGCGGCACTCGCATTGCAGCCGGGTTGTCGCATCCTCACCGCCGATGCGATCGTGCCGATCTCACGCCTGACCGAAGCCGTGCTCGCATCCCGTGAGGCGATCACCGCCTCCGGGCTTACGGGCGCCATCCTCGGACATGTCGGTGATGGTAATTTCCATACCGTGATCATCGTGCCAAGCGAGCCAGACGGACTTGCTCGCGCCTGGGCACTCGATCGGACAATCGTCGACATCGCGCTCGGCCTGGACGGGTCCTGCAGCGGCGAGCACGGGGTTGGCATCGGCAAGCGCCAGTTCCTGAAAGCCGAACACGGTCAGGAGGCGCTGGCCGTGATGCATGCGATCAAGTCAGCACTCGATCCGCGCGGCATCCTCAACCCGGGCAAGATCTTTCTGGACCAAGCCAACCCCGGCGTTATTGCGGCGGCCTGATCATCCCGATCCGCAACATGACCGCGAGGATGCCGCCCTTTACCAGCGGCAGCAGCACCAACGCCAAAACAAGAGTGAGCGGCAGCAGAATCGCCGCTTCGAGCCAGAGCGGCGGGGCGAGGGTCGTCTCCATCAGCACCAGCAACCCGACGACAATGTGCCCGACAATCAGGATCGTGACGTACGCCGGCGCATCGTCGGAGCGCAATTGGCCAAGCGGCGCTTTGCAACTGGGACATGCAACGACGACGCGGAGATAGCTGGCGAACAAAGGGCTCTCTCCGCAGGCCGGGCATCGGCCGGCGATGCCCCGGCCGATCTGTACCTTCATCGGCGGATTGGGCCAGGGCGGTGGCACCACGCTGCGGCGAGGCTGCCATCGCATCAGAGAATCATCTGGCACCGGATGTCCTCGCTCTTTTCTTCGCAGACCTTTTTGCAAACACTGCTTCCGGCCAGGCCGACGCTGCCAGCAGCGGCCATGGTTGCAAGCGCCGGCAGACCTTCAGCCCAGGAATATGCGAGCCATCGCACTCCCCTGGCCAGCACTTGGCTTTCGGCACCGGCGTTTGCAACCTCGGCAAGGCTGGCATTCCGCAAGCACGTGGCGCCGTCCTTGCTCATCAGCAGATGTCGAGGCCGGTTCGTGCCGATATCCCACACGCGTCTCCGGGCTCCCTTGGGATCGATTCGCGATACCAGCCGGGCACGGCCAGATCTAGCTCACCTTTTGACCGGAGAGCTCGGCCCCTGCATCCGTTCCGAGCTGCATCGAGACCGGCACCGAGATCATTGCCACTCCGGCCACGGCGAGGAACGCGAAGCTGTAATCGCTGAGGCTGGGCGCCGCATGCCCGAACAGCTTGGAGAATGTCTCGAGCGCTGCTGCCCCCGCCGCCACGCCGGCTGTCAACGAAAGCTGCTGGGCGGTGCTGTAGAGGCTGGTTGCTACACTCAGCTTCGGAGGAGGTATGTCGGCGAACGCGATCGCGTTGAACGCCGTGAATTGCAGCGAACGAAAGAATCCGCCCATCAGCAGCACGCCATAAATCGCGGCGAGAGGCCATGCCGGGCGGAAGCCGGCCATCAGCGCGATCGTGATCACCGAGATCGTGCCGTTGGAGATCAGCGTCGCACGAAAGCCGAACATCTTCAGCGCATATTGCGCGGCAGGCTTCATCACCAGCGCGCCGGCCGAACTCGCGAAGGTGATCATCCCGCTCTCGGCCGCGCTTTGCCCGAACCCCACCTGCAGGAGAAGTGGCAAGAGGAACGGCACCGCACCGATGCCGACACGAAAAAGACTCGCCGCCGCGACCGAAAGCCCGAAGGTCGGAATCCGCAACAGGCCGAGATCGAGGAGCGGATACTCCCGCGCCCGGGCATGAAACCAATAGGCAAAAGCGGCTCCTGCCCCGCCAAGAAGCAGGCCGGCGGTTTCCGGCCATGGCAGTACGCCGCGGCTCGCCGCCTCCAACCCCGACAAGAGAGAAACCAGGGAAGCGGCCGTCAGGCAAAGACCCTCCCAGTCGAAGGGCTTTGTATCTCCACCCCCTGTCTCCTCGATATAAAGGGTGACCAGCACCACGCCGAGAAGGCCGATTGGCACGTTGATGTCGAAAATCCAGTGCCAGGAGACGTAGGTCACGATGAAACCCCCGACCGGCGGGCCGAGTACCGGCCCCAGGAGCGCGGGAATACTGAGCCATGCCATCGCCGCCACCAGCTCGGACTTCGCCACCGACCTCAGCAATACCAAACGCCCGACCGGCACCATCATTGCCCCGCCGACACCCTGGAGGATGCGTGCAGCGACCAGGAACCAGAGGCTTCCTGCACGCCCGCAGAGAACGGATCCGGCGGTGAACACGATGATTGCCGCGCGGAAGACGCTGCGGCTGCCGAAGCGGTCGGCCACCCAGCCGCTGGCCGGAATGAACACGCTGAGGCTCAGCATGTACGAAGTGAGCGCCACGCTCATATGCACCGGATCGGCATGGAAGGCGTGCGCCATTGCCGGCAGGGCCGTCGCCACGACCGTCGAATCGAGGTTCTGCATGAAGAGCGCGCAGGCGACGATCAGTGCCGTGACGCGCGCCCGCCGCGACATCGTGGGCCGCTCCGGAAGGGCCCGCGGCGGGAGGAGTCGCAATCGCGCAGACATCTTTAAATGATCGCCCCTGCGCCGGCGCCGCGGAACCCCTCCTCACTGCAATGCGCCCCTGCGCGTTCGCACCTCAGCGTGACAATCTGTTACGCCGCCTCCCCGCCCTGCTGCACAGAGACGTGCCGGGACACGTTACGGGATGAGAACCGTGCTGCCGGTGGTCTGGCGCGCCTCGAGCGCGCTATGTGCGGCCGCTGCCTCGGCCAGCGGGAAAGTCTGGTTCACTCGGATCTTCACCACTCCGCTCCCTACCACAGAAAAAAGCTCGTCCGCCATGTGTTCCAAATCCGCGCGCTTCGCTGCGTAAGTGGCAAGTGTCGGCCGGGTCAGGTAGAGGCTTCCCTTGGCCGACAGAATCGAGATATCCACGGGCGGTACTGGCCCCGAGGCGTTGCCAAAGCTCACCATCATGCCGAGCGGTGCCAAACAATTGAGGCTGGCCATGAAGGTGTCCTTGCCAACGCTGTCATAAACGGCGGGTACCATCGCCCCGTCCGTAATTTTCTTCACCTCGGCGGCAAGGTCGGGATGTCCGATCAGTGCATGGTCCGCGCCGTTGGCCTTCGCCAGCGCTGCCTTCTCGGGTGTGGAAACCACTCCGATCACCCGCGCGCCGAGATGCTTCGCCCACTGGCACATGATCAGGCCGACTCCGCCGGCCGCCGCATGCACGAGAATCGTATCGCCGCGTTTCACCGCATAGGTCCGGCGCAACAGGTATTGTGCCGTCATTCCGGCCAGCATCATCGCCGCCGCTGTCTCGAACCCAATGGACGCCGGCAGCTTGAGGAGCCGGTCCGCGGCGATTACCCGCTCGGTCGCGTAGGCGCCCATCGCGCCGGTGCCGTAGGCCACCCGATCGCCGGGGGCCAGGCCGCTTACCCCGGGCCCCACCGCGAGCACTGTGCCGGCTCCTTCCATCCCTGGTGTGAATGGCAGGTTCGATGCCTTGTAGAGACCGGAGCGAAAATAGACATCGACGAAGTTGAGCCCGACCGCCGCATGCCGCACCAGCGCCTCACCGGGGCTTGGCTCCGGGGTCGGCACCTCCTCCCACTGCAATACTTCCGGCCCCCCGGTGCGGTGGATTCGGATCGCTTTCGTCATGCCAATGCCTCCTTTTTTCTGCCCCTATCCACCTGCCAGCCGCAGTTTGCGAAGAGATCACCCGCATGTGGACTGCCTTCGAGCACCAGCAGTGCCTGCTTGCTCGCAATTCCGCCTGGCGCCGAGAAGCCGCCGAGCCCGGCCGCGGCGACGACCCGATGGCACGGTATGATGATGGGGATCGGATTCCGCCCAACGGCCCGCCCGACCGCCTGCGGGGAGCCTCCTGAAAGGCGTGCGATCTCGCCGTAAGACCGTGTCTGGCCCCACGGAATCGCGCACAGCACCTCCCACACGCGGCGGTCGAATGCTGTTCCGGCCGGCTTGAGCGGCAAGTCGAACACTACCCGCTCACCGGCAAAATATCGTTGGAGCAGCAGGCCCGCGCGGTGCAGCAGCGCGGTTTGCCGCCAGACCCCGGCGATTCCCCAGAGGAGCGCCGTAATCGCGCCCGCTTCCTCGGCTAGAGTCATTGGGCCGAGCGGGGTCGTTAGAGTGAGCGCCAAGTCGGGTTTGTGCGCCGCCGTCACGGGGCGAGGATGCGAGACCGGTCCGGACCGCCTGTCAAGTGCGGTGCAGCATAGCGGCAAGCGCTGCCGGATCGATCAGAGGCAGGCTGCACACCCCGGCTCGGCACACAATGGCGCCGAGCGGCCTGCCTGCGGCTGGATGGGTGAGCGGCAGCTTCGCGGACTCCCCAACCTCGAGTACCATCACCGCCGGATCAGGTGCTTTCCGGGCCACGGAAGCAAGGGCGGGAAAGCTACCCCCGATCACCACGCTCGCCCCTCGCATCAGCAAATCCGCCGCCCCCAGTAGCCCGGGAGATTGCACCGTTGCCCCCGCCCGCCCCATGAATGCTTCGATCAGGCGCTCGGCCTTCACCCGCCAGCCATCCTCCCCCGTCAGATGGAATAGCCGCGCATAGACCTCAGCCAGCATCCCGTTGCCGGAGGGCGCCGCATGATCCTCGGCGAGGAGCGCCCTCGCCGCGCTGCCGCAAGGAAGATCAAGCGCATCATTGGCGACTCCGAAGAAGGCGCCATCGGGGCCTTCGAAATGTGCTTCCGAGGCCGCTACGATTCGCAGTGCCGTTTCCAGGCGCCGCGGATCGCCCGTCGCCTCGTAGAGCGCGAGAGCCGCACGTGCCATCGCCGCCTGATCCTCCAGCAGTCCGGCGGCAGAAACACGCCCTCTTCGCCAGGCATGCGCAACCCTTCCGTCTGCTTGCCCCATCTCCTCAAGCACGAAGTCGAACACATCGGCGGCAAGCGACAGCCAGTGCAGCTCATCGAAAGCGTGCGCTGCCCGTGCCAATGCTGCTACGGCAAGTCCGTTCCAGTCCGCCAGGACCTTGTCGTCCCGCCCAGGCGCCACACGCAGCGCCCGGGCGGAAAAGAGCTTCGCCCTTGCCTCGGCAAGCCTGGCCTCAAACGCCGGGTCACCAATCGGTAGCACCCGATGCAGGATGGTCCGCCCCTCCCAGTTGCCCGCCTGCTTCACGTCATAGGCGGCGCCGAACTCCTCCGCTGCGGGCCCAAGCAGGGCCGCGATTTCGCCTGCATCCCAGACATAGAATTTTCCCTCTTCCCCTTCGCTGTCTGCATCCTGCGAGGCGGCGAATGCAAAGTTCCTTCCCTCTCCAGTCCGCATCTCCCGCTCGAGCCAGCCGACCGTTTCTCTGGCGCGGGCAGCGAACAGCAGATCGGGAGATCCGGCCTCAGCCAGCGCGAGCAGTTCGAGAATCTGCGCATTGTCGTAGAGCATCTTCTCAAAGTGCGGCACCAGCCAGTCTCTATCCGTTGCGTAGCGCGCGTAGCCACCGCCAAGGTGGTCGTAGATCCCGCCCATGCTCATCCGGCGAAGCAGCAATCTGACGGCCGCACGCTGTTCGGCCCGTCTGGAACGGAAGGAATCCTGCCAGAGGAACCGCATGAGTGGCGCGTTGGGAAATTTCGGTGCGCCGCGAAACCCGCCCTGCTCGGTATCCTGCGCCGCCATCAGCGAGGCCGCTACCTCGCCAAGCTGCTCATCCCCCGGCAGCCGGCCAGGCTGCGTTGTGCCGAGCGCAGCGAGGTGCGCCGTTAGCTGCTTCGCGTTGGAGGTGATCTTCGCAGGCTCACGATGCCAGGCGTCGGCGATCGCCGTCAGCACCTGGCGGAACGAGGGTTTACCCCAGCGCGGCTCGGGCGGGAAATAGGTCCCACCCCAGAAAGGTGCACCCTCCGGTGTGAGGAATATCGTCAGCGGCCAGCCACCCTGCTCGCCCATCGCGTGGAGGGCGCTCATATAGAATTGGTCGACGTCCGGTCGCTCCTCCCGGTCCACCTTGATGTTGATGTAGAGCCGGTTCATCTCTTCCGCCGTCACCGGATCTTCGAAGGATTCGTGCGCCATTACATGGCACCAATGACAGGCAGCATAGCCGATCGAGAGCAGGATCGGCTTCCCTGCATTTTTGGCCTCGACGAGCGCCTGTGCACCCCATTGCCGCCAATGCACCGGGTTGTCCGCGTGCTGGAGCAGATAGGGCGAGGAGGCTTCCTTCAGGAGGTTCCGGTCATGCGCCATGATGTATTGCTTCCGTTTCCCTCACCCTGCTCGAACCTGTCCACTGGACGCCGTCCATTCCGCGCCGTCATTGTCAATCGAATGATTCATAACTCCCTGGTCATCGACGATCACGCATCATCATCGAGTCATCGCTTGACGAAGGACATGACTGCCGTGATGCCTTTCATAATACGCTCGGGCTGGGGCTGACGAGTAACCTCGGAATGGCTGCGCCGCGACAGCGAACAGACCGTGCGGAGGCTGACCCCAGGCAGGGCGTTTCCCGGCCGGGTGTCGCCGCTTCTCACAGCGCGCTCGATCGCTTTCCTCGTTCCCCGACGCGTCCGCATCCGCCTGAATACGGTGGGGTAAAACCCCCTGGCCTCGGCGCGACGAATCATCTCATCGATGAGGGTCTCCGGGTCATTTACGTTCGCCATTGCCACCCCCAGCGGTTTTGCCGAAAGTCGCAAGGGACTGCATACAGAGGCCAGTCAACCAGTCAGCAGCAAACGACTGCATGCTGGAGCACTTTCGGGTCGTGTCACTCCTTGCATATTGCCCGTGTCCTGCCTAGAACGGCTTGGTGTCGCTACAAGGAATCGCAATGGGTGATCGCCAGGCGTCCGATTCGCCACTCTACTACGACTCGCACGTCTTCGTGTGCTGCAACCGCCGTCCCGACGGCCATCCGCGCGGCTCCTGCGCGGCCAAGGGCTCGGAAAAGCTTCGCGCCTATATGAAGGCGCGTGCGAAGGAGCTCGGCCTCCCTGCCACGCGTATCAACGCGTCGCTCTGCCTCGATCGTTGCGAACTTGGCCCGTGCGTCGTTATCTATCCGGAAGGAGTTTGGTACCGGATCTCGAACACCGTCGAGGCCGACGCCGTGCTCGAGCGCCACGTCCGCGACGGCGATCGCGTACCGGGCCTGATGCTTCCTGCGCCGTGAAACACCGCCTGAGGCCGGCGGCCCTTGGTCACGGCCGAACTGCAACTTCACGCCGCGGGCCACCTGTGTATGCACGTTGTCCTTCGTCGCGAAGCCACTGCCGCGCGCTGTGGACACGCTCGCCAACTCCTTGGCGAAGGCGCGTTTCCGCACACCGGCACCTGGATTCGGGGATGGTAGATAGAGCTGGTCCAGGGTGGCGAGGTCCTCCGGTAGCCAGGGCAGGACTTCAAAGATCACGTAATACGTGTTGGTCTGCGTGAAATACGGGGGGTGACCGCTTGCCGCCTTACCCAGGCACGATCCCGAGAGCCGCCCGGAAACGTTGCTTGAGGAAGGCGCCGTCTCTGGGTGGAAGGAAGCGGTGCGGCTCGGTCGGGGCAATCTTGATGACAGCAAACAGCGGCTCGGAACGCAGGCGTAAGCGGAGCATCCCGAGCTCGCCCTCCGCGGTGACGGCCACGGTGGAGCGCCAACCGCAGGCAGCAGCAGCAGCGGCCAGATCGGTACCGAGGGACGTGTGGCTCGGTTGCGCGCCCGTTTCGCCGTAACGGCCGTTGTCGAGCACGGCTATTGCCAGATTCGGCGGCGCCGCCGCAGCAATGGTGGCTAGCGCCCCAAGCCCCATCAGCGCCTCTCCGTCACCGGTCACAACCAGAACGCGCTGCGCCGGCTGCGCGAGCGCGAGCCCGAGTCCGATCATCGCCGCCGCTCCCATCGCCCCCCATAGATAGAAATTGAGCGCCCGATCGCCCACTGCCCCGGCATCGTACGTCGTGGAGCCGAGACCGGTGACTACCAGCAGGTCCCCGGGATCGCGAAGCAACACCGCCATCACCGCGCGCCGATCGAGCGTTGACTCTGCCATTCCGTTGCTCCCGTCAGCCCTGCCGGCTGGCAGGGTTGCGTTGTCAGGCGTCTCGCGTACAATCCTGCAGCCCGCCGAGAAAATGAGCAAGCTACGCATGTCGTGTACCCAACGGCCGCCTCCGGGCGTGCATGCGTGGACCCGTGGGGAAGTATGCAGTCCTACGTATTGGGCGGACTAGACCTGCGTCGGACTGACTGTGCAGCCCGACACAGGTCTTGCGGTTTATGCGAGCCTCCGCAACCACTTTCTGCATAAATCAATCACCGTCCCGATCTGACGATCGGGGCGGTGCTGGTATTGTAGCCGTTCAAGGGGCACATCGGACTTGCCGACTAGGCTCAGTCAAGGCCTGGAATCCGACGGGTTCGCACTCGCCCACCCTGAAGACTTGAGGCCGACCATCCAGACGTTTTCATTGAAGCCCAGGTCCGAAATAGGTCGCGCGTCTCGTCATCCATCGGAAAGAAACTCTCGACACGCAGCTCTTGCAGGGTGATGTCCTGCGGTGTTCCGAGTGTTGCTATCGTTGTGAACAGTCGCAAGATGGTCTCGCCCTTCTGAAAGTGCATCGGTAGCACCGGGCCTTCCGTCGCGAGCGGCACCGTGGGCGATATTGCCGCTCGTACTCCGTCGTAACCCAAGAGCCGTTCCAGCAAGCCGGCCGTCTCGGTCGTGCCGTCAGCTGCCGCATCAGCCTCCACACTTCGCAGGAAATATCGAACGACGTCGATCCAATTTGTGAGGTGCGGCCTCAGGATGTCGGGCGCAACCAGGGCGTCCGCAAGGTTGAGCGCGGCCCCCGGTTTTATGGGGCCGACCAGAAACTCAACCAGTGCAACCGCTCCCTTGTTGGCCTGAAGCAGATTCCAGCGGCGGTCGACGACCACAGCAGGAAACGGCTCCTGCTGCGTCAGCATGTAGTCGAGGGCACTCCGAATAGGAGCAAGTATTTGCGCCCCGAGGTCGGTTTCAGCCCATACGGGCGCATATCCCGCGGCAAGCAGCAACTCATTCGAATGCCGCAGCGGCACGTCAAGTGCCGTGGAAAGACGGAGAACCATTTCTCGACTCGGTTTCGTACGCCCGAGTTCAAGAAAGCTGACATGACGCTGGGAACAGCCTGCCGCCAGCGCGAGCTGAAGTTGCGAGAGACCGCGCCGCTTTCGCCACCAAACGAGACGGGAGGGAAAGGTCGTGGGCTTCATAACTACCTGACACGTAGTTGATTGACGACTTGGGCGCCGGGATAGTGCATCGGAAGGGGCGGTGACTGCAACGGCTGCCTCGGACGTGATCACTATGAGGATGGACGGGTCGTTCATGAAAATCGCATTTGCCGGATCGTTTGCCGCACGGCTCGCTGAGCCTGTAAGGGAGCGTCTCTCGTTTCCATGCGACGTGCTGGTCGACGATGAGGCTGGCATCGTCTCTCAAATGGCCGATGTCGATGTCCTGATCTCGATGGGATTCTCGGCACGGATGGCCGAGGCTGCCCCTCGACTGCGACTGGTGCAGGTCCCCGGTGCGGGCCTCGACCGCATTGATCGGAGCGCGTTTCGGCCGGGAATATACTTGGCGAACGCCTACGGCCACGAAGCCGGCATTGCCGAGTACATCATCGGCGCGATGATTGCCCTCACGCGATCATTCAGGCGCCTTGATGCCAAGCTGCGACAGGGTATCTGGGAAAGCCAATGGACCGTTGGCGCTGCCGCCCCGCCACTATGGCCGGAACTGGCGGGAAAGACGCTTGGCATTCTCGGATTCGGTCACATCGGCCAGGCTCTCGCCCGTCGAGCCATCGCCTTCGATATGCGGGTTTGTGCCATCCGACGACAAGCTCAGGCTGAAACACCTGCCGGCTTGCTCTTCACTGGTGGTCCGGAGCGGCTCGATGACGTTCTGCGTCTTTCTGATTATGTCGCCGTCACGCTTCCGCTGTCATCCGCGACACGCAGCCTGATGGATGACCACCGCTTGCGTTTGATGAAGCCGACAGCCTTCGTGATCAATGTTGCCCGCGCTGAAATCTTCGACGAGGCGGCGCTCTATGGGGCGTTGGCGTCGGGCAGGCTAGAGGGCGCGGCGCTCGATGTCTGGTATCGCTATCCCACCTCGGCAGAACCCACCGAACCTGCTTCACAGCCATTCCATCAACTCGCAAACGTGTTGATGACGCCGCATGTATCGGGCTGGACGGAAGGAATGCTCGACGCGAGAGCTCAACTGATTTCGGAGAATATCGAGCGGACAGCACGGGGAAAAATGCCGCTCAATACCATAGACCTTACCGCGTGAGGTCTGCGATGGAAAGGAAAAGCCATCACTGGGCAACGCGCCTGCCGTTTTTCTACGGGTGGCTCATCGTTGCCATCGCATTCGTGACGATGGCGATCGCGGTGACGGCACGCACGTCATTTTCACTATTGCTGCCGCCGCTCATCGGTGAATTCAAATGGGACCGCGGCCTTGTCTCCGGGGCGTTCTCCGTGGGCTTTCTCGTCTCGGCGGTCTTGAGTCCGATCGTTGGCCGCGTCGTGGATCGGCGTGGTCCCCGTGTCGTTATCGAGAGCGGGGTGTGCCTGACGGCGGGCGGGCTTCTCATGGCGCCGGCGATCCAAGCGCCGTGGCAGCTCTACGTGACGCTCGGCATCATGGTGGGCTGCGGCGCCAACCTCATGACCTTCACAGCGCAGTCTCTCTTTCTTCCGAACTGGTTCATACGCCGTCGCGGTCTGGCCATGAGCATCGCATTTTCGGGCGTCGGAGTGGGAGCGATCGTGCTGCTTCCCTGGCTTGAGACGATCATCGGCCGGGACGGATGGCGCACGTCATGCCGGACGATGGGCCTTCTCGTGCTTGTTGCGCTGGGACCTCTCAATTTGTTCGTCTACCGACAACCGTCGGATATCGGGTTGTTGCCGGATGGAAGGGCCTACGCAGTCGGAGCCGACAACAACCGACCTTCCTCGAGTGTCGTTGATCCGAGTTGGGCCTCGGTCGAATGGACACTCACGCGGGCCATGCGAACCGGCCGCTTCTGGTGGATCGTGCTCGCTTACTTCACCGGCCTCTTCGCGTGGTACGCGGTTCAGATTCACCAGACAGAATATCTCATCGAAATCGGGTTCAGCCCCATTGTGGCCGCCTGGGCGCTGGGAACGGTGAGCGTCGTCGCAATTCCAGGACAGATCGGCCTTGGCGCTTTATCCGACCGCATTGGACGGGAGTGGATATGGTCTGCGGGATGTTTCGGATTCGCGGTCTGCTACGCTGCATTAATTGCACTTGAATACGTGCCATCGTCACTTTTGCTGGATCTCATGGTGATCTCGCAGGGCTTTCTTGGTTATGCCCTGACATCGGTCATGGGGCCGATTGTTGCAGAGATATTCGAGGGACCGCACTACGGTTCCATTTTCGGCACCGTCACGGTCGCGCTGATTGGTGGCGGCGCTGCCGGCCCATGGGTGGCGGGGATGGTTCACGATGAGACAGGGAGCTATGGACCGGCATTTCTGGCGGCTATTGCATGTTGCGTCATTTCAGCAGCGGCAATTTGGATAGCGGCACCTCGCAAGGTGCGCTTGGTTCCCGGCCGAATATCGTGTTGACGCTGGGATGGACCTTCGCCGACTTCGTCATTTTATCGTTGCAGCGGAAGAGTCGAATTTTCGCCGTGCGGCGCTGCGGCTTGACACTGACGTGACCCCCGTTTCTCATCCAGTCGTAACGAGAGTCGGGGTTGATTTGAGCCCGGTGTTTCCTGGGTGGCAGGAGGCCGGGGCGCGGAGCTCTGGCGAAGCGCAGCGCCCCGGCCGGTCTCTCCGCCGAGGGCGCTGGCGTAGCCCCGAGGCGTCATCCAGCCGAGCTTTGAATGCGGCCGTTCTTCGTTGTAATCGCGCCGCCAAGGTTCCAGCACAGCACGAGCGTGCGGCAGCGACCTGAACAGCGTCTCGTTAAGCAGTTCGTCACGCAGCTTGCCGTTGAAGCTTTCAATGAACCCGTTCTGTTGTGGTTTGCCAGGCGCGATGTAGTGCCACCCGACGCCGGTCTTGTCGGCCCAGCCGAGGATGGCATTCGAGGTCAGTTCGGTGCCGTTGTCGCTGACGATTGTGTCCGGCTGTCGCCCGCGCCATCGAATGAGGCGATCAAGCTCGCGGGCCACGCGCCGGCCGGAGATCGAGGTGTCGGCTACCAGCGCCAGGCACTCGCGAGTGCAGTCGTCGACGACCGCCAGGATGCGGAAGCGCCGGCCGTCGGTCAGCTGGTCGGAGACAAAGTCCAGGCTCCAGCGCTGGTTAGGTGCTACCGGCGTCATCATCGGCCGCCGTGTTCCCATCGCCCGCTTGCGGCCGCCGCCGCGCCGGCGCACCGTCAGCCGCTCCTCGCGGTAGAGCCGCTGCACCCGCTTCCGGTTGACGGCGTGACCCTCGCGCCGCAGCAGCACGTGCAGGCGGCGGTAGCCGAACCGCCGGCGCTCTTGGGCCAGGGCTTTCAGCCTCTCGCGCAACACCACGTCGTCCGGCCGCACGCCTCGATAGCGCACGCTTGTCCGGTCGGTCCCGATCACCCGGCAGGCCCGCCGCTCGCTCATCTCGAAGGTCTGACGCAGATACGTCGTCGCCTCCCGTCGCGCGACGGGCGTCACCACTTTTTTCCCAAGAGGTCCTTCAGCGCGGCGTTGTCGAGCATGGCATCGGCAAGCATCCGCTTCAGCCGGCCGTTCTCGTCCTCCAGCGACCGCAGCCGCTTGGCCTCGGACACTTCGAGACCGCCGAACTTGGCCTTCCACTTGTAAAACGTCGCCGAGCTGACGCCGTGTTTGCGGCACACCTCCGCCGTCGGCACCCCGGCCTCCTGCTCGCGAAGCACCGCGATGATCTGCTCTTCCGTAAACCTTGATCGCTTCATCGTCCGGCCCTTTCGTCGGGCCGGACTCTAGCTTCGCCTGGAGGAGTTTCAGGGGGTCACGTCAACACCAATCAATCCTCAATCTCACGGCATGTGCGCGATATTGAGGACGAATTGGGCGCGGACCTGTTTCACCGTGAACCAGGGCGCGGCGCGCGTCTAACGGAGGTTGGTCGTGCGTTTCTCTGTGATGTACGGGAGATGTTCGATGGTCTCGACCACGCCAAGATGACGGCATTGGCAGTGGCCTCCGGCAAGCACGGACGATTGCGGCTGGCGGCATCCGAGAACGTGATGACTGGCACGTTGGCGCGCATCATTACCGCATATCGGGAGCAGAGGCCGGAGGTGCATCTCGACCTGTTGGAGATGCCCGCTGTTGCGCAGGTTCGAGCATTACAGCGCGGCCGGATCGACCTTGGCTTGATGCTTCCGCCGGTCGAGGGGTCGGCGGTCATCAGCGATCCCGTATGGTCCGAAGGGTGCTTGGTTGCGCTCCCGAAGGCTCATCGTCTTGCCCGCCGAACTCATCTCCAAGCGGTGGATTTTGTCGATCAGGATGTCATCATCGGACACGCCGAGCGCGGCCCACGCTGCGGCCGGCACGTCCTCGACATGCTCGACACGCTGCATGTGAACTGTCAATCGGCTTGCAAAATTGACCCCCGACCGGCGTGCAATTTTGACCCCCTTGAGCGGAGCAGTTTGGCGGTAGTGGTGGCATGGTCGGGACTGGCGGGGATTACGGAGACGGGGAGGGCGCGGATTACCTGAGCATCGTCACGGTTTTTGAACCGCCAGCTGTCATTGCCGGTTTCGACGATATCGCAGTGATGGGTCAGCCGGTCGAGCAGTGCGGTTGTCATCTTGGCGTCGCCGAACACACTGGGCCATTCA
>JASHOF010000132.1 GCA_030041255.1 Acetobacteraceae bacterium
CCAAGCGCCAGCAGATGCAGTGGACGAAGCGCGGTGCCCATCTTTTGCTGCAGACCCGAACGCGCGTGCTCGACGGAACCCTTCGGCCGAAGTTCGAGCGCTGGTACCCCGGCCTCGCCAATGACAACACGAGCGCCAGTCAGGCCACCGCGGCATGATCCACCCCACACTTTGCGATGCTTCCCTCGCCAACGGGGGGTCGTGCTCACATTGGCTGCCAACGGGGGATTCGGCTGCACGATGCCGGGTGCGACGCTTCTCGCTAACCAGGGTTTCTGACGATCCCGGACGCGGGCCGTCCGGAGTCATGTATCGAGGCACTTTGGGTTCTCAGAACTGTTCTTGATTGCCTCGTTCCGAAACGCTACCGCTTGAACGGGTTTCGAGAACACCAGGCCAAGGAAGCGCCTTACGTTGGTCGTGCTCGCCTATGCTTCAAGTGCTGACGAAGCGCGGTGACCTCTGCGGTGGTAATTAGGACCGCACCATCGGCGGGGACCAGCCTGTGAAGATATACCACCCGCGCCATCTCCTCAATTTCTCTCCGATGTTTCCGAAAGACATCGAGGCGACCTTCTCTGCTCAGACCGTCGGCGCCGAAATGATCGTCCATGGCCTCGCGGCTGATTTGACAGAGCACGCGGTCAGGCCCGACCTGCGCCTCGAACATCACCGTGTCATGCGAGAAATTGTAGTGTGGTGAGGCATCCGTGAAACGCAGATCGTGGCTGGGCAGAATGCTCCGGGTCGCCCCGAGCGCGTGGAGCGTGCGGTCCCTCACGGCGGGAGCAATCATGCTCAGTCCCGCCGTCATCAATTCCCGCCATTTCCGTCCGCGACCTTCCGCTTCGCTCCAGGCGTTCCGGAAATCATGTGGCCGCCGGAGGACGAGTCCATCGATGAGCGCCTCTGCCTGCTTCAGGTCTTTGTCGGCCTTCGCCGAACCTTCCATACGCCGCTGGGCGACGATCAGCTTGTGAACGGCATACCGCGCCGGTGATGGCACATTGACCAGGACACCGGCATCGTGCAGCACCACAGCGGGGACTTCCTCGTAAACGAGAAAGTCGAGGAAGCGGAGGGGCAACGCATGAGTGCCGAGCGCGGGAAGGCGGATCGGCGCATCTCGTTCCGGGCCTCTGTTCTCCGTCAGCACGTCCACCCGGAATCCGCTGCCATTCACATAGGATGCGGCTACTCCTGGCGTGAGGTGAGGGGTGGCCCGGAAGGAAGACTCAGCCTTCTGCAGGACTTCAAGCAGAGAAGGGATCTGCTCGTCCTTGCTGATCGCGATCGACACCGCAGTGAACTGCGCGATGTCGATGTCGCCGGTTTGCAGGATCGCGTGAGGCAGGCGGACACCCAGCATGGGGCCGTAGACCTGATACGCGACGGTACCGATAAGACAGGCGCGCAGGCGGAATACACCTGCGACTGCGAGCACGGCCAGGATGGCGCCAGTCTGATCGGGAGGACTTTGGAATCCGGCCCGCCGGAGGGTGGCGATCAAATGTCGCCGTTCCCGGTAGTCGTCTTTTGCTCGTTTGTGTTCTTCGATGCGTTTGCGGAGGTCCGGTGTATCGGGACCAACATATTTGCGGGGTTGGCGGCCCGAAGCGTCGCGGGCGCCCTGCTGGAAGTACCAGTAGTCCCGCTCCTTGACCGTCACTCGAACGAAGCTGCCGGATGGCGGGAACTCCGTGTGGAACGCGGCGGTGGTGCAGCGCTCCACGAGTTCGGCATAGGTGGTTTGGATCATCAGAGAAACGGTGTTAGCCATGACGCGGCTCAGTTATATTTATCCAGTCCCAATAAGTATAATGGCTTGATTGCTGACCGGCAACGCCAGTTATACTTATCCAGGCATGCGAAGCATAACGAGGCGCCGACCCGTCTTGCCCCGACTATTGAGGGAAGCATCGCAAAGTGTGGGGTGGATCATGCCGCGGTGGCCTGACTGGCGCTCGTGTTGTCATTGGCGAGGCCGGGGTACCAGCGCTCGAACTTCGGCCGAAGGGTTCCGTCGAGCACGCGCGTTCGGGTCTGCAGCAAAAGATGGGCACCGCGCTTCGTCCACTGCATCTGCTGGCGCTTGGCAAAGCGCTTGCCGATAACGGCGTTGACTGTGGACTCCGCCAGGCATGAGGAGATGCGCTCGCCGGCGCGGAACCGCTCGCCGTAGTTGATCAGGCTGGTAGCGTTGGCGGCGATGTAGTTCGCGAAATCGCGCGCTGCACGAACGAATTTGCTGAGGTGAGAATATTCCACCTCCAGGCAGTCTACCTCGTCCTCGAGGAGTCCGATCTCTTGTGCGGCGCGGAAGTGATTGCCGTGCCAAAGCAGCCACTTGATGCTCTCGAGAAACTCCAGCAGCCGCGTCCCGGCGGCCTTGTCGAGATGGGCAGCCCCGCGAGCGTACTGCTCGAGAACCGTCAGGCGCATCGCGATGTGGAACCAGTCCAGCACGTGCTCGGATGCCGGCGTGATCCGCTCGGTCAGCGAGCGGATTTCCTCGCCTCCGTCGGTCAGGAATGTCACGTCCTGATTGGCTTGCAAACCCTGGCTCTTGAGCGTCTCGAACAGCCGGCGCTTCGGCTTGGGATCGTGACCATGTACCAGAGCGATGTAGCGTGCGTCGCGATCTTCGGGCAGGGATTGGCCGACGATAGCCTCGAAATTGCTCTTTCGGTCCTGCCAGTCACGGACGTAGCCGCCATCGAGCCCGACGACGATGCGCCCCTCCGGGTTCGGCAATTCCAGCCATTTGGCCGGGCAGCCTTCGATGAAGCTGGGCAGTTCCTCCCCAAGTTCTGCTTCCAGGCGTTCGGCCGCCCGGAGCGTGTGTTTGCGCAGCGTGTTCGCGTTGGCGCCGGAGGCAACCGGAAGGACGTCAGCCAACAGTTTGGCGGCAGAGGTGTACGGGACGAGCGAGGACCAGCGGGCTTCCAAATAGAGCCGCTCGGGAGCGACATGCTCGGGGATCAGCTCCGTCAGCGGCGAACTCGTTGCCGGACCACTGCCAGCCTGACATGGACAACGATGCAGCCGCGGGCTGCTCAAGCTCACGTCACCATACAATGTACGGAACACAAGTGGGTAGCTGCCCTTGCTACGACGTCTTGCTCCGCAGGCTTGGCAGCAGCAATGCCGCTCTATCCATGCCGCGGCTTGCACCTTGACCGTGCGTTCCTGAACGGCGGCCAGCAGGGCCTTGGCCTCGGTGATCGACAGGCCGAGGTCCTCCGATCGTTCGGTCTGCTTCTCGAAGCACGCCACCTCCTCGGGAACACCGGCGCCATCATCGGCAACGACCTGCAGCAGAACCCTGACACGCATGACGCACCTCCGCTCGTGGGAGCCGGGCAAGGAGGAGCAAGCTTTCCAGAACACATGGAGTGGAAAGCCGGCAGCCATTCTGGCATGTCAAACCCCGGCCGATTGGGCCTGTCCAAGCCGGCCACGGGCGCAGGCTTGCACTCCGAATAGAAGAAGACAAACTGGCACATGGGCTCGATCCAGCGCGCCACTGCCGCCGTCGCCGCTGTATTGGTGCGCGAGGGCATCGACTACATACAGAGCAAAGCCGTCTTCAAAGCCGCGCGTGCGCGCGCCTGCCTGCACGCGCCGCCTCCGCGGCGTGGCGGCGTCGAGCGGCTGAGTGTCGAGGAGGAACTGCGCTTTCTCGATTCGGCCTACACCCGCGCCGGCCGGGTCGGCCTGATGCTGCAGACTTTGCTCGAAACGGGAGCGCGCAGTTCCGAGCTGGTGCAGCTGCGGGTCGGGGACGTCAGTCTCGCCGAGCGGGTGATCACCATCCGGGCCGGCAAGGGCGGCAAACGCCGTGAGGTGCCGATCCGCCGCGAGCTCGTCCAGTTGCTGCACCTGCATATCGGCGTGCGTCGGGCTGGTCCTCTGTTCCCGAGCCGCCAGGCAGGCTCCGGCCGGACGCCGTACGTGCTGACGCGCCAACGGGTCGGTCAGATCGTCCGCGACGTCGCGAAGGCCGCCCGGATCAACAAACGAGTCTACCCTCACCTGCTGCGCCACACGGTGGCAACCCGGCTGCTGGCCCTCGGGATGGATATCACCGACCTGCAGCGGTTCCTCGGCCACGAAAGCATCACCACCACCCGGCACTATGCCGAAACGACCGCCGCAACCCTGCAGAGGAGATTCGATCAGCTCACCGATGCCGGCGCTCATTCGCTGGTCGCGGGCATCCAGCGACAACGCGGGGACGAAGCGGCGCTGATGGCGGCCGAGCTCTTGGCGCAGCGGCGCGCCGAGCGCGTCATCACATCTGCTGGTGCATGAGCACCCGATGCTCCCCTTGCCGCAGGAGCGCATTTACGGCGCGCCGCGAGAACGGTTTGCCCCAGGCGCATTCCCGCGCCCTGCTGCGCACGAGCGCCTGTCGCAGGCGCCGGCGCGTTTCGTCACGGTCGAGGATCGCGAGCTCACTCTCCCGGACGACATCGCCGATGATTTCGGCCATCCTGCCAAGGTCGTCATAGTCGTCCCTCAACTGCAGGTTGGCGCGACGCTCCATGAACGCGCCCGGTCCGCCACAATCTTCCGGCGGACAGGTGCCGGAGCCGGCCGTACACAGCGGGTAAGGCTTCCCCACCTCAGGATCCAAGCGGCCCTCGATACGGACCCCATGCTGCCAGGGGATATTCAGATCGTACTCGTACCAGAACCGTGCGCCTTTGCGCAGCCCGAGCGCCGCCAACGTCACGTCGGGTGAGGCAGCCCACAGTTCCGGCGAGCCAAAGCACCCGGCGCGGAGGCGGAACTGGAAGAGGTGAACGCCCTCCCATCCCATTGCGACCTGGATAACGCCGTGCAACTCCCGCAAAGTAAAGGACGCCGGCGCCAACACGCGCCGCCAAATCATCGGGCTGATCTCCTCCAGCCAGACCTTGATCTGCAGGATCGCCTCGGTAGGAGCTTCAGGGGTCGCCCCGCCGCTCGCGACCGGCTCGGGCCGCCTTGACCGTCGCTTCATCCGCTCAGGCTACCGCTCACCCCGTCGCCCGTCCCAGCCACCCCACACTTTGCGATGCTTCCCAA
>JASHOF010000133.1 GCA_030041255.1 Acetobacteraceae bacterium
ATCGCGCCCGGCATCAGGACGTGTCGTGCAACCTTGACCGGAACCGTGCGCTCGGCGTGGCCGGAAATGGCAAGCTCGGCAGGATCCATACCGCTGGCCGTGATCGACAGCACGGCGGAGAAGGCACCTGTTGCATGGTCGTAATCAACCTGCGTGACGCCGACCTCGATCATGGCACCCGGCGGCACATCGGGGGGCTGAAGTCCGGCAGCAGCACCGGGCGCAGTGTCGCGCTCGCGGCCGCGTGGATGGTCAGGCCGAGCAGGAGCACGAACGCAGCAGAAAGAGCACGCACGGGCGACTCCTCAATGCAGGCTGGTCAGGGTGGAGAGCATCTGGTCGGCGGCCGTGATCACCTGGCTGTTCATCTCGCAGGCGCGCTGGGCGGTGATGAGGTTGGTGATCTCGCTCACGACATTGACGTTCGAGGCTTCGAGGAAGCCCTGCATGGTGGTGCCGAATCCAGGTGAGCCTGGCGTGTCCGTGACGGGGTTGCCGGAGGCGGCGCTCTGGAGGAAGAGGTTGGAGCCTTCGGCGGTCAATCCGTTGTCGTTCGGGAAGACCGCAAGCTGGAGCTGGCCCAGGGTCTGTGGCGCGGTCTGGCCGTCGAGCGTCACCTGCACCTGCCCGGAGGTATTGATGGTGACCGCGGTCGCGTTCGAAGGAATGGCGATGCCGGGCTGCACAACGTAGCCGTCTGCGGTGACGATCGTGCCGTCAGGGGCGAGGCTGAAGGTGCCGTCGCGGGTGTAGGCGGTCTGGCCGGAAGGCAGGGTGACCTGGAAGTAGCCGGTGCCCTGGATCGCCAGATCCAGGCTGTTGCTCGTCTGTTGCAGCGAGCCCTGATCGTCGATCCGATAGACCCCTGCGGTGTTGACGCCGAGACCGATCTGCGCGCCGGAGGGAACGATCGTGCTCTGATCGCTGCTGTTCGAACCGGCGACCCGCAAATCCTGATAGATCAGGTCCTGGAATTCGGCACGCTGGCGCTTGTAGCCGGTGGTCGTCATGTTGGCGATGTTGTTCGAGATCACCTCGACGTTGGTCTGCTGGGCCTGCATGCCGGTGGCGGCAATATCGAGTGCGAGCATGTTTTTTCCTTCGTTCTCGATCCTGCTCAGGCGCTGGTGGTGGTGAGCTTGGTGATCGCGTTCTGCTGGCGGTCCGATTCTGCCTGCACGAACTGCGCCAGGAAACCGAACTCACGCTCGGCCTCGATCATTCGTGTGACCTCGAGAATTGGGGCAACGTTCGAATCTTCAAGCACACCCTGCATCAGTTGCGGATTGGCGACCGGGGTGGTTGCCCCGTTCGCCGTGAAGAGCGTGGCACCGGTTGCGGTCATCAGGCTGGGGTTGCCGGGGCGGACGAGCCCGATCTGGCCGATGACGCCGTTCTCGATGCTTGTCACGGTGCCATCGGCAGCGGCGGAAATCCCGGTATCGTTGGTGGAGAGCGTGATGGGCCGGCCGTTGGTGTCGAGTAGCGGATCGCCATTCTGATCGACGATCGTGCCGTCGGCGGAGAGGCTGAAGGATCCGGCGCGCGTGAGGCTGACACCTTGCGCTGTCCGAACCGTGAACCAGGCATCCCTGGCGCCGATCGCGAGGTCGAACGGGTTGCTGGTTTTGCGGAAGGCCCCGCTGGTGCGGTCCCGCCAGGTGCCGCCATCCGCGACGAAGGCGATGCCGGCCTCGGCGGCCGGTGCGGGCGGCGGGGCGAGCCAGTCGGTGAACTGGGTGCGCTCCGCCTGATAGGCCGGGGTTTCGGCGTTCGCGATGTTGTTGGCGATCACCGCCATCGCGTCCTGCTCGGCCATCAGGCGCGAGGCGGCAACCAGGCTGGCAAGCTGCATGTTGGATGTGCTCGGCGGCGTTTCCGGTGCGTCCGGCGGACCGGCGCGGGGCAGGAGACACGCAAGCGACGTGCCAGCCGCGCCAGCCCGCGATCGCCCGCTCGAATAAACCGCGAGATCCGTGTCGGGCTGCACGGTCGGCCCGACACGCTCTCGAGCAATTTCCATTCGCCATGGCTCACGGTAACTGCTCTCGCTCTTTGTTTTGGCGAGCATCTTCACGCGATCAGCCGATTCCGGCTGACCGCGATCTGCTCTAGCGCAGCCAGGCTGTGGTGCGCCGCGCCTTCGGTCGAGTGCGGCGGGCCCTTGCCCGGCAGGCTCTGCCAGAGGCGGCCGTTTCTGCCGGGCCGCCCGGGTTCGGGAAAGGCTTCCTTAATGCGTCGAGGCCAAGCTTGGAGACGGCGCTGATCGCGGAGGGGACGGAATGGCGAGCGCGGCAACCGCTGAGCCCGCTGACGTTGAGGCCGGGGCGCCTGCCGAGGCGTCGCGGGCAATGCCCGCGAAACGGCGGCGCCTGATGCTGATTGCCACGCCGCTCGTTCTTGGCCTGGCAGGAGCGGGGTTCTGGTTCAGCGGCTTTCTGCCGGGTGGCTCCGGCCGCGGTGGGGCGAAAGCAGCGGCGGGCGGCAAACCGGTGCTCTTTGCGGTACCCGAAATGGTGGCGAACCTTGCTGCCCCGGCCGGCGTCGAGCGGTACGTCAAAGTGAACATCAGCCTGGTTGCCGCCAATCCGGCGGCGGCTGCCGCGGCGCGCAGGAACCTGCCGCGGCTGCAAGACCTGTTCCTCACCTATCTGCGCGACATGCAGGCCTCCGAGCTGCAGAGCTCGGTTGGCACGTGGCGGCTGCGTGAAGCACTCATTTCGCGGGCCGCGATCGTGCTCGGGCCTGGCGAGGTGACCGACGTCCTCTTCACCAACCTCCTGATCCAATGAACGACACTTTGGCCGGGCCGGTGGATGCGGCGGTTTTCGAGGGCGGCATCGAGGGCCAGCCTGCGATGGCGGCACGCATCCTCGATCAGGCCGAAATCGACAGCCTGCTCGGGCGGAACAGAGGCGCGGGCGGAGAAGATGATTCGAGCGGGATGCAGCGGATCATCAATTCCGGCCTCGTCTCTTATGAGCGGCTGCCGATGCTCGAGATCGTGTTCGACCGGTTGGTGCGCATCATGTCGACGAGTTTGCGCAATTTCACCGGCGACAATGTGGAGGTCGGAATCGAAAGCATCGCCAGCCTGCGTTTCGGTACTTATCTCGGCAATATTCCGCTGCCGGCGATGCTGGCCGTCATCAAGGCGGAGGAATGGGACAATCAAGGGCTGATCGTTGTCGATTCGCCGATGATCTATACGATCGTCGATGTGCTCTTGGGCGGCCGGCGCGGCACCGTGGCGATGCGGATGGAGGGGCGGCCCTTCACGACGATCGAACGCGTGCTGGTCGAGCGGTTGATCAAGGTTGTGCTCGGCGACCTGACGGCGAGTTTCGCCCCACTCTCCCCGGTCACGTTCCGTTTCGAGCGGCTGGAGGTCAATCCACGCTTCGCGGCGATCTCGCGTCTTTCCAATGCAGCGGTCCTGGCGCGGCTGAGGGTCGATATGGAGGATCGCGGCGGCCGGATCGAGCTTCTTCTGCCTTACGCAACGCTGGAGCCGGTGCGCGAACTGCTGCTCCAGAAATTCATGGGTGAGAAGTTCGGCCGCGACTCGATCTGGGAGACGCATCTTGCCGAAGAGCTCTGGAACACGGAGGTTGTACTCGACGTGGTGCTCGACGAGCAGACGATGCGGCTTTCGGAAGTGATGGCGCTGGTGCCGGGGAGCCGGATCACGCTGAACACGGGTCCCGACAAGCGGGTCGATCTGCGCTGCGGCGCGACCGCTCTGTTCGAGGGGCGGCTCGGGCGGCGCAATAATTCGCTGGCTGTGGAGATCGAGCGTGCGCTTCCACGCCCGGTCGGGCGCTGAAGGGCGGCTGGCGGACATGGCGGGCGCGGAATGGCTACTCGAAATCGGATTGACCGGGTTGCTTGCGGCAACGCTTTTTCACGCTCTTCGGCTCGAGCGCGCGCTCGGTGTACTGAAGCGTGACCGCGCGGCGCTGGAGGCACTGGTCAAGGACTTCAACGCGAGCACGCGTGAAGCGGACGCCGGTATCGAGCGATTGCGCAAGGCGGCCGAGGGCACGGCGCGGGATCTCGCGCGCCAGGCGGCCGCGGCCGGGCAGGTCAAGGAAGACCTGGTTTTCCTGACCGAACGGGCCGAACGGATGGCGGATCGGCTCCATGGCGCCATCAGCGCCGGCCGTTCCTCTGATTCCCCGCCGGGCGTGCCGGCTCCGCCAGGCGTCGAGAGCGAGGCGGAGCGCGAGCTTTTGCGCGCACTTAGGATCGGACGCTGAGAAGATGCCGCGCAGGCTTTCCCTGCCGCGCCTGTTGCCGCTGACGATCATTCTCATGGCCGCCCTGCTGGCGTGAAATCGGTCACGCTGGTGCGGGCGGCGGCGCCCGCGGAGAGTGGTGCGCCCGTTGCGGAGCCGGCTGCCGAAGCGCCGTCCCAGGCGGCTCTTCCGGCCTGCCCGCCCGCGCCAGTCGAGAGCCCCGCCGAGCGTCATCCCCTACAGCGTGGTGCGCCAGGGCGCGCTGGTCGTGGTGGGCTTCAGTGAGGCGGCGCCGATCGGCACGCCAGCGCTCCTCCCGCGCAATGTCACCGGGTTCGTGGCCGGGGCGGGTGAGGCGCGGATCACGGTCGTGCCTGGTGCCGTGGTCAAGGATTTCAGGGTGGATAACCGAATTGTGCTCGACGTGCTCAACCCGACTTCCGCCCTCGGCGCGGCGGGCGATCCGGATCCTCTTTCCGCGGCGCCGGCGCGCTCCGATCTCAAACTGGCGACGGCGCTGCCAATGCCGCCCCCTCGATTCCGCTTCCCTTGCCTCCGCTGCCGCAGTCGTTGATCCGGACGGCTCTGCCACGCCCCGCGGCACAGCCGGCGGCGATCGGATCGCCCGGCTCGAAGCCGGCCACGACGACTTCCGGGGCCGCCGGTCCGCCTGGCAACGCGACCTCGAGCGGGACTGCCGGGCATCCTTCAGCGGCTTCCAATCCCCCCGCCATCGTCACTCCTCCGGCTGCGCCGGCGGAGGCTGCGAATCCCCCGATTCCGGCGACCGAGCTTGGCCCGCTCGCCATTGCGGCGCACCGGATTGCGGCGCCGCCCGGCGCCGAAGCGGCACTGCTCGTTCCGTTCGGTCCGCGCACCGGCGCGGCGGCATTCCGCCGCGGCGATGACGGGATCGTCGTGTTCGACAGAGCCCGGCCGATCGACATGTCCGCGCTGGCCGGGGACCCGGCCTTCGGGACGGCGCGGGTGAGCCTGCTTCCGGCTGGCACGTTGCTGCGCCTGCCGCTGCCGCCATCGCTTCGGCTTCGGCTCTGGCTGAAGGTCGCAGAACTCAGGGCCGAGGCGGGAGAGTGGCAACAGGCCATGGCCCTGCTCAGCGAAACGGAGCAGCTTTTCCCGGCCGAGGCAGCCGCGGTGCAGAACGCCCGCGAAGCGACCTTCCGCAGCCTGTTTGCGGGCCAGGCGGCCGGGCAGGTGCCACCGCTCGAGCTGGCCAGCCTGATCGAAGACAACGCCGATCTCATCCCACCCGGCACAGAAGGGGAGAAGTTCGCGGAGATGCTGGCAGACCGGCTGCTCGCTCTCGATCTGCCCAATCGCGCCGAACCGGTACTGGAGAAGCTGATGGCGGCAGCTCCAGCGGGTGCTCCACAAGCCGGTATCGGCGCCAGGCTTGCCGAGGTGCGGCTGGGACGGGACGATCCGGCCGGTGCTCTGGCCGCGCTCACCGCCTCGCGCTCGGCAGATCTGCCACCCGCACTCGCCGTGCGGCGCACGATGATTTACGCGCGCGCTGTGGCAGCTCAGGGCCACACGGCGCAGGCCGTTTCTGCCCTTTCGGCTCTGAACGATTCCGCCGCTACGGCACTGGCCGCGGATCTCTTGCAAAAGGAGGGGAACTGGGCGGGCGCCGAAGCTGCTCTGGCCGATCTCGTGGCGAGCACGGCGGCGTCAGGCGGAGCCTTGACCAATGCCGATCGCACGACGCTGGTGCGCCTGGCGAGCGCCGCTACGCAAGCGGGGGACACCGGGAAGCTTGCTCTGCTCAGGCGGGATTATGGCGGGCGGATGGGAGAGGATTCGCTCGGCAGCATGTTCCGGCTGCTGACGGACCCGCCGGCAGAGGGTTTGGGTGACCTTGCCGAGGTCGGCCGTGAGACAGTGATCGCCGGGCAATTGCCGAGCGAGCTGAAGGCAATCGGCGCGACGATGCAACTCGTGCCCTGAAACATCGCACATTTCCTCTTGCATCGGCGGTCTCTTGTGCCTATGTGCGCGCGTCTTGGCCCGCCGGCGCGGAGACGCTCTGCCCGAGAGGCTGTCTTTTGGTTGCAGGAGTACGCGATGGACGCACTCGCTCAACTGGGGATGGTCTCGGAGCCCTTCCCAGAGAACCAGGAGCCGGTTCGCCCCGAAGAGGCAAAAGACTATTTCGTAACCCGCGACGGGCTTAAATTCGCCGGTGCGCACTTGTTGCTCGATCTTTGGGGTGCCGAGAACCTGACGGACCCAAAGGCGATCGAGCGGGCGCTGGCGGATGCCGCACAGGCGGCGAAGGCGACGATCCTGCACACCCACCTGCACCAGTTCTCGCCCGACGGCGGCGTTTCCGGCGTTCTCGTCCTGGCGGAGAGCCATATTTCGATCCACACCTGGCCGGAGCGGGACTTCGCCGCGATCGATATCTTCATGTGCGGCGCATGCGATCCCTATCGTTCCGTGCCGATCCTGAAGGCGGCATTTCGACCGCGGACCATCCAGCTTTCCGAGCAGAGGCGTGGCCTGATCGTCTGACGCACCGGTTTGCACCGCGCACCGATGGCGCTCGATTCCTGGGTCAACGAGAGCCTGTACTCCGCCTGGGGCCAGCGTTTCCGTGTCAAGCGGGAGGTCGCGCGCGCGCAATCCCCGTTCCAGGACATCGCCATCTTCGAGAGCGAATCGCACGGGCATGTCCTGATGCTGGATGGCGTGGTGCAGATCACGGAGCGGGACGAGTTCGTGTACCAGGAGATGCTCGTGCACGTGCCGCTGATTGCGCACGGGCGGGCAGAGCGGGTGCTCATTATCGGCGCCGGTGATGGTGGGGTGTTGCGCCGCGTGCTCGAGCATTCCGGTGTGCGCCGCGCGGTGATGGTGGAAATCGATGCCGAGGTGATCCGCCTGTCGCGCCAGTTCATGCCTGGAATCGGTGGTGCCGCCTGGGATGATCCTCGGGCCGAGGTGATCGTGGGCGACGGCATTGCTTATGTAGCGGACGCGAGAGAGGGCGACTTCGATGTGGTGATCGTCGATTCCACGGACCCCATCGGAGTTGGTGAAGTGTTGTTCACCGAGGCCTTTTATGGCCATGCGGCACGCGTGCTCTCATCCCGAGGGGTGATCGTGAACCAGTGCGGCGTGCCCTTCATGCAGGCCGAGGAGCTCACGGAGACCAGCCGGCGGCGGGCAAAGTCATTCACGCACGTCACGGCTTATGTCGCGGCGGTGCCGACCTATGTCGGCGGCTTCATGACGCTCGGCTGGGCGGCCAAGGATGTCTCGCTGGCGCACCTGCCGGTCGCCGAGATCGAACGTCGTGCGGCCGCCGCCGGCATTCTCGGTCGAACGCGTTACTGGACTCCCGCGGTCCACGCCGCTGCCTTTCAGCTTCCGCCTTATATCGCCGAACTGCTGCCTT
This sequence comes from Acetobacteraceae bacterium, assembly GCA_030041255.1. Lineage (GTDB taxonomy): Bacteria > Pseudomonadota > Alphaproteobacteria > Acetobacterales > Acetobacteraceae > JAKAWQ01. The sequence continues at coordinate 7,660 of JASHOF010000133.1, forward strand.
CCTGAGCGCACGGTTGGCGAAGGCGGGGTCGGGTGCCAAGGTGCGGCATGGCGCGCCCGGTCGAGCCACCTGATCCGACGCTCCTGCACCAAGCGGCGCTCGTCCACCTCGCCCGCTATTCGACGACGCGCGCCGGTCTCCTGCGGGTGCTGCGGCGGCGAATCGCACGCTGGGAACGGACGGCGGAAGGCGAGCCGGAGGCCATCGGAGCGGCCGCGGCAGCGGCGCGGAGCGCGGCGAGGGCGGAGGTGGAGAAGCTGGCCAAGGCCGGCCTCGTCGATGACGCCGCGTTTGCCGCGGCGCGGGCCCGGCGGCTGGCGCGCTCGGGCACGTCCAGGCGGGGGATTGCCGCGCACCTGGCGCGGCAAGGGCTTGGCGGCACGACAGTTTCAGCGGCACTTCCCGACGATCCGGAGGCCGAGCTGACGGCAGCCCTGGCCTTGGCCAGGAAGCGTCGTATCGGCCCGTTCCGCGCCGGTGCGCCGTCTGACCCGGATGCCCGGCGGCGGGAGCTTGCCGCCCTGGCGCGGGCCGGCTATCCGGCCGCGATCGCCCGGGCGGCGCTGGCGATGCCGCGGGCGGAGGCCGAGGGGCGGCTGCTCTCCGCGCGGCAGGAAGAAGTGTGACCAGTGCCGGGCTTCCGCTTCGGGGTGCGTTCAAGATCCTCGCAGAAACGGACGAATCGCCTTAGCGTTCTCTCTTACCGGCATGGTGCCCGGCGCCAGGACCCTTGGATGGGAGGAACGGATATGCTGAAGGGCTTCAGGAACTTCATGATGCGCGGCGATGTCGTCGTGGTCGCCGTCGGCCTGGTCACCGCACTGGCATTCAGCAACCTTGTAAAGGCGTTCACCGACAACATCATCAACCCGCTGATCGCCGCGGCCCAGGGTGGTGTGAAGGGCCCCGGGCTCGGCTGGCAACTCGTGCCGGGCGGCGGCAACGGCACATTCCTCAACCTTGGTGCGTTCATCTCGGCGATCATCTACTTCATCATCTTCATGGCGGTCGTGTACTTCGTGATCGTCATGCCGTACAAGTTCCTCATGGCGCGCGTTGGCAAGACGGTGTTCGGCGACCCCGCTCCGACCAAGACCTGCCCGCAATGCCTGTCCGACGACCTCAACCCGGCTGCAACCAGATGCAAGCACTGCAGCGCGGAAATCGGCCGCGCCACCGCCTGAGCGGCAGCAGCCGACAGAAACCGGATCTGAGGGCAGGCGACTGCGCCGCCGTTTTCAGGCGGCGGCGCGGACCCCATCGAGGGCCGCTTCGACCGCCGGGCCAAGTCGATCGAGGATCATGTCGATCCCGGCGGCATCGATAATATAAGGTGGCGCGATGATCACGTGGTCACCCCTCGTGCCGTCGATCGTGCCGCCCATCGGGTAGATCGCAAGGCCGCGGGCCAGCGCCTCGTTCTTGACCCGCTCATGGAGCTTCAGCCGAGGCGGGAAGGGCGCGCGGCTGGCGCGATCGGTGACGAATTCAAGCGCCCGGAAAAGGCCCCGGCCACGGATGTTCCCGACCTGGGGATGGTTGCCGAACCGCTCGGCAAGGCCGGCCTCCAGGCGCGCGCCCATGGCGCGGACATTGGCGAGCAAGCCATCCTCCGCGATGACACGCTGCACGGCGAGGGCGGCTGCGCAGGCGACCGGGTGCGCCTGGTACGTGTGCCCGTGTACGAAGCTGCCGGAACCGCGCCGGAGGGCCTCGACGATCTTGCGTCCGATCAGGATGCCGCCGATCGGCTGATAACCGCCTCCAAGACCTTTGGCGATCACCTGGATGTCGGGTACCACGCGTTCCTGCTCCCAGGCGTGCATGGTGCCGGTGCGGCCCATCCCGCACATCACCTCATCCAGGATCAGGAGTGCGCCGTGGCGATCGCACATTTCGCGGACGGCCCGGAAGTAGCCGGGAACCGGGGGCACGCAGCCGGCCGTAGCGCCCACCACCGGCTCGGCACAGAAGGCGATCACGTTCTTCGGGCCGAGCCGCTGGAACTCGGCCTCGAGCTCTCTGGCAAGGCGTGCGGCATACTCGGCTTCGGTCTCGTTCGACGCCTGGAACCGATAGGCGAAGCAGGGCGAGACATGGCTGAACACGGGTGCCAGCAGCGGTTCGTAGAGGGCGCGGCGAGCCATGTTCCCGCCGGCCGCGAGGGCGCCGAGCGTATTGCCGTGATAGCTCTGGCGCCGCGCGATGACGCGCGTGCGCCCGGGCTCTCCGCGCTCGACGAAATACTGGCGGGCGAGCTTGAGTGCGGCTTCCATCCCCTCCGAGCCGGAGGAGACGAAGAAGGCGTGGGTCAGATCGCCAGGCTCCCCGGTGAGCAGCGCCGCGGCGAGTTCTTCCGCTGGATGGGAAGCGAACAGCCACGTATGGGCGTAGGCCACGCGCCTCGACTGCCCGGCGATCGCTTCGATCACCCGCGGCTCGCCGTGGCCGAGACAGGCAACCGCCGCGCCACCCGAGCCGTCGATGACCTCCTTGCCGCCCGCAAGCCGGAGCCAGATGCCGTGCCCGCTTTCCACCATTGGCGGGGGAGCGGCGAGGGAGCGGTGCAGGAGATAGGTCACGGGCTGTGTTTCGGGTGCGAGGGAGCCTCCAGCTTTGGCGCGGCGGAAGGGGTTCATCAAGCCCTGGTGTCCACGTTCATCTTGAGGGCCGGGTGGAGAGAGGCCATGTGGAGACCGCGGCTTCTGGTCTGAACGTGAGGTCCGGCCATGCCTGTCCCCGTTGTGTCATCGCCGGTGCGCCGGGCCCTGGCTGTGCTGGCGGCCCTGCTCGCGCTCTCTTTCGCGACGCCGTCCGGTGCTGCAGCGCAAGCGATGCCCGGCAGCTTTGCGCCGCTGGTTCGGCAGGTGCTGCCCGCAGTGGTGAACATCGCCGTGACCACCGTGGTCAACAACGGCGATGACATCGCCAATCTGTTGCCGCCCGTACTGCGCGGCACGCCCTTCGAGCAGGAGTTTCTGCGTCACTTCGGCACCACTCAGCAGGTGCGCGCCGTCGGCTCGGGCTATGTCGTCGACCCCTCGGGGGTGATCGTCACCAACAACCACGTCATTCGCAATGCCACGCGCATCGTCGTCTCGTTTTCTGACGGCCGTACGCTGGTCGCGCGTGTCATCGGTGCCGACCCGCTCACCGATGTCGCGGTCTTGAAGGTTGACGCCGGCGGCAGCCTGCCGTCCGTTGAGTTCGGCAATTCAGACGCGGTCGAGGTGGGGGATTGGGTTCTGGCGGCAGGCGATCCGTTCGGCCTGGGCGGTACAGTGACGGCCGGCATCGTCTCGGCGAAGGGGCGGGAGATCGGGGACGGGCCGTTCGATCGCTTCCTGCAGATCGACGCTCCGATCAATCCTGGCAATTCCGGAGGCCCCCTGTTCGACCTTCAGGGCCGGGTGATCGGGATGAACACGGCCATCTACTCACCCGGGGGTGGATCGGTCGGGATCGGGTTTGCGATACCGAGCAACACGGTGAGTGAGGTCGTCAGCGAGCTTCGCGGGGGTGGGCATATCCGTCGTGGCTGGCTTGGCGTGGCGATCGAATCGCAATCCGACCCGGATACAAGGGACACCGGAGTCCTGGTGACCGGCGTTGCCCCCGGGGGCCCGGCAAGCCGAGCCGGCATCCGACCGGGAGACGTGGTTCTTGCCGTGAACGGATCCACCGTTGACGGCGCGGCAGCCCTGATCCGCGCGGTGGCTGCGCTACCACCTGGGACGCGGGTGCGTCTTGCCGTCAACAGGAACGGCGAGCGGATGATGGTTCCGGTACGGATCGGCGAGCGGCCGGCGAACGCCGAGGACTGAGGAAGGGGAGCGATGCGGATACTGGTGGTCGAGGACGACAGAGACGTCGCCGGCTTCGTCGTCAAGGGGCTGCGGGAGAGCGGGCATGTCGTCGAACACGCCGACAACGGGCGGGACGGGCTTTTTCTTGCAGCGAGCGAGGTATTCGATGCCATCGTTCTGGATCGGATGCTGCCCGGTGGTATTGACGGGCTGAGGATTCTCGAAACCCTGCGCTCGCAGCGCAACACGGTTCCGGTGCTCTTTCTGTCGGCGCTCGGCCAGGTCGACGACCGGGTACTCGGACTCAAGGCCGGGGGTGACGACTATCTCACCAAGCCGTTCGCATTCAGCGAGCTGCTGGCCCGGGTCGAGGCGCTGACAAGGCGCGGCAAGGGTGACGGGCCGGCGACCAAGCTGGTGGTGGCCGATCTCGAGATGGATCTTCTATCCCGGAGCGTGCGCCGGGCCGGGCAGAAGATCGACCTGCAACCGCGCGAGTTTCTGCTGCTCGAGTATCTGATGCGTCACGCTGGCCAGGTCGTTACCCGCACCATGCTGCTGGAAGGTGTGTGGGATTATCATTTCGATCCGCAGACGAACGTGATCGACGTGCACGTCTCGCGGCTGCGGCAGAAGGTGGACAAGCCGTTTTCGGGGCCGCTCATCCATACCGTGCGCAATGCGGGGTACATGCTGCGGTCGGACGCCGTGTGATGGATGCCGCCACACTGGGCCACCCGGGCGCGCAGAATGCGCCGGGGATCCAGTTGGCGGGGGCGAGGCTTCCGCAGCACCCGCGGTTCCTGCGCTCGGCGGCGCTGCGCTTCGCCGCCCTGTACGCTCTGCTGTTCGGCCTTTCAGCGCTTGCGCTGGCCTTGTTTCTCTGGTGGCAGACGGCGGGCCTGCTCGATCGCAGGACGGACAACGCCATTGCCGCAGACGTGGACAGCCTTGCCCAACGCTGGCAGGAGGGCGGGCTGCCTGCCCTGATCATCACGATCGAGAACCGGCTGGCCGAGAATGTCGATGACAGCGCGATCTATCTCCTGGTCGATCCGGAAATGCGGCGCGTCTCGGGCAATCTCTCCTCCTGGCCGACCGATCTTACAGTGCGCCGCATCTGGGCGGAGCTGCCGATCGAGCGGGCGGGCGTCCGCTCGCTCGCGCGTGTGCGTACATTCACGCTGCCGGGAGGGTTCCACCTGCTGGTCGGGCGCGATGTGCAGGTGCGAGCGCAACTTCGCGACCTCTTGACGGGGGCGCTTCTCTGGGCGCTGCTCGTGGTGCTCGTGCTCGGAGTCGCCGGTGCGGTCGTCATCCGTGGCCTGTTCCGGCGCGCAATGGCGAATATTTCGGCGACGGCGGCGGCCATTTCGGCCGGAGATCTGTCGCGCAGGGTCCGCATCAGCGGCCGCGGCGACGAATTCGATCGCTTGTCGGAAACCATCAACGAGATGCTGGAGCGCATCTCGAGGCTGATGGATGGCGTGCGGCAGGTTTCCAACGCCATTGCGCACGACCTGCGCACACCGATTACGCGTGCACGCGCGCGCCTCGAGGATGCGGCGCTGCACGCCGAGAGCGAGGCCGATCTCAGGGCGGCGATCGAACGGGCGACGACAGATCTCGACGGTATCGTCGCCGTATTCCAGGCCCTGCTCAGGATCGCCGAGATCGAGGCCGGCACGCGCCGCGCTGCTTTCGCTTCGTTCGACGCGGCACCGGTACTGGCGGGCCTCGTCGATCTTTACAGCGCGCCGGCTGAAGAAGGCGGACTGACCCTTGTGTTCGCCTGTCCGGAGCGGCTGCCGCTGTTCGGGGATCGCGAACTGGTGCAGCAGGCGATCGCCAATCTTCTTGACAATGCTCTCAAATTCTCGCCGGAGGGGAGCATCGTGCGCCTGTCCGCGGCCGCCGCGGGGGGGACGGTCACGATCACCGTCGCCGATCACGGCCCCGGCATGCCGGATGCGGATCGCGTGCGGGCCACCGAGCGGTTCTTTCGCGGCGAGACAGCACGGAACACGCCTGGCGCCGGGCTCGGCCTGGCGCTGGTGCAAGCCGTCGCGTCGCTTCACGGTGGCAGCGTGCAGCTTGCAGAAAATGCACCGGGCCTCGCGGCGATGCTCCATTTGCCCGGCGCGGCGGAGGTCGCACACGCCGCCGCGGCGACCGCGGACGCATGACCGTCTCTTCATCCGGCTCCCACCCGCTGGTCAGACCCGATCGGTTAACCAGGCAAGTATGGGCGGTTTGCTGCGCGCGGGTGGCATTGCGGGCGGGTCTCTCGTTCTGCTCGTCGGGCTGTTCGCACCGCCGCCGGCCCGCCCGCAGCCGCCGCCGATGCAGCTCTTGACGGACACGCCGCATTACTGCGCCGAGCTTTTCGGCGAAGTCGAGGCAGCACAGCAGGCTTTGGTCGAGCCCGCTCCGCCGGCGGTCGAGCGGCTCGCTGCCCAGGGGCGGCAGCTTTGCCTGCTGGGCGAGGTGCAAGGTGGCGTCACGCGGCTGCGCCGTGCCATGGTGCTGTTGCACAAGAGCTCTGGCCAACACTGACCGCAAGCCGATTTTTGTTTTCGGTGGCCTGCTGCTTGCATCATCCGGCTCCTTCGGTTCTGATCGTGACAGTACGGGAGGAATCCGATGGACGAGGGGACGGCTGGCCCTGCATCGCACAGGGAGATCCGCGCCGAGGTGCAAAAACTCTGCGCCCGCTTCCCGGGTGAATACTGGCGCGAGATGGACAGGAAGCGTGCCTACCCGAGCGCGTTCGTCCGTGCACTGACCGAGGCAGGTTATCTCGCGGTACTGATCCCGGAGGAATGGGGTGGTGCCGGCCTTTCTCTTTCCGCCGCCTCAGCGACCCTCGAGACGATTCATGCCGCGGGCTGCAATGGTGCTGCCTGCCATGCACAGATGTACATCATGGGCACCATCCTGAGGCACGGATCCGAAGGCCAGAAGCGCGCCTTTCTGCCAGGGATCGCTTCGGGCGCACTGCGCTTGCAGGCCTTCGGCGTAACCGAACCGGGCAGCGGTTCGGATACCACCAACTTGCGCACCTTCGCCCGCCGCGAGGGAGACCATTACGTCGTCAACGGGCAAAAGGTGTGGACGAGCCGGGCCGAGCATTCCGACCTGATGCTGCTGCTCGCGCGCACGACCCCCAGGGAACAGGCGCGCCGGCGCACGGAGGGGCTTTCGACCTTCATCGTCGATATGCGGCAGGCGGTTACGGCCGGGATGACGATCCGGCCGATCCGGACCATGATGAATCACAATTCCTGCGAGATCTTCTTCGACAACGTGCGGGTACCGGCGGAAAACCTCATCGGCGAGGAGGGCCAGGGCTTTCGCTATATCCTGGATGGGATGAATGCCGAGCGCCTGTTGATCGCTTCGGAATCGATCGGTGATGCGAAGTGGTTCATCGCCAGGGCGGTGGCGTACGGAAAAGAACGGATCGTGTTCGGGCGCCCGATCGGCCAGAATCAGGGTATCCAGTTCCCGATCGCACGGGCGCATGCAGAGATGCGTGCGGCCGAGTTGATGCTGCACGATGGCCTGGCGCGGTTCGAGGCCGGGAAGGCTTGCGGCGAGGAGGCTAACACGGCCAAGCTCCTGGCTGCCGACGCGGCGTGGGCGGCTGCGGAAGCGTGCCTTGAGACGCATGGCGGCTACGGCTTCGCCGAAGAATTCGATGTCGAGCGCAAATATCGCGAGGCGCGGCTCTATCGCGTGGCGCCGGTCAGCACCAACCTGATCCTTTCCTACATCGCCGAACACGTGCTGGGCCTGCCGCGAAGCTATTGATGGATGGTGCTTGACCTTGCCGGCCAGGCGTGGCTTGTCGCGCCGGGGCAACAGGGGCGGCAGGCCATGAGCGGGTACTTCTTCGAAGATCTTTCGATCGGCATGACGGCGAGCGTCGGCAAGACCATCACCGAGGCCGACATCGTGCTTTATTCCGCTGTCAGCACGGATACCAACCCGCTGCATCTCGATGCAGAGAGTGCGGCGCAGTCGCTCTTCAAGGGACGGATTGCCCATGGCATGCTGTCGGCCGGGCTGATCAGTGCGGCACTCGGCACGAAGTTGCCCGGGCCGGGCGCCATCTACGTCGCGCAGAGCCTTCGCTTCCGTGCTCCGGTGCGGCCGGGCGATACGGTGACGGCAACGGTGGAGGTGACGGCCCTGGATAGGGAGCGCAAGCGCGCGACCTTGAAGACGACCTGCCTGGTCAAGGGCAAGCCGGTGATCGAGGGCGAGGCATCGGTGCAAGTGCCGACCCGCGCCTGATGCAGATTTTCCGGGACTGGTGGGCAGTGCCCGAGACAGCGCGCGGAGCTACGGTTGCGCTCGGGAATTTCGACGGGGTGCATCGCGGCCACGCCAAGGTGATTGCGGCCGCACATGCGGCACGGCCCGAGGCGCCGCTCGCCGTGCTGACTTTCGAGCCGCATCCGCGGGAGCTGTTCCGCCCCGAGGATCCGCCGTTTCGCCTGACGCTTTCTGCCGAGCGTGCCGCCGCCCTGGCCGGGCTCGGCGTCGCGATCCTGTACGAGCTTCCTTTCGACTGGCCGTTCAGCGAGCTTTCTGCGGAGGAGTTCGTCGTCGAAGTTCTGGATCGCGGTATCGGGGCGCGGCATCTGGCGTCGGGGCCGGATTTCGCCTTCGGGCACCGCCGCGGTGGCGATGTCGGTTTTCTGGCCGGACGCGCCGAGGCGCTCGGCATCGGGCTTTCGGTGGTGCCGCTGCTCGCGGATGCGGAAGGCCCGATCTCGTCCACGCGCATCCGCCGGCTTTTGCAGGAGGGCTATCCGGAACGCGCGGCCCTCGAGCTTGGGCACCCCTGGGCTATCCGTGGGCCGGTCATCGAGGGAGACCGGCGGGGCCGGACGCTTGGCTTCCCGACCGCCAATATGGCCCTCGGGCGGCATCTCGAGCCCGCCCGCGGCGTGTACGCGGTTGTCGTGCGCCTGCCGGGCCGGGTTGAAGTGCCCGGGGTAGCCAATATCGGCCGGCGGCCGACAGTCGGGGGCGGTCCGGAAAGCCGGCTCGAGGCGCATCTTTTTGACTTTGCCGCCGATCTCTACGGCCAGGAGGTGTCGGTCGCGCTGATGGCTTATCTGCGGCCGGAGCGGCGCTTTCCCAACCTTGCGGCGCTCAGCGCGCAGATCGCCGCCGATATGCGCGAAGCGCGGCATCGCCTTGACCTGCCGCTCCCGGCCTCTTCATAGTCTTTACATGACGCGCCTGTCTGCACGAATTACCGGCCCGGCCCGGGGCTGACGGGCCGGGCAAAGAGTGAAGCCCCGGCGGCCGCGCCGCCTGACGACCTGGAACGTGCGATGACCGAGCGTCGAGACGATTACCGCGAGACAGTTTTCCTGCCCAGGACTTCCTTCCCGATGCGTGGCGATCTTCGCCACGCCGAACCGAGGCTTCTTGCGCGCTGGGCGGAGCGGGACCTGTGGGGTGCCATCCGGGAGAGAAGCCGGGGCCGGTTGCTCTTTATTCTTCACGACGGCCCGCCCTATGCAAACGGGCATCTGCATATCGGCACGGCACTCAACAAGATCCTCAAGGACATGGTGAATCGGGCCCGGCAGATGGCGGGCTTCGATGCCCTCTACATCCCGGGCTGGGACTGCCACGGCCTGCCGATCGAATGGAAGATCGAGGAGGAGTACCGGGCCGCAGGGCGCGACAAGGACGCGGTGCCGGTGGTCGATTTTCGCGCCGTTTGCCGCGATTATGCCGCGCAGTGGATGGAAGTGCAGGCCGAAGAATTCCGCCGCCTCGGCGTCGCTGGCGACTGGGCGGGGCGCTATGCGACGATGGACTTTCCTTCCGAAGCCGCGATCGCCGCCGAGATCGGGAAGTTTCTGCTGTCCGGCGCTCTTTATCGGGGACTGCGGCCCGTCATGTGGAGCCCGGTCGAGAAGACCGCGCTGGCCGAAGCGGAGATCGAGTACCATGACCACAAAAGCCCGACGATCTTCGTGCGCTTCCCGCTCGCCGCCGCGCAGAGTGGGCCAGCGGCGGCGGCAGTGCTGGAAGGGGCGGCGGTGGCGATCTGGACCACCACGCCCTGGACCATTCCCGGCAACCGCGCCATCGCCTGCGGCGAGGCGTTCGACTATGCGCTGGTGCATGTCGATTCGGTCGCCGGCGGCGCCCATCTGCGGGCGGGCGAGAAACTCCTGCTCGCGCTCCCATTGGTGCCGGCATTCTGCGACGAAACAGGCATTGCCACGCACCACGTGATCCGGCTTTTCAAGGGGCGGGAGCTGGCAGGGCTGGTTTGCCGCCATCCCTTGCACGGCCGGGGCTACGAGCACGCGGTGCCGATCTTCGCTGCCGATTTCGTCACCACCGAGCAGGGGACCGGCTTCGTCCATATCGCGCCCGGCCACGGCGAGGAGGATTTCACGCTCGGCCGCGCGCACGGGCTCGAGGTGCCGGACACGGTCGGCCCTGATGGCACCTTCAATGCATGGGTGCCGCTGTTCGCCGGCCTGCATGTCTACAAGGCCGCAGATGCGATCGCCTCGGCATTGATCGACGCCGGCACCTTGATCGCACGCGGCAGCCTGGTGCACGCCTACCCGCATTCGTGGCGTTCGAAGGCGCCGCTGATATTCCGCGCGACGCCGCAATGGTTCATCCGCATGGATGGGCCGGAGGACATCCGGGGCAAAGCGCTGGCCGCGATCGCCGCGGCCAACTTCGTGCCCGCCCAGGGGCGCACCCGGCTGGCCAGCATGATCGCCTTGCGCCCGGACTGGTGCATCAGCCGCCAGCGAAGCTGGGGAGTACCGATCCCGGTGTTCGTCGAGAAACGGACCGGCGAGCCGCTGCGCGATCCGGCGGTCATGGCGCGCATCGTCGAGGCCTTCACCGCCGAGGGTGCGGATGCCTGGTTCACCTCGCCACCCGGGCGCTTCCTCGGGCCCGGTCGCGATCCGGCCGCCTATGAGCAGGTTGGCGATATCGTCGATGTCTGGTTCGAATCCGGTTCGACCCACGCCTTCGTCCTGGAGGCGCGCGGGCTGCCCTGGCCGGCCGATCTCTACCTCGAAGGCTCGGATCAGCACCGCGGCTGGTTTCATTCCTCGCTTCTCGAAGCGGTCGGCACGCGCGGCCGGGCCCCCTTCAAGGCGGTGCTGACGCACGGCTTCGTGCTCGACGAAGAAGGGCGGAAGATGTCGAAGTCGCTCGGCAATGTCATTGCGCCGCAGGAAGTGTGGGAGGAGTACGGGGCGGACATCCTCCGCCTCTGGGTAGCCAACTCCGACACCGGTGAGGATCTCCGTATCGGACCGGAAATCCTGAAGCAGCAGGCCGAGCTTTACCGCCGGTTGCGCAACACCCTGCGGTGGCTCCTGGGCAGCCTCGCCGGCTTCACCGAGGCCGAACGCCTGGCCGGGGCGGAGATGCCGGAGCTCGAGCGGTTCGTGCTGCATCGTCTGACGGAACTCGATGCACTGCTTCGCCGTGCTGTTGCGACGCACGAATGGAACGGCGTCTATCCGGCGATTCACGCCTTTTGCGCGACCGACCTTTCGGCGTTCTATTTCGATGTTCGCAAGGACACGATCTACTGCGATCGGCCGGACCAGCCGCGCCGGCGCGCCGCGCGCACGGTGATCGATATCCTGCAGCGCACGCTCACGACATGGCTGGCGCCGGTCCTTGTTTTCACCGCAGAAGACGCCTGGTGTGCGCGGTTCGGCGAGCAGGCGAGCGTGCACCTCGAGACGTTTCCGCCTCTCCCCCCTGAGTGGGCCGATGAGGTGCTCGCAGCACGTTTTGCGCGAATCCGCGAGATCCGTCGCGTGGCCACGGGGGCTCTGGAACGGGCGCGGGCCGAGGGCGCCATCGGCACCTCGCTGCAAGCGGCTCTTGCGTTCCACCTGCCGGCAGCGGATCTGGCGCTGTTGAGCACCGAGGAGTGGTGCGAGCTGGCCATCGTTTCGGCCTCTTCCCTCTCACCCGAGCCGGCGCCGGCAGCGGCATTTTCCCTGCCTGAAGTGCCTGGCGTGGCGGTTGCGTTCTCGCCTGCCGCAGGAGAGAAGTGCGTTCGCTGCTGGAGGGTCTTGCCAGAGGTCGGCTTCGATCAGCGCCATCCGAAGCTTTGCCGCCGCTGTGTCGATGCGGTGGAGTCGGGCCTCATGTGCCGGGCCGCCGCATGAAGGCGGCCCGCCGCCCCTGGCTGGGAGCAGGAGCAGCGTTCGCCGTGCTGGCGGTCGATCAGGTCAGCAAATGGTGGGTGCTCGATATCCTCAGGCTCGCCGATCGCGGGCCGCTGGTGGTGCTTCCCGTGCTGGATCTCAGGTTGGTGCAGAACCGCGGCATCACCTTCGGCCTTTTGAACGGCTCTGGGAGCATCGGCCCCGCGGCGATCGTTCTCGTTGCGATCGCCGTCGTGATCGGGCTCGGGGTCTGGCTGTGGCGCACGGAAAGAACGGTGGTTGCGGTCGCCGTCGGGGCCATCGCGGGCGGGGCCATCGGCAATGTCGCGGATCGTCTGCGGCTTGGTTTCGTTGTCGATTTCATCCAGGCGCACGCCTTCGGCTGGTCGTGGTACGTGTTCAATCTCGCCGATGCGGCCATCGTCTGCGGCGTGGCCGCCCTCTTGGTGGATGGCCTCGTGGATGGCCGGCGATCCCAGGAGCCGCCGGTTGGCGCCTGGCACGGGCCAGGGGGAAAGGAGCGATGATGAAGAGGCAGAGGCCGGCACGGTTTGCCGGGTGCTGGCGGCTCGTCTCGGCGCTCACGGCTGCTTCGCTGGTCGGCGGGTGTGGCAACATCATGGATACGCTCGGCCTCACGCCGCCCACTCCGAACGCCTTTCTCGTCACCACCCAGCCACCGCTGGCGATCCCGCCCAACCTCAACGCGTTGCCGCCGCCGGAGCCCGGTGCGCAGCGGCCACAGGAGGTTTCAGCGCGGCTGCGTGCCGAGGAGACCCTCGTTCCCGAGGTTGCTCTGGCCGGTGCGGGCGGGCCGGACAGCCCCGGTCAGCGGGCGCTGGTTACGGCGGCAGGTCCTGCGGCGCCGCCCGACATCAGGGCCGAGCTTGCCAAGGAAAAGACGCCGCAGCAGTCGCAAGAAGGCCCCCTGAGCTGGCTCCTGTTCTGGCGGCCCAGCCCACCCCCTGGTGTCGTCGTCGATCCGGTCAAGGAGGCGCGCCGGCTACAGATGAATGCGGCCCTCGGGAGGCCTCCGACCTACGGCCAGACGCCGATCATCCAGCCTTCCAGCCAGGGACTTTTCTGATCTCGGGTTTGCTCGCCACGGCACATTGGAAGACTGTCGGGGGAAGACTGTCGGGTCAACGCGGCGGCGCGCCATGGAGGCCGAATCCTTGGCAATGAACGGGCACATTGCGCTCATCACCGGCGCGACTTCGGGCATCGGCTTCGAAACGGCGCTCGGGCTGGCCCGAGCGGGCGGGCGGATCGTCATGCACGGCCGCGACGCTCAGCGCCTCGCGCGTGCCGCCGACAGGGTGCGTGTCGCAACCGGCAACAACGCGGTGGAGACGCTCCCGGCGGATTTCCTGTCGCAGGCGGAGATCCGCAGAGCGGCGCTGGAATTTGCCGGCGCGCACGAACGGCTGGACGTACTCGTCAACAACGCCGGCGCCATCTTCCCCGACCGCCGGCTGACCGTCGATGGCTTCGAGCGGACCTGGGCGCTCAACCATCTTGGCTATGTGCTCTTCACCCTTTCGCTGCTCGGCCCGCTTCGGGCTGCCGGAAAGGCGCGTATCGTCAACGTGGCGTCGGGGGCGCACCGGCGGGCGACGCTCGCGTTCGACAATCTGCAAGGCGAGCGCCACTTCGCACCGATGGACGCCTACAGCCGTTCGAAGCTCGGCAATGTCCTTTTTACCTATGCGCTCGCGCCACGCCTGGCGGGAAACGGCATCACCGTCAACTGCCTGCATCCCGGTGTCGTCGCAACCGGCTTCGGGCGCGGCATGCCGGGGCTGTTCGGGCTCGGTATCAAGCTCGCGCGACCGTTTTTCATCAGCGCGGAAAAGGGAGCGAAGACATCCGTCTTCCTCGCGTCGTCACCCGAAGTCGCGGGTGTCAGCGGGGCCTATTTCTCGGCATGCCGGGCCGTGCCCTCCTCTCCGCTCAGCCACGACGAGGCCGCGCGCGAGCGGCTGTGGAGCCTTTCACTCGAGCAGACGGGGTGCGAGGCCGCGCTTTCCTGACCGGCCGCGTCGATGACTTCCTGCGTTCGACGCGCGCCTTGGCGCGGGCGCGTGCGGCACGGGCCTGGCGTTCGCCGTATTTCATGCCTTCGAGCTTGAGCCCGTCGGGGTCGGTGAAGAAGACCGCGTAATAGTCGTCGTAATATTCGGCGGCAGGATCGACGATCGACACTCCGTTCTCCTGGAGGAAGGCCTGCAGGGCATCCACGTCGCGGCGGCTGCGAAGCTGGAATGCATAATGGTGAAAGCCGATATCGCCGATCCGGTACGAGCGGTTACGGCCCTCAGCATCGGCCGGGCCGATCCAGAAGCGGGTCTTGCCGTTGGTCCAGCCGATCGCGTCCGGGTACTCGTCGGACAGTTCGAAACCGAGAAAGGCGAACAGCTTGCCGTAGAATTCCTTCGATTTCTGGTAGTCGCTCACCCGGATCACCAGATGGTCGATGCCGACGACGCACACCATGGAACCTTCTCCTTGAGCTTGTTCTGGCGGCAAGGGAAGGATATCCCGCCAGGCGGAGGAGGGCGAATGGTTTCGCGCGCGAGGTTGCTTCGGCTGGTGCCGTTCGGCTTCGTGCTGCTGTGGAGTTCGTCCTTCATCGGTGCCAGGATCGGGCTTCGCTATCTCAGTCCGCTCTATTTCGTCGCCGTGCGGCTGTCCGCCTGTAGCTGCATCCTGTTGGTCCTGATGCTGCTTTCCCGCCGCTCCTGGGCGGGGCTTGGCAGGCGGCGGTGGCTGCATTGCGGAATCGCCGGCGCCCTCATTAACGGGGTCGGGCTGTTGGCTCCGCATGCCGGCCTCACCATGGAAGCGGCGGCGCCGATCGCGCTCGTGCAATCGCTGACACCGCTGCTTACGGCGGCACTCGGCGTTCTCGTGCTGAGCGAGCCGCTGAGGCCTCTGCAATGGTTCGGGATGGCGTTCGGCGTTGCCGGTGTGGCACTGATCGTCGGGCTGGCAGCGGCCAGCAGCACGGAGCGGCTGAACGGCCTGGCGCTTGCCGGCCTCGGTGTCCTTGGCCTGGTCTCGGGCACCATCTATTTCGGCCGCTTTTGCCGTGGCGTGCCGCTGCTTCCGAACGCGACGGTTCAGTTCCTCGCCGCGGCAGCGGTGGCCATCCTGAGTGCCGCGACCCTCGAGCACCGGCGCGCGGACTGGACGGAGGCAGCCATCCTTGCCACGGCCTGGAATACGCTGGCTGTCTCGCTCGGCGGCATGGGGCTCTATCTCGTTCTGCTGAAGAGCGGCACGGCGGCCCGCGCCACCGCGAACTTCTATCTGGTGCCGGGAATCACTGCGGTCATCGCCTGGCTCCTGCTCGGCGAAAGCCTCCCGTTGCTGGCGATCCTGGGCTTCATCGTTGCCGGGGTGGGATGCTGGATGGTGAACGCCGATGGTCCGGCTCGCCCGCTCGCCCGCGATCGCCCGAGGCGGAATCGCCGGTGGACGTGATCCGGCCCTGGGCAGCTCAATCCACGTCCTGCATGCTGCGCCCTGCACGGCGGGGAGGGGGCGATGAGCGAGGAGTGGCGGCGAACACACGAATGGGGAACCCTGACGCGGGCCGAGATCGCGGCGGCAAGGGATGCCGGTGCGCTGCCGGTTCTTCCGGTGGGATCGGTCGAGCAGCACGCGAATCATCTGCCGGTGGATACCGACAGTGTCTCCGCGTTTCGGGTCGCACTGGCTGCCGCGGCGCGTTGCGCCGACCCGCACGTCCTGGTGTTGCCGCCGCTCAATTTCGGATTTTCGCCGCATCACCGTGCCTTTGCCGGCACGATTACGCTTTCGCTCGAAACGTTCGTCGGCATGGTTTCGGATGTCGCGGAGAGCCTGCATCGGACGGGCTTCCGGCGCCTCCTGGTCGTCAACGGGCACGGCGGCAACCAGGGGCCGCTCACGGCGGCTTGCACGGCCCTCGTCAGCCGCGGGCTGGGTGTCGGCTTTGTCAATTATTTCTCACCCGGGCAGAAAGAGTGGCAGGAAAAACTGCCGGGCGGAATGCGCGGAGTCGGGCACGCCTGCGCCTATGAGACGGCCGTACAGCTTGCGCTGCGCACGCCGGCAGAAGCGGATCGCATCGCGAAGCGCAGCAAGGCATTGCCGCCGCGCCTTCAGCCCTCTTATCTCGAAGGCAATGGGGCCGATCCGCTGCAACCGGCCGGCGCCGCCTGGGCGGCGATCTTTCCCGCCGGAGATGTCGGCTATATCGGCGACCCCGCTGCTGCTACGGCGGAAGCAGGGGCGGCGCTGCTGGAAGAGACGGTGGCGGCCCTCGCCCGCTTCTATGCGGATTTCAACGCGGCGGGCCTGCGTGTCGGTGCGGCCTGAACAGCCACGCACGGTCCGTGTGCCTCACGCGCAGCCACGCAACTGTTCGGCAAGACGCAACAGGATGGCCGCAGTGGCGCCCCAAATCTCATGCTCCGGGTGAGGCCAGACCAGGAATTCGCGCCAGCTTCCGTTACGCCACGCCCGTCGGCGCTCTGGCGCCGTCGGATCGAGCAGGAGCGCAAGCGGCAGTTCGAATACCGCCTCGACCTCTTCAGGTGAAGGCTTGAGGCGAAGGCCGGCCGGCAGCAGCCCCACCACGGGAGTGATCAGGAAGCCGGTCCCGGTCGCATGGTCCGGCAAGCGGCCGAGCAGCACGACGCGGGCCGGGTCGATGGCAAGTTCCTCTCTGGCCTCGCGGAGCGCCGCCGCGGCGGGCGAGGAATCGGTGCGCTCGATTCGGCCGCCGGGAAAGCTCACCTGGCCCGCATGTTGCGCCAACGTCGCGCTGCGCTTGGTCAAGAGGATGCCCGGGGGATCGGAGAGAATGATCGGCACCAGCACCGCGGCGGGGATCAGCGGGCCAGGATCGGTGACGGGTGAAGTCGCGTCGGGGAGATCGGCCAGGCGGACAGAAAGCCCTGCTTCGTCCAACGCCTTAGTCTTCGTCAACGGCTGGATCGCCGAGCGGAAACTCGCCGAGCGTAAAGAAAGACCGGCAGCTCCAGACGCCGAGCATGCGCCGGCACCCGACCCACCTGGGCTCCGCGAGTGCCGCCAGCTCGTAATAGACGGGGCGGCTGATTCGCGCCTCGATCGCTGCCCTGGCATCCGAGCCGGCGCGGAGGAGCAGGTAGGGCGTGGGGCTGCAGGTGAGGATGTCGTGCGCGACCCGGATCGGATGCCCTGCATCTGCCGTCACGACCTGATCGACGTTGGTGCGGAAGGAAAGCCGCTGGTCCTGCCCGTTGCCGGACCACTTGAGCTCGACAGCGACGAAGGGCACGTCCTCGACGTCGATGCGTCCTCGCTCCGCCGGCGTCTCGAGCCAGTAGGAGCCATCGCTCTCGCGCTTGAGGACGCTCGCGAACAGGCAGACCAACTCTTTGCGGCCGATCGGGCTACCCCGATAAAGCCAGGTGCCGTCCCGACGAATCAAGAACGGAAGATGTCCGCAATCCACCGGCTGGCGCCGACGGGGACTGCCCGCGTCCGGCTGGGTTGGAAGAACAGGGACCGCGGGCGATCCGCTGCACCCGCCTTCGGCTCGAGGGATGGCGTCGGTCACGTCCGTTCGATCTCCGCTGCCTTCTCCCCTGGGTTTCATATACTCCCGAACCGGACGTGATATAGGGATCGACCCCACCTCAAGGGAAGTGCGCGAGTCGCGCCAGCAGCAAGGAATATCGCCCATGTCCGCCAGCCTTTCGCCACCGCAGCACCAGTCCGCCGAGGTGCTGGCAGAGATCGAGGCGTTGGCGGTGCGCATGCAGGCGGTGCGGGCCGAACTCGGGCGGATCATCTTTGGGCAGGGCACGGTGGTCGAGCAGACGCTGATCACGCTGCTTTGCGGTGGGCATGTGCTGCTCGTAGGCGTGCCGGGACTTGGCAAAACGAAGCTCGTCGAAACGCTCGGCACGGTGCTCGGGCTCAGCGCCAAACGCGTGCAGTTCACCCCGGACCTGATGCCGGCAGACATTCTCGGGAGCGAGGTGCTGGACGAGGACGCGAGTGGGCGACGCAGCTTCCGTTTCGTGCCAGGCCCGGTGTTCTGCCAGTTGTTGATGGCTGACGAGATCAACCGGGCAAGCCCGCGCACGCAATCGGCACTTCTGCAGGCGATGCAGGAATTCAAGGTGGCGGTCGCCGGCGAGGATCACGTGCTGCCGCGCCCGTTCCATGTGCTGGCTACCCAGAATCCGATCGAACAGGAAGGCACGTACCCTTTGCCGGAGGCTCAGCTCGATCGGTTCCTGCTTGAGATTCGCGTGCCGTATCCGGATCTCGGGGCAGAGCGCACGATGCTGCTGGCCACCACCGGGCCCGAGATTGCGCGCCCGGTGCCGGTTCTTTCCACGGAGGGGCTACTGGCCGCGCAGGCGTTGATCCGGCGGATCCCGGTTGGCGAAGCGGTGCTCACTGCGATCCTCGATCTCGTACGCGGCGCGCGGCCGGAAACCGCGATGAATGAGGCGGTGGCGCGGCACGTGGCCTGGGGCCCGGGACCACGGGCGGCGCAGGCGCTGATGCTGTCCTGTCGCGCCCGTGCCCTGCTCGATGGACGGCTCGCCCCGAGCCTCGACGACGTGATTGCACTTGGCCCCGCTGTACTCCGCCACCGGATGGCGCTCTCGTTCTCCGCCCGGGCCGAGGGGGTTGTGCTGGCCGATCTGATCGCCGGGCTGCTGGAGCGATTAGGATGATCATCCCTCGCCTCGGCGCCGAGCAGCCCAGGGGCGCACCGCGCGAGGCGAGACGTGCCGAGGCGATGGCAGCCTCCCTGCCCGCGCTGCTCATCGCGGCCCGGCGCGTTGCGATGACGGTGGCACAAGGCGTGCACGGTCGGCGCCGGGTCGGACAGGGTGACAGCTTCTGGCAGTTTCGCCCCTTCCTGCCGGGTGACCAGGTCTTGCGGATCGACTGGCGCCAGTCGGCCAAGTCCGACCGGGTTTTCGTTCGGGAAACAGAATGGGAGGCGGCGCAGACCGTTTGCCTTTGGGCCGACGGCTCCCCGAGCATGCGCTGGCGCTCCGATCTGGCAGCCGTCACGAAGGCTGAGCGCGCGCGGCTTCTGTTGCTGGCTCTTGCCTCGCTCTTGCTGCGCGGCGGAGAACGCGTCCGGCTGATGGTCCCAGGTGCGGTGTCGCAAGGTGGCCGCGCGGCGCTCGAGACGCTCGCATGCGAGCTGGCCGGAGCCACGTCCGACGATCCGGCCTCGAGTCTGCCGCCACGGCTGCCCTTGCCGCGGCATGCCACGGCGGTGCTGTTCGGCGATTTCCTGTCGCCACTTGCAGAGGTCCAGGCGGCGCTTGCCGGGCTTGCGGCAGTCCCGGTTTCGGTCCACGTGCAGCAGGTGATCGATCCGGCCGAACGAGCCTTGCCGTTCCAAGGCCGGGTACGGTTCACCGACCTCGAGGATGCCGGACAGGCGTTGATCCCGCGCGTCGAGGGCTTGCGAAGCGCCTATGCCGAGCGTTTCGCCCGTCATGAGGAAGGCCTGGCGCAAGCTTGCCGTAGCCTTGGCTTCAGTTTTGCTACGCACGCCACCGACCAGCCCCCTGAAACGGCACTGCTGGCGCTCTATGTTGCGCTGGCACCCCAGCGGGAGCCGCTGCAATGAGCTTTGCCGCGCCATGGCTTCTGCCCGCGCTGCTTGCCCTGCCGCTGCTCTGGTGGCTGCTCCGCGTCACACCTCCGGCACCGCGGCAGCAGAGCTTTCCGGCGGTCCGGCTGCTGCGGGAACTGATGCCAACGGAGGAAACGACAGCGCGCACACCCTGGTGGCTGCTCGCGCTCAGGCTCGTCACCGCTGCGCTTGTGATCATCGGCCTTTCCGGCCCGGCGCGACAGGCAGGCAGCCTGCCGCTGGGTCACGGCCCGGTCCTGCTCGTGATCGACAATGGCTGGGCGGCAGCTTCGGACTGGTCTGCCCGCATCGCCGCCGCCGATTCCGCGCTTGATCAGGTTGCCCGCGCCGGCGCGCGTGTGGCTCTGCTCAGGACCGCACCCACTCCGTCCGGGGCCCCGCTCGCGATCTCCCCGCCGATGCCGGTGCGGGAGCTCCGCGCTGAGGTCGCCCTGCTCCGGCCCGAACCATGGCCGCCCGATCGCGCGGCCGCCGCCGCGCTCCTGCGGGCGTGGCATGGCCGATGGGGGTCGCAGGCAGGCGGCGCGATTTACATCGCCGACCGCCTGGCGAGCCCGGGCGCGGGCGATGCTGCTTTTTCCGCCGCCCTGGCGCGGCTTCGGCCGGTGACGGAACTCGCCCCCCGTGTTCCCGCCGTTCGCATACTGGTGCCGCCGGCAAGCGATGGCCCACACCTGGTCGCGCACGTGGTGCAGTTGCCGCAACCGGTGAGTGAGCGCGCCAATGTGCTGGCTGAAGCGCCGGGTGGCCGCGTGCTGGCCCGCTTCGACGTGCCGATCCCGGCCGGAGCAACGACGGGCGAAGCCCCGGTGCCGTTGCCACGCGAATTGGCCAACCGGCTGAGCGCGCTCCGCCTCGCGCCTGCCGGCCCCGCTGTTACCAGCACCGCCGCCGGGGTGGTCCTGCTCGACGAGCGCTGGCGCCGTCGTCCGGTGGGGCTCGTCTCGGGCGACCCGGCGGACGCCGACCTGCCCTTCGTCGGTGACCTCTATTACCTGAAGCGTGCGCTGGCGCCTTTCGCCCAGATCTCCCAGGGCGAGATGGCATCGCTGCTGGAGCGGAAGCTCGCCGTCATCATTCTTGCCGATCGGGTGCTGGCGCCGGGTCCGGAGACCGACGCATTGACGGAATGGGTGCGCCAGGGCGGTCTTCTCATCCGCTTCGCGGGCCCGCTGTTCGCTGCCCACCCCGATCCGCTGCTGCCGGTGCGCCTGCTCGCCGGCGAGCGTGCGCTCGGCGGCGCGCTGACGTGGGGCAACCCGGAGCGGCTGGCGCCGTTTCCGCACGCTTCGCCCTTCGCAGGACTCGTCTTGCCGAATGACGTCACCGTGACACGCCAGGTACTGGCGGAGCCCGATCTCGCGCTCGCCGGGCACACCTGGGCGACGCTCTCGGATGGCACACCGCTGGTGACTGCTGCCGGCTTTGGCGCCGGCAGGATTGTCCTGTTCCATGTGACCGCGAATACCGCCTGGTCCAATCTGCCCCTCTCCGGTTTGTTCGTTTCCATGCTGCACCGGCTGCTGGAGGTCGCGGCGGGAGTGGCAGAAACTCCCGGCCGCGCCATGCTGGCGCCGGGAGAGGTGCTGGATGGCTTCGGGGCCCTGGAGGCGCCGGGTGCGGCGGCGAGCCCTCTCCGCGCCGACCGGTTCACGACCAACGCCGGGCAGGCCGTTCTGCCTTCGCCCCGGCATCCGCCCGGCCTGTACGGACCTCCGGACGGCAGGCGCGCGCTGAACCTTTCTCCTGCCCTGCCGGCGCTCGGCCTGATGCCGACGATTCCGGGCGCAGCACTCAAGGCACTTCAGGGTCTCGGCCGAGACCAGCCATTTGGCCCGCCACTTCTGGCCTTGGCGGCTGCCCTCTTCATCGTTGACCTGTTGATCGCACTGGCTCTGCGCGGGCTGCTCGGCCGGCCGGCCAGGCTTGCTTCCCAGACCGGCACCGCTCTCTTCGCGCTCCTCATCGCGCTTGGCCCGCCCGGCAATGCCCAGGCCGAGGTTGCTGACACCGACCCGGCCCTGGTGACCCGGATTGCCTATGTGCTGACTGGCAATCCTGCCGTCGACGCGCTCACTCGCGAGGGGCTGAGCGGCCTCGGCGAGTTCGTCAACGCGCGCACTGCCGTCACGCTCGGCGAGCCGAAGGCCGTGGTCCCGGGGCGCGACGACCTCAGCTTCTATCCTCTTCTCTATTGGCCGGTGATTCCGAGCGCACCGGCGCTCACACCGGCGGCGGTGACCGCGCTCAACCGTTTCATGGGCAATGGCGGCATCATCCTGATGGATACGGAGGGTGGTGATGCTGACGCATCCGGTTCCGGTGCCGGCTTCGCGCCCGGTGCCGGGACGGCGCTCGTTCGCGTCTCGCGGGGGCTCGCCATTCCGCCATTGACGACTCTCACGTACCAGAACGTGCTTGCTCACACGTTCTATCTTTTACGTGATTTTCCGGGCCGATTCGATGGGGCGCCGGTCTGGCTGGCAGGTGATCCTGCCAATCGCAACGACAATGTGAGCCCGGTGATCGTCGGAGCGAATGACTGGGTGGCCGCCTGGGCGGTCGACGCCAACGGGCAATACCCGTACGCCTCCGTTCCGGGGGGAGCGAATCAGCGCCTGCTGGCCTACCGGTTCGGCGTCAACGTCGTGATGTACGCGCTGACCGGCAACTACAAGGGCGATCAGGTACATCTGCCCGCGATCCTGGAACGGCTGGGGCAATGATGCCGGTCGGGCATGGTATCGCAGCACTTTCCTTTGATCCGGCCCTGCCGCTCTGGTTGGTCGCGGCGATCGGCGCGGCGGCGGTGCTGGCCAGTCTTCCTGCCCTGCTCAGGGGTGCACGCGGCTGGCCATGGCGAGTGGCGGCGCTGGCGGTATTGGCGGGGTGGCTCAGCGGACCTCGGCTGATCCGGGAGACCTGGCAGAATCTGCCGGATATCGGCCTTCTCGTGCTCGACCAGAGTGCCTCGATGCAGGTGAATGGCCGGGCGGCGGAGGCCGCAGCGGCTGCCTCCAGGCTGCGCGCAGAGGCACTGCACTTCCCGGGACTGGAGTTGCGGACAGTATCGGTCGGCAATTCAGGGAGCGGCACACAACTCTTCGCCGCTCTCGACCGCGCGCTCGCCGAGGTGCCGCGCGACCGGTTGGCGGGCGTTATCGCGATTACCGATGGCGAGGTGGCAGACGTACCAACCGTCGCCAGGAGCCCGCTTCAGCACGCACCGTTGTCGCTCCTGATCCCAGCGCGTGGCGAAGAAATCGACCGCAGCATCGAGCTCCTTGCATCCCCCTCCTACGGAATCGTCGGCAAGGATGTGACGCTGGAAGCCGAGGTCGTGGATCACGGCGTCAGCCATCCTGTGGGAGCCGCGGAAGTCACGATCCGCCGCAACGACGCCCCACCCGAGGTCGAGAGTGTTCCGATCGACCGGCCGGTGCGCATCCAGGTACCGATCACCCGCGCCGGGCAGACGGTGGTTGCCCTCCAGGTAGAGAAGCTGCCGGGCGAGGTCTCGACGCTCAACAACAGCGTGGTGGCAACCATTAACGGGGTGCGCGATCGGCTGCACGTACTGCTGGTGTCGGGCGAGCCCAATCCAGGCGTGCGCGCATGGCGACGGTTGCTGAAGTCGGATCCGGCCGTCGATCTCGTGCACTTCACGATTCTTCGACCGCCCGACAAGGAAGATGGAACGCCGCTGAACGAGCTCGCCCTGATCGCTTTCCCCGCCCACGAACTGTTCGTGGAGAAGCTCAGGCATTTCGACCTGATCATCCTCGACCAGTTCACCAATGATGGCCTGCTGCCGCCGGTCTATCTCGACAACATGACGGACTACGTGCAGGGCGGCGGCGCCGTTCTGATGACGGCTGGGCCGGAATTCACCGAACCCGACAGCCTGGCCTATACGCCCCTCGCATCGGTACTGCCGGCGAAGCCGGTGGCGGGTCCTGACGGGGTGGTGGCGGGGTCCTTCCGTCCCCTCCTGACCCACCTCGGCGAGCGCCATCCGGTGACCGCTGACCTGCCGGGTTGGCAATCCAACGGCCAGCCGGAATGGGGCCCATGGTACCGCCACGACCTTGTGACCGATGTCGAGGGCGAGGTGTTGATGAAGACGCCAACCGGCGCCCCGCTTCTGATTCTGAATCGGGTCGGCAAGGGGCGGGTTGCGTTATTGCTTTCGGATCAGCTCTGGCTCTGGGCGCGCGGCCATGAGGGTGGCGGCCCGCAGGCGGAACTCATGCGACGGGTGGCACACTGGCTGATGAAGGAGCCGGCGCTCGAGGAGAACGCGCTGACGGCGCGGATAGAGGACGGGCGGCTGATCGTTGCGCGTCGGAGTCTTGCCGCCGACGCTGCCGGAACCGTCGATGTGACATCTCCGGACGGCCGGACCACCTTGCTTCGACTGTCTGCCGAAGCCCCCGGGAGGGCAGCCGGTTCGATGCCCGCCACGCTTCCCGGGGTCTGGCGGGTCGGGGCCAGCACCGGTGGCGTCGCGGCCGGACAAGCCGGCGATATGCCTAGCCCTGCCTTCGTTGCTGCCGGGGCTTCCGATCCGCTCGAGCTTGCTGATCTCCGTGCCACCGCAAGCAAGCTTCTGGCTCTCGTCCGTGCCAGCGGTGGCAGCGTGCATTGGCTCGGGGCGAGCGGGGTGCCGGAGCTCAGGGCGGTGGAACGCGGGCAGCCGGCAGGCGGTGCCGGCTGGATCGGGCTCCGGCGCAATCATGCCCACCTGATTACCGGCGTTACCATGATCCCACTGTTGCCGGCCTGGGCGGCGCTGATCGTGCTGCTCGGTCTGATGGTGCTCGCCTGGCAACGCGAGGGCGCCGAGCCGGAGCGGCGCCGCCCGGCGGCCTGACCTGCGCCGTTGCTCAGCTTGACCAATCCGTGCTGGTGGCGCGCTCCGTTCTGCCGTATCTGGCAGCCGGCCGCGCTGCCGCGTGTCGAGCCTTCGCGTTGCACTGTTGAACCTCGATGATCCGGAGGAAGGTGATGCGGCTTCACCGTTCCAGCCTGCCCGTCCTGGCCGGCGCGGCTTTGTTCGCGGTCGCGCTTCCTGCCGGCCCGGTTCGGGCCCAGACGCCTAGCCTGCTGAATCCCGGGCCGGTAGTCGGTACCGCGCCGGCAGCGCCGCCGCGCGCGCCGCCACCGCCGGGCCTGCCGGGAGCGGTCGGAAATGTGCGCACGCCGGCGCCCCCTCCACCCGCGGAAAGTGGACTTTCCCCGACGGCGGCACTGTTCGATGCCATCAATCGGGGAGATCTGGGAGCTGCTCGTGATGCGATCGGGCGGGGCGCCCAACTCGATGCCAAGAACCTGCTCGGGATGACGCCGCTCGAACTGGCGGTCGACCTCAACCGCAACGACATCGCCTTCCTTCTGCTTTCGATCGAGCACGAAGGGCGTGCGGCGGCGAGCAGCGCCGGCGCGTCGACGGCGCTCAGCGTGCCGCCGGCGCCGGCGGCAGTTGCGAGCAGTCGGGCGGCCGCCAGGACGCCGGCCGGTGCAGCCGGGACGGGCGGGTCGGTGGCAGCACTGCTGCTGGCTGGGCAGCCCGCGCCAGGCACACCGCGCACCCGCTCCGCACCTTTGCAACCGGCACCTTTACACGAAGCAGGCCCTGCCGTGCACGAGGCAGACCCTGCCGCTCTGCCACCCGACGGCAGTGGCAGCCCGAACCCGGCGGTTGGGTTCCTGGGTTTTGCGCCGACGGGGGGAGCAGCCGCCCAGAATTGACGTCGGTCCAATTGACGTCGGTTCGCTCTGGTCATTTCGCCGGCGTGGCGGGCGTTCGATGCGGAATGGGCGCCGACCCCGGATGACACCGGCATGACAACGGAACGATCGGGCCGCCTCGAGGCAGACGAAATTTTGACCACCGTGATCGGGGCTGTGTGCTACGAACCTCTCCGGGTGGCCCGCTCAGGCCGCCGCGCTGGCGTTGCAGGCGAGAGGGTACACCTGGCCGCCCGGCCACGGTCGGACGAGGGGATCAGCGGTGGACGAAGACATGGGAGCCGGATACCGCGACGCCGGTCCGGCTAACGACGAAGAAGGTGCGCGGCTCGGGATTGCACCGGATGCCGTCGGTTCCGATGCGACACCCGGCCGCGCCCGCATCCTGGCCGCCCTGGCGGCGGCACGCTACCACGGTTTCGAGCCGGACCCGGACGATTTTCATTCCGCTCAGAGCGACGGCGTGCCAAGCCCGTTTGAACTCGTCGAGTGGCTCCGCGAGGCGGGTCTGTGGGCGCGTGCGACCCGAATGAACTGGCGGCAGTTGATGAAGCTCACCGAGCCGGCGCCGGTGGTGCTGCTTTTCAACGACGGCAGTGCTGGCCTCCTGACCGGGGTCGATGCGGTCGAGCGGGTGGCGCTGATCAAGGATCCGCGCGGCCGGCAGAGCGATCTCCCGGTGCCGGTCGATGAGCTTCGTCTCTCCGAGGTGTGGACTGGCGAAGTCATCCTCATCCGTAAGCCGCGCGAGGCCAGCGGGGACCGCGAGACCTTCAACCTCGGCTGGGTGTTTCGCCTTTTCCTGCGGGACAAAAAGTTCCTCCGAGACATCTCGATCGCCTCGATGGTGACGTCGGTGCTCGCGATCATTCCGCCTTTCATCGTGATGTCGGTGATCGACCGGGTCGTCATCTACGGCAACCAGGATACGCTGATCCTGCTGGCGCTGATCTGGGGAGCCGTGGTGCTGTACGAAACCGTGCTCGAGTACGCGCGCGTCGACATGGTGACGCTGCTTGCCGGGCGCATCGATACCCGGATCAACCTGCACGTCTTCAACCGGATGCTGGGTCTCGGCCTCGACTATTTCGAGCGGCATCCGGCCGGCGAAATCCACCACCGGATCAACCAGCTCTACCTGGTGCGGATGTTCTTCACCGGACGAATGTTCGATCTGGTGCTGGATATTTTCACCTTGATCGTGCTGCTGCCGATCCTGTTCTACATGAGCTCGGCGCTTGCCTTCGTGGCGGTGGCGACCGCCATTGTCATCACCTTGATCATCGTTGCCTTCATGCCGGCGATGCGCCGTGTCACCGGCCAGGTGGTGCGTGCCGAGACGCGGAAAAGCACGCACATGGTGGAAAACATCCACGGCATCCGCACCATCAAGTCGCTGGCGATCGAGCCGCAGAGCAAGGCGGAATGGGATCTGCGGGTGGCGGACGCCGCCGACTGGCGGATCCAGAGCGGCCGGATCGGCAACTGGCCGATGACCCTCGTCATCCCGTTCGACCGTTTCATGCAGCGCGGCCTGATCCTGCTCGGCGCCTACTGGCTGCTCTCCGGCACGACGACGCTCGATACCGGCGGTCTGATCGCCTTCCTGATGCTTGGCGGGCGACTGGCAGCGCCGCTTGTTTCGATGTCGAAGATGGTCCAGGACCAGGAGGAGCTTCGGCTGGCGATCAGCGAGGTCGGGCTGGTCGTCAACAACCCGCCGGAGACGGCGATCGCTTCGAGCGGGATCCGCCCGACGATCGAAGGCGCGCTCAGTTTTGAGAACGTGACGTTCAGCTATCCCGGGCAGATGATGCCGGCGCTGAAGGACGTTTCCTTCTCGGTTCCAGCCGGCACCATGCTCGGGATCGTGGGCAAGTCGGGTTCCGGCAAGTCGACGATCGCGCGGCTGCTGCAAGGGATCAACCGGGATTATTCGGGATTTGTGAAGCTCGATGGCAACGATCTGCGCGAGATCAACCTTCGCTATCTCCGGCGCAGCCAGGGCGTGGTGCTGCAGGACAACTTCCTGTTCCGCGGCACGGTGCGTGACAATATTGTTGCCGGACGCGCCGGCCTCACACTCGAGGATGCGGTGCGCGCAGCGCGTCTGGCCGGGGCGGAAGAGTTCATCGAGCGGATGCCGGCCGGTTACGAGACCTTCATCCAGGAGGGCTCGACCAACCTGTCGGGCGGGCAGCGGCAGCGGCTGGCGATCGCCCGCGCGCTGGTGACCGACCCCCGCCTTCTGATCCTCGATGAGGCGACCAGTGCGCTCGATCCCGAAAGCGAGGCGCTGGTGAACGCCAACCTGGTGCGCATCGGCAAGGGCCGGACGATGGTACTGATTACGCACCGGATGTCCTCGCTTACCGACTGCGATCTGATCGTCGTCATGCACGAAGGCAAGATGCTGGACATCGCGCCCCATCGCGTTCTTCTGGAGCGCTGTGCGATCTACCGTCAGCTCTGGTTGCAGCAGAACCGCCATCTCGACCCGCAAGGGACCCGTCATGCCACTCCTGCGCCTGTCCCAATCGAAGCGGATTGACGCTCCGCGCGGCGGCGCTCTCGACGCTGCCATCCTGGAGTTTCAATCCCCTTCGACGATCATCCTCGAGGCGCCGCCGAAGCGGATCGCGCGCAACACCATCTGGGTGATTGCCGCGTTGGTTGTCACCATGCTGCTGATCGCCGAGTTCATGCCTATGGACATGGAGGTGGTTGCCGACGGGCAGGTGATCTCGCGCGCGCCAACGATTGAGCTCGAGCCCCTCGAGACCTCGATCGTCCGCTCGATCGATGTTCATGTCGGACAGGTGGTGCGTGCCGGCCAGGTGGTGGCGACCCTGGATCCGACCGAGGCGCAAGCGGATCTCCAGACGCTGCTGGCCCAGGAATCGGCGCTCGCCGCAGAGGTTGCGGAGGAGCGGGCGGAGTTCGACGGCAAGCCCTACAGGGCGACGGATCCCAATAATCGCGATCAACTTCTGCAGGCTGCGATCTACGCGCAGCGGATGGCGCAGCTCAAATACACGCTGAACGGCTACGATCAGCAGATCGCAAGCCTTGCCGCGCAGGTGGAGGGCGCGGACGGGCAGGCCGCCTACTACCGCGACCGGCTGGTGCTGGCGACCCAGATCGAGAACATGAATACGCTGCTGCAGAAGCTGAACGCGGGCAGCGAGCTGACCACGCTGCAATCGGAGGATCAGCGGGTATCGATGGCGGCGAGCGTGGCGCAGAATGTCGCACTGGCCCAGAGCTCCGAGCAGACGCTCGAGGCGACCAAGGCGCAGCGCGATGCCTTCCTGCAGCAGTGGAACGCTCAGCTTTCGGCCCAGCTTGCGACCAACGTGCCGCAGCTCGAAGGGGTCCGCCAGTCGATCGCCAAGGCGGAGCTCGTCAGCAAGCTGATCGAGCTGCGCGCACCGCAGGATGCGGTGGTGCTGCAGCTCACGAGCGGAATCTCGGTCGGCTCGGTCATGCAATCCGGGGAGTCGTTCCTCTCCCTCTCCCCATTGCACGCGCCGCTCG
>JASHOF010000134.1 GCA_030041255.1 Acetobacteraceae bacterium
CCGGTCCCGCCCTGCCGCCGGTCGCCAGCGTCCAATTGCCGTATCTGAGATGGCTCAGGACGAACCAGAAGATTCCGGCGGTTACGAACAGCCAGACCACCGGCATGTAGAACGGTGTGTCTGTGATGCGCGCACCAAGCAACGACATGGCGGCGCTCGGATCGAACATGATGAGCTGGTGCCCGCTGATCAAAAGATTGTTCACCCCCTCCAGCACGAAGAACATGCCGAGCGTAGTGATGAAGGAGGGAATGCCGAACAAAGTTGTCACGAATCCATTGATGATTCCAACGCAGCACGACAGCATGAGCGCGACAATCAGGGCCAGCCACTCGTTGATCCCGTTGGTGACGAACAGCAGGGCCCAGACGATGGGCGTGAAGGCGAAGTTCTGACCGACCGAGAGATCGAATTCGCCGGAGATCATCAGCATCGTCACGCCAACGGCAACGATACCGATGGTGGATGCAATGCTGCTGATCGCCGTCATCGTCTGCGGCGACCAGAAGTGCGCGGTCTGCAGGGAAAAGAACAGTATAACCGCGATCAGACCAAGCCCGGGGGCCAGTTCGCGTATGCCCAGTATAGCTTCCGCCAATAGGCGGCGCGCCGGGTCGGCAGGCAAGGACGCCGCGGCAGGTGTCCGGTTTGCCGAGCGCTGCGGAGACACGCGGGCGGTCTTCCTGTCGCGTCGCAGGATCACAGGCCTCGCTCGCTCCGCCGCTCCCAAGGAGAGCAGCGGGGCGAGCGGAGGTTCCGCTTCAGCAGCGGCCGGCCTTGATGCAAGCCTGCACCGTATCGATGTTCTTGTCGGTCACGATCGAGGTGCCGGTGTTCACATTGACGGGCGTCAGATTGTACTTGATCTCATTGACCAGGTTGGCGACCGCGAAATAGGTCTGCAGAAACGGCTGCTGGTTGATTGCCATGCTGATCCAGCCGTTCTTGATCAGAGCGGCGGTTTCTGCACCGACATCGAAGGTCGCGACCGGTATCTTGAGGTGGTTTTGGCCGATATACCGCCCGGCCGGGTTGGCGGCAGGGTCACCCAACCCGACGACGCCGCAGATGCCTTTGTCCGCCTGCAGCGCGGCGCCGATCAGGGACAAATTCTGCCCCTCGTCGCCGGTTGCCGCGAGATCGGCATAGGGATAGTGCGCCGCGTCCAGTACGCGCTTGACCCCATCGGCGCGCAAGGTCAGCACGAAGGCCGTGGGAAAGGGATTGACGATCAGCACCTTGCAGGGCTTGGGCGGTAAGTCGGGTAGCCACGCCTTGGCCAGAATCGCGCCGGAGATCGATTCGTCCTGGCCGACGAACGCCAGCCCGAGAATGCGCTTGTCATTCGGCGCATTCGCACCCTCGAAGCGGTCGTTATTGTAAAGGACCACCGGAATTCCAGCGTTCAGGGCGGCGCTGGCCACGCGTTCCATGGTTTTGGAAACGTAATCGATGGCGATCCCGGCCGGCTTCGTGGCAATCGCGCCCTGCACCAGCGGCACCATGCCTGCATCCCCGGTGTCTTGCGCCGGTGCCTCGAAGACAACGTTAACGCCAAAATCGTGACCCGCCTGCTTCGCACCGTTCTGCTCGGTGATCCAGAACGGGTCGGTCAGGCTCGGGCCAATCACATAGATCGTGGGTTCGCCGGCGGCAAATGCCGGATGTTTGCCGGGCAATGCCAACCCCAACAGCGCCGCGGCCAGAGCCATTCCAGCCCGGCCCGCCCCCCTCCAGTTGTTCGGCATATCGAACGTTCCCCCTTGGCATGCGGTCTTTGCGGCCGTCGCTCGCCTGTTGCGTCGTACGCAACTCGCAAGCATAGTTTCGCACGGCGCTCAGGAACGGGTCAAGCAAATTGCGTGCAAGGAATGGCGCACCACGCCCTCTGTTGCGCGAATATGCGCAAACCCTTAGAGTTTCAGCTCATGCCGACCCACCTTCAGTGCGCATCAGCGCCGCCGCCCGCCAAGGCGGTTGCATCGATCCCGCGGCCAAACGATTCTGCGGCCGGTCACATCGCTCGCGTTTTTCAGGCATTGGAAGCCCTCATTGCGGGTCCGCGTAACGCCGCCGAGGTCGCGCAGGTGTTGAGAGTGAACCGCAGCACAGCGCTCAGGCTGCTGGGCCATCTCGACCAGCTCGGCTACGTCACTCGAAACCCGGCGATGAAAAGCTATGCCATCGCCTCGGCCCGCTTCTATCCTTTTATCTCATCCCCTGCTGACCATCTCGACTGGAGCAGCGCCGTCGACCCGATTCTTGCAGAACTGCGCAGGGAATTCGGCGAAGCGGTGATCATGGGCGTGCCGACCAATGGCACGATGGTCTATCTCGCGTTCTTCCCCTCGACGCACGTCATTACCGTACGCGAGCGGCTGGGAACGGCCCGTCCTATGCATTGTTCCGCCCTCGGCAAGGCCTATCTCTCAGCACTGGACGACCGCACTCTCGACAGCGAATTGGCGCTCCTGTCCTACCAGGGTGGAACGAAGCTGGCGGCGCGCGGACCGATGGAGCTGCGCGACCGGCTGGAAACGATGCGTAAGCGCGGCTACGCGATTGACCGCAACGAGACTCTGGACGGGGCTACCTGTGTCGCCGTTCCCGCCCGTATCGGCGGCACGTTCGTCGACGCGATCGGCCTTTCCGGTCCGTCCAGTCGGATCAGCGGCGGGCGCATCGCCGAAATCGGCGATCGCCTGGTGCAGATTTCCGTTCGCCTCGGCGGTCTCTGCCGATGACGGCCGTCCCGCCCGATTTCGGGAAG
Organism: Acetobacteraceae bacterium; assembly: GCA_030041255.1. GTDB lineage: Bacteria > Pseudomonadota > Alphaproteobacteria > Acetobacterales > Acetobacteraceae > JAKAWQ01. The sequence goes on from JASHOF010000134.1 coordinate 2,771, forward strand.
CGCATCGGTATGTCGCTGATCGCCGGCCGAGACGATTTGGAAATCGCCGCCGCGACTGTCCGGGATTTGGGATTCGAGGGGATGGAGGTGCACATCCAGCAGCTCGGGCCCGGCCTGCCGGGTGTGCCGGTGTTTGAGGCGCACGCTGCCGCAGCCGGCAGGCTGCTGCGGCGAGCCGGTCTCACCATTTCGGGGTCTTCCTCAACTTTGGTGCTCACACGTGGTGGAGATCCGGAGCATGCGAGCGCGCAGAAGTGCCAAGCCGGCTCTGCCGTACATTGCTCGTTTCAAGGTTTTCAACCTATTGATCTGTCCTTCGATGGGTCCATTGCTCCAACTTGTGGTGACCGCGAGCTTCACCGCGGCGAAGTCCTGACGCAGTGTGCGA
>JASHOF010000135.1 GCA_030041255.1 Acetobacteraceae bacterium
TTCAGGGCCTGACGGCCCACCATCCGCTCGAGGGCGCCGATCTTGGCCTCGTACTCCTGGAGCAGGTCGGCCGCCTGCACGTCGTCGTCCAGTGCACCGGCCTCGAACTTGCCGACCCAGATCCGGATCAGCTGTCGGGAGATATCATGCCGCTGCGACAACGCGTGCAGCGTCTCTCCCGCGATGAACTCCTCAGCAACCTGCCGCTTGAACGCGGCGCTGTGCGATCGATGCTTCGTCATGGCTTCCTTCCTCCGGAAGCCCAGCAAGGGGGGTCAATTCAAATCGCCCGCCCTGTCCACTCGCAGGGGCGCACTCCACTTCGGGGGTCAATTTTGCACGCCGATTGACAGCCAGCAGGCAACTGTCCCTGCTTCGCGCCGCCCTCGCTGCGCATCAGACACGGCTGCTCGACCGCAACCTTGAATCCGCTACCCTCGCCGCGTAATGTCGCAACCCGGTAACGCCCGCTTCGCCTTTTTCAACAGCAAACGGGACATCCCTCGAGGATCGGGAGGAGGCCAACCCACATGCCCAACATGAACATCGGAATGCTGCGCGACACGACCAAGCCAGGCGACATGCTGATCCGTGTCTTCACCGGAGGAATCATCGGTTCCTTGATCAAGGGGGTCAGCGGCGGCTCGCAGTTTGTCCACGGGGGCCTCGCGGTGGGCCAGAACCGGCTCGTCGAGGTCAATGGCGGGCTCGCCGACAACCGGCATTCCAAGCAGGGACGGTTGCTCGCCAACATCTACCTGACCGACCTCTTCGAGGATCTGCGGGATGTCACCTATGTCTGTTATCGCCCGGCGGATACGGCGCTCGGGGAGCAGGTCGCCATTGAGGCATATCCTTTCGCCCGCCGTGGCGTGGACAAAAGCTTCGGCTACAACTTGGGGGCGGCGGTGAAGTCCACCCCGGGATGGCGCTCTTTATTCGGCCCCAATACGAGCGCGCAGACGGGCCAGTTTCGCTACATCGACGAGAATGAGAGCGTGTTGGCCGCCGCCCGGCGAGAGCATCTGAATTTCTTCTGCACGCAGTTCATGGTGTGGATGTATGTCAAGACGGCCGAGAAGCTGCGTGTCGCGTTTCCGTTTCCGCTGGCAGCGAAGGACGCGCTACCGGGGAAGCTGGTGGCGGCGTTGGACAACTCGCCGCTGTTCACCTACCAAGGCGTGATTCGGGGACTGAAGGGCTGAGGGCATCGCCGTTCCGTCCCGCCGTGGCGTAGGGCGATGCGCCGGGAGCGCAGCCAGTGTGCGAACCCGCTTCTCTCCGGCAAGCCCTCTACGCAGGCAATTGGCCGGAACGAGGCCCTGTTCTCTTCGGCCTTCACGTCGCGCAACGCCCCGACGTTCGGTCAGGCCGCTGGTTGAGCCGTAGGCCCGCGGAATCATTGCGCACCATTTGCCGCCCCACGCGACATCGTGGTGATGATGATGACGGCTAGGCCCCGATCGCCGGATCGGGCGATCGCGGTCTAGGAGGCTGTCTGAGGAAGCGTGCGAAGGCCTTGAGAGTCGTCTCCGAGGCATAGTGTTCCATGCCCTCGGCGTCGGCCTCGGCCGCTTCGGCCGGCACGCCCACGGCGCGGAGAAGAGCGACCATGAGGCGGTGGCGTGCGCGGACGCGGCGGGCGAGCTTGCGGCCGGCGTCGGTGAGGAAGACGCCGCGATAGGGCCGGCCGGTGAGGAGCCCCTCCCGCTTCAGCCGCGCGAAGTTCTTGATCGTGGTCGGATGCGTCACGCCGAGCCGCTTGGCGACTTCGGTGGCGCGCGCCTCGCCGTGGGCGGCGAGCAGATCCGCGATCAGCTCCACGTAGTCTTCGCGGAGCGCGCCGGAGCGGGCGCTCCTGGCCTTGCCGAAACGCTCTGCCTGGGCGGGCTCGGCCGGCATTTCCGGCGGCGTTTCTCCCTCGATGGCGGGGGTTCTTCCCACTGCCCTTCCTCCGTGGCGTGCCTCTTCATTAGCAGCCAACATAGCCGTCACGCCATCATGAAGTATCATGCCTTCCTTGATCCCGAGGCGAGAGAAAGACGCATCTTGACCGGATTGTACCCAAGGTTACATTTATGCGGAGGAGGTGCAGGGTATCCGCCTCCCCGAGGGGCAGAGCGCAGATGGGCGAGCATGTTCCGCAACTCGAGGCCGTCGGCACGGTCACACGCGAGGATGTGCTCAGGGCGCGGGACAGGCGGAAGGTTCTCGCCAGCCGCGCGGGGCGGCGGCGGCTCCATCTTGTGTGGCTGCTGCTCGGGCCCGGCGTGCTGGTCATGCTCGGCGAGAATGACGGCCCGAGCATGGTCTCGTACGCCACCACGGGGGCCACCTACGGCGTCGGCTTCTTCGTGCCCTTCATCCTGCTCACGTTCCTGATGGCCTATCTCGTCCAGGAGATGACGGTCCGGCTCGGTGCGGCGACGCATCGTGGCCATGCCGAACTGATCTTCCAGCGCTTCGGCCCGTTCTGGGGCTATTTCGCGATGGGCGATCTCGTGCTCGGCAACCTTCTGACCCTGATGACCGAGTTCATTGCGATCCAGGCCGGCGGGCTTTTTTTCGGCGTGCCGGCGCCGCTCTCGGTTGCGATCGGGGTGCTGCTGGTCTCTCTTTCGCTCGCCTTCCGCCGCTACGCGACCTGGGAGCGGGTGGCGATGGGCCTGGCCGCTTTCAACCTGCTCTTCATCCCGGCCGCCCTGTTCGCCCATCCCGACGGTGCGGCCCTGCTCTCTGCCCTCGGCACCTGGCGGCCGCTGCCGGGAGGATTCGACACCGTCTTCCTGACCCTGGTCCTTGCCAATATCGGCGCCACCGTCACCCCCTGGATGATCTTCTTCCAGCAGAGCGCGGTCGTGGACAAAGGGCTGACGCGCACCGATCTCGCGCTTGGCAGGCTCGATACCGCGCTTGGCGCCATCCTCGCAGCCGTTGCGGCCATCGCGACCGTCGTTGCCGCTGCGCCCCTCTATCGGGCGCAGGCGGACGTCTCGGCGTTCGTCAGCGGCGCCGATTTCGCGACCGCGCTCAGGCCCTCTATCGGCACTGTCGGCGCCACCCTGTTCGCGCTTGGCATCATCGAGGCGGGGCTGGTCGCAGCGATGACGATCTCCTCCAGCTCCTCCTACGCATTGGCCGAGGCGATCGCCGAGCGGCACAGCATGAACCTCGATCTCGCGCACGGCCGCTGGTTCTATGCGGCGGCGATCGTCTCGGCTCTGATTGCAGGATTCGTCGTGCTGACGCCGGGCGCGCCGCTGCTGGCGATGACATTGACAGTCAATGTCCTGGCAACGCTCCTGATGCCGCCCGCACTGCTGTTCCTGCTCCTGCTCGTCAACGATCGCGAGATCATGGGCGATCTGGCAAACGGCTGGCAGGCGAATCTCGCGGGCGGCAGCATCGTCGTCGCGATTTGTCTGGTCGGTGCGCTCTACGGCGTGATCACCGTTTTCCCCGGGCTTCTTCCCGGGTAACCGGCGGGCTCCGCGATGCCAGAACAGCCCATGCACGACGATTCAAAGGAGCTCGATTCACTCGAGCCGTCCCAGCTCACCCTTTATTCGGAGCAGCCGTTGCCCCGGCGGCATCTCGGGCGCGGGATCACCATGCTCCTGGTCGTGCTCCGCATCTACGTCCTGATCGCGATCCCGATTGTCGCCTACGCCTTCGTCCGCGCGCTCTTCACTCATTGAGGCGCTTGATCGTTCGGTCGCGGCCGAAGCATGTCCTGGGCGACGGGTCTATGTTGGGCGGGCAGCCAGCCGGAGGCGAGAGGCGATGTCCATCACCTGCTTCATCCACTACGAGATCGATCCCGGGCGCATCGAGGCGTTCGAGCAGTACGCGCGCAACTGGGGCCAGGCGATTCCGCGCGCCGGCGCCGACCTGATCGGCTACTTCGCGCCGCACGAGGGTTCGGCCACCACCGCCTATGCCGCCTACAACATCGAAAACCTCGCCGCTTACGAGGCCTATCGGGCGCGGCTGGCAGGGGATCCGCTGGGACGCGAGAATTTCGCGTTCGCGAGGCGCGAGCGGTTCATCCTGAAGGAGGACCGGATTTTCCTCCGTTTGGTCTCCGCACCGCATGCGCCTCTGGTGCAGGCATGATCGCCGTCATGTTCGAGGTCTGGCCGGCCGAGGGCAAGACGCCGCGCTATCTCGAGCTTGCCGCGGCGCTGAAGGGCGAACTGGAGCGCATCGACGGCTTCATCTCCGTCGAGCGGTTCCGCAGCATCGCCGAGCCCGATAAGCTGCTCTCGCTCTCCTTCTGGCGCGATGAGGAGGCAGTCAGGGCTTGGCGCAACCACGCCGCCCATCGCGCGACCCAGGGGCAGGGGAGGGCCAGGGGGGGAGAGGGCGTGTTCGCCGATTATCGCCTCCGCGTCGCTTCTGTGCTCCGCGACTACGGCATGAAGGAGCGCGCCGAGGCGCCGGCCGACAGCCGGGCCGCGCACGGCGCGTGAGAACGAGGCGGCCCAACGCCGATCCACGAACGTCTCCGAGCTGCTCTACCCCGCGGGAGGTGCGGCAAGCTCGGCCGACGGCAGCAAGTCCCGAAGCGCGCCGAGCCATGGCTCGTCGTAGCGCCAAGCCCGCATCGCTCCACTCGAGGCCAGAGAAGGCCACGGCTTCGGCACGGCTGCCCAGATTGAGGTGCCGTTCCGCCAGTCGCTCCAGGGCGTCAACCTGGTCCGGTTGCAGGGCGACCGCTCGCCCGAGTGCGGCCGCCGCTTCGCTATTGTGGGTGGAAGCTCCCCATGGCGCGCGCACGCGATCGCCAATGGAGATTCTTCTCGAAAGCCGCCGGATGTGTCGGAATTGCTTACACAAACCACCATAGAGACGGCCTCGGGAGCGTTCTATCTATTTGATTTCATTACCTTGTGTCTCCTTGGCACAAACTTTGCTTGCTAAATGGTGGAAGCCCAGGTCGCAATGTGCGACGCGCGCGATCGGAGCCAGGAGAAAAGACACATGCGTAAAGTACTCATTGCAACCGCTGCGGCGCTCGCGCTCAGCACATCCGCCGCCTTCGCCACGCCGGCGCCCGATTTGTCAGGCAGCTATTCGGTCAGCGAGACCTACACCTCCTCTCACGGCGGTCCGACGATAACGGATGACCTTGGCAGCGGCGGCAACTTTTCCATTACTACCCTGACCCTCGGGACGGAAACGGCCGCCGCGAATTTTTTCACAGCGGATCCGGCTAGTTCCTGTACCGGAGGGGGATGCAGTGGCCACAACGGCACCGAGACGGATACGCTGACCATCACCTTCAGTAATCTTGTGGTCGACGGTATTAGTATCGGGTCGCTGACGGAAACCGCTACTTTCACGGCAAAGTATTCCGGAACTGAGCTCGCCTGCGCTGACGGCGACGGTGTTTCCCCTTCCAGCGGCGAGACAGACTGTCTGGTCTGGAACGGCGCGGCTGACAAGTACAACGGAACGACAACGCTGACCGACAGTCTTGGCAATGGCGAGGAACTCGAGATCATCCTGATAAATGCGACGGATTGGGACGTCACACCGACGATCAAGTTCGGCCTGACGGGTACGCCGGACGCCGTCCCGGAGCCGGGATCGCTGGGGTTGCTCCTCACCGGGCTTGCCGCTCTCGGACTCGGACTGATCGGCCTTCGCCGCCGCGCCGCGTCCTGACGGCCGGCCTTCCTCACCTCTGGAGGGGCGAGCGCCGGGAAGCGCTCGCCCCTTGGCTCCGTGAGCCCCCGCGGTCGGCAATCATCTCAACCCGTGCGGGATCGTTGGACAGAGCGGCACCACCAGGCGTGCCCCTAGGCTCTCACGATTGCGTCAGATGCCCGCTCGAAAGGGGGGGGCGCTCCGGTAACGGGATCATGAGTTCGCTGTGACTGTAAGATTCCCCGACGGAGCCGTTTCGGCATCGTACCGATCAGCCTGTTCCGGAGTGCGAGAAGCCCGACAGTCGGCAGGCGAGAGGCCGGCGCTCAGGCCGACCGCTTCGCTGTCACCTCTATCTCAATTTTCATGCGTGCATCGGCAAGCCCGGCCACCAGCATCGTCGCTGCCGGCCGCACCTCACCCAGCCAGCGCCTGAGCACCGGCCAGCAGGGCTCGAAATCCGCCCGCTCGGGCAGGATGTAGCGGACGCGGACGATATCGGCGACGCTGCTCCCGGCCTGTTCGAGCGCCCACGCAATGGTGCGCAGTGCCTGCTCGGCCTGCGTCTCGACACTCTCGGCGATCTCCATCGTTGCATAGTCGAAGCCGGTGGTTCCGGAAACGAACACCCAATCGTCCTCGGCCACCGCCCGCGAATAGGCGCACGCCGCCTCGAATGTGGAACCCGACGAAACGAGCCGACGCATCGCCTGTTTCCTTCCTTCAAGCGTCGACCATCATCCGGTCATGTCAGCAGGGAAAGCAACCCGCGCAGGCGCGGCGCGTCAGTTTCGCCGACCTGCCGTTCGCAGGCTTGCTCGGTGCGCCGCCAGGCGGGCAGCGCGGCCAACAAAAGCCGCCGCCCGGCAGGGGTCAGGCGAAGGCGCCGCCGCCGCGCGTCTGCCGGATCGGGGAGGCTCCGCACCAGTCCCCGACGCTCCAGGGGTTTGAGGTTCGCAGTCAGCGTCGTGCGGTCCATCGCCAGCAGCAGAGCCAGGCTGCCGAGCCCGGCCGGATCGGGCCGGTTGAGCGACATCAGGAGCGAGAACTGCCCGCTGGTCAGGGCCAACGGGCGCAGCGCCTCGTCGAACCGCCGCGCCACGGAACGCGCCGCCCGCTGCAGGAAAAGGCAAAGGCAACGATCCCGCACCTCGAGCGTGACGGCAAAGGGGAGGGGAGCCGGTGCCTGCTTGCATCCCTGATCGAGTCCGGGCTTTGACACGGGCCGATTCTGTTGATATCAACGCATCTGTCAAGCCGGCTGCCGGAGCCCCTGGATGGATGAGGAAACGCGCATGCCCGATCGCCTACTCGTCCTGCTCGGCACAAAGAAGGGCCTGTTCATCCTGGATGGCGACCGGGCACGGCGAAGCTTCGCACTGCGTGGCCCCTTCTGCGCGGCCTGGCCGATCGGCCACGCGATCGCCGACCCCGCGACCGGGACGATCTATGCCGGCGGCGGCAATGCCTGGTTCGGACCCGCGGTCTGGAAGTCGGATGATCTTGGCGCGAGCTGGACCCATTCCAGCCAGGGCCTCGCCTACCCGGCCGGCGAAGAAGCGGTGAAATCCGTCTGGAGCCTCGCGCTGGCACCGGACGGCACGCTCTATGCCGGCGTCGAGCCGGCGGGCCTGTTCGCGAGCCACGATCGCGGCGCGACATGGCAGCATGTGAGCGGCCTCAGCGCCCATCCGTCCCGGCCGCACTGGAACCCGGGCGGCGGCGGGCTGATCCTGCACGCGATCGTTCCGCACCCGGCGGATCCGGCCCGCCTTCACGTTGCCATCTCCGCCGCCGGCGTGTTCGCAACCACCGATGGCGGTGCGAGCTTCGAGCCGCGCAACCGCGGCACCCGTGCCGATTTCTTTCCGGAGGACCGGCGCTATCCCGAAGTGGGCCAGTGCGTGCATTCCCTGGTGATGGCCGCCGGCCTGCCGGAGCGGCTCTACCAGCAGAACCATTGCGGCATGTACCGCTCGGATGATGCGGGTCTTTCCTGGCACAGCATCGAACAGGGGCTGCCTTCGAGCTTCGGCTTTCCCGCTGCCGCCCATCCGCGCGATCCCGACACGCTCTATTTCGTCCCGTTGAACGGTGCGCTGGAGGGCCGCTACGTCCCCGAAGGCCGCGCCGCGGTCTGGCGCACCCGCGACGGCGGCACACACTGGCAGGCTCTTCGCCAGGGCCTGCCGCAGCAGAACGCCTTCTTCGGCGTGCTCCGCCAGGCGCTGGCGACCGATCCCCTCACGCCCGCCGGCGTTTATTTCGGAACCGGTTCGGGCGAGCTCTTCGCCAGCGCCGACGAGGGCGAAACCTGGTCCTCGCTTGCCCGCCATCTGCCCGCCATCCATTCCGTCGAGACGCTCGCGCTCTCGGGCTGAGCAGCGGCGGGCCAATGTCCGCTCCCGTTCGCGTCAGCCTGCCGGCGGCACTGATCGCGCTCTTCCCCGGCGCGCCGCGCGAACTCGAACTCAGCGCCGCAACCATCGCCGAGGCGCTCGGCGCGCTCGATCAGCGCTTCCCCGGCATGCGCGACAGGCTTGCCGATTCCACGCCGCGCATCCGCCGCCATATCAACATCTTCGTCAACGGAGAGCGCGCCTCGCTCGAGACCCCGCTCGCACCCGGGGCAGAGGTTCTGGTGATGACGGCGATCAGCGGCGGCTGATGTGTTGCCCGCCGTGCCCGGGCCTCGGAGGCCGTCTCAGAATGGCCTGACCTCCTTGACGCCAAAGCCTCCTCTCAGCCCGAATTCGACGATCGTCTGGCCGTAGAATTCCCATCCTCGCTGCCGCAGCACGCCGCAGGCGCAACCGCGAACGACCTTGGATTCGTCCCACCCGTAGTCCTGCACGTTGAAGATGCCGCCGGCTTGCCGCTCGGGCGATTTCGGCTTGCCGGTCTTGCTAAGGGTTTTCGTGAGCGCCTTGGTCAGCTTTTCGTGTGCCGCCGCGCCCTTGGCTTCGATGCTGCCTTCACCGCCGATGTTGACGTGATAGAATTTCGCGCCGCCGTCCGGCGCCCGCCAGTAGCCGACGGCGCAGCCGGTCAGGTTGGCGGTGAAAACCAGGACGGTCGCATCATTTGGCGGAAGCATGAGGGAGAGCTTTCTTTCCCTCGCCCAGGGCAGGAAGTACATCGGCAAGCCCATGGTGATCTGGGGCGCGTCGCGCAGCGTGTCGGTGGTAGCGTACACGGTCGCATTGGTCGTGGATTTGTTCGATCTGTTGAGCGAGAACCGGACCGGCGCGGGCGTTTTGTCGTGAATCTCGACCGCACTCGAATCGAGGTTGATGATGTGCCGGGCAAGGAATTGCATCGGATCCGCGACGAGGTCGCGGACGATCGCGTCGCATTCCTGCTGGTTCAGCATGCGGTTTCTCCTTCCTGCGGCCAGACAGCATGATCGGTTGCAGGCCGGGTCTCGTCCAGCCTGGAGCCCAGCCTGGTGCAAGATGACTTCGGGGATGGTTTCCGGCCTGCTGCATGCGCGTGAAAACCGTACCGTGAAAACCGTACATGGCGGGCCTGGACAGGTATCGTGCGTGGGCGGAAGCTGCGTTTCCGCCTCTGGAGGCGCGGGGATTGCGTTCTCCCTGTGAAAGGCCCCCATGGATCCGTCGTTCCTGCCTGCATGGCGCCTTGCCGGGCTTGTCCGGAGCCGCAGGCTCGGCTGCCTCGAATTGCTCGATCATTTCATTGCCCGCACTGAGCGGCTGAACCCTCGGCTCAACGCCGTCGTCGCCAGGGACTTCGAGCGTGCGCGAGGGCGTGCCAGGCGGCTCGACCAGGCGGGGCGGGCGGAGGGACCACTGTTCGGCGTGCCGATGACGGTCAAGGAGAGCTTCGATCTCGCCGGGCTGCCCAGCACCTGGGGCTACGAAAATCGCAAGGCCGAGCAGGCGGAAACCGATGCGCTCGCCGTGCGCAGGCTGGAGGCGGCGGGGGCGGTGGTGTTCGGCAAGACCAATGTTCCGGTCGGGCTTGCCGACTGGCAGAGCTACAACCCGGCTTACGGGACGACGAACAACCCGTGGCATCCGGGGCATACGCCGGGCGGCTCTTCCGGCGGCGGTGCAGCAGCCTGCGCGGCCGGGTTTTCCGCGCTCGAGCTGGGCAGCGATATCGGCGGGTCGATCCGGGTGCCGGCGCATTATTGCGGCCTGTTCGGCCTGAAGCCGAGCTGGGGGCTCTGCTCGCCGCGCGGGCAGTCGATGGTCAACGCGGCGGCGATGACCGACATTTCGGTGATCGGCCCGCTGGCCCGTTCGGCGCGCGACCTCGAACTCGCGCTCGATGCCATTCTCGGGCCTGATCCAACCGAGGCGAGGCACGGCTACGCCCTGCCGAAACCGCGGATGAACAGGCTTTCCGAATGCCGCATCGCAGTCTGGGCTGAGCAGCCGGGCCAGGCGACCGACGCCGAGACGGTGGCGCTGATCGAGAATCTGGCGCACCACCTCGAACGCGAAGGGGCCGAGGTCAGCTGCACCGCGCGCCCCGACTTCGACCCCGTCGAGGCGTTCCGCCTTTACGTCACCCTGCTCGACGCCGCCCTTTCCGCGCGCGCGCCGGAGGACATCCTGGCCCGGAAGCGCGCGGAAAAAGCGAAGCTCGCGGCCGGCGATTTCAGCACCGATGCGCTGTTCGTGCGGGCGGTCGATCTCGGGCATCGGGAATGGCTGAGGCTGAATGAACGGCGCCACCAAATTCGCCGTCTCTGGGGCACCTTCTTCAAGCGTTGGGATGTGCTGCTCTGCCCGGTGATCGCGACACCGGCCTTGCCGCACATGCAGGAAGGCGAGACCCGGGAGCGGAGCCTCCCCGTCGATGGCCGGGAGATTGCCTACAACGACATGCTGTTCTGGCCCGGCATCACCTGCGCATTCCACCTTCCGGCGAGTGTCGCGCCGATCGGGCTTTCGAGTGCCGGCCTCCCCATCGGCGTGCAGATTGCGGGGCCGATGGGCGGCGATCGTACCACGATTAGGATGGCCGAGATGCTCGAGCTTTCTTTCAGGTCCTTCGTCCCGCCGCCCGGTTGGGAATGAAGGGCGCCTTCCCCGGGTTCGAGGAAATCTTCGACCTTGACCGACGGAACTCCGATCCTTGCCACCGTCGGCGTGAGCAAGTCCTTCGGTGGCGCCGTGGCATTGCGCGACGTCTCGCTCGCGCTCCACGGCGGAGAGGCACACGCGTTGCTGGGCGAAAACGGCGCCGGGAAGAGCACGCTGGTGCGCATCCTGGCCGGTGTGATCGAGCCCGATAGTGGACACATCCTGCTGAACGGACGGCCGCAGATTTTCCGCAATCCTGCCGAGGCTCGCGACGCAGGAGTGGCCGTCATCTATCAGGAGCCGACGCTGTTTCCCGATCTTTCCATTGCCGAAAACGTGCTCATCGGGCGCCAGCCGCGGCGCCGTTGGGGGCGGATCGATCACCGGAGATCGACGGCGATGGTGGCGGCGCTGTTTGCCGGCCTCGGTGTCGCCCTCGATCCCGCGCGGCCGGTGCGCGGGCTTTCCATCGCCGGCCAGCAACTGGTGGAGATTGCCAAGGCACTTTCTTATGAAGCGCGCGTCTTGATCATGGATGAGCCGACTGCCGCGTTGACCGGCGAGGAGACGGCCCGCCTGTTCGCGGTTGTCCGCCGGCTGCTCGGTCAGGGTGTGGCGATCCTGTTCATCACGCATCGCCTCGAGGAGGCGTTTGCCGAATGCCAGCGCCTGACGGTGCTCAGGGACGGCGCGCCGGTGGATAGCGGGCCGATCGCCGGCTACACGCCGTCACAGGTGGTGCGGCTGATGGTGGGACGGGCGCTGGAGACGCTCTATCCGCCACGGCGCAGCGAACGCGGTGCGCCAGCCCTTGTGGTGCGCGGACTTTCGGCTGCGGGCGTCTATGCCGGCATCGATTTCGATCTGCATCGGGGCGAGATCGTGGCTCTGGCCGGGTTGGTGGGGGCCGGACGCAGCGAGGTGCTGCGCGGGATTTTCGGCATCGATCAGCGGGAAGGCGGAACCGTGCATGCGTTCGGCCGCGAGATCCCGCCGGGCGACCCGCGCGCGGCGATGCGCATGGGGCTGGCACTGGTGCCGGAAGACCGGCGCCAGCAGGGGCTGGTGCTGGATCTTTCCATCATCCGCAACGCGACGCTCGCCGTGCTCAGAAAGCTTTGTCGCGGACCGTTTTCCTCGCCGGCGAAAGAGCGCGCGATCACCGCCGAATGGGCGTCACGGCTCAAGCTCAAGTTCCGGAGGCTTTCGGATGCGGTAGCGACACTGTCGGGGGGCAACCAGCAAAAGGTGGTGTTGTCGAAGTGGCTCGCGACCGGGCCCAGGATTCTCCTGATCGACGAGCCGACACGGGGCATCGATGTCGGTGCCAAGGCCGAGCTCCATCACCTGATCGCCGGCCTGGCGCGGCAGGATCTCGCGGTGCTGATGGTGTCTTCCGAACTGCCGGAAGTTCTCGGCATGGCGGATCGGATCCTGGTGATGCGGGAGGGACGGATCGTCGGGGAGATGGGTGGGGCGCTGGCCAGTGAGGAATCGGTGATGGCGCTGGCGACCGGCCAGGAGGGAGCGCTCGGGCCGGCGTGCGACCCGGCATGAGCGCGGCGGTTAGCGCCGAGCGCAGCGGGTTGTTCCAGGCGCTGGCCCGCGTGCGCGAGGTGGGGTTGTTCGCCGTGCTGGCGGCGCTGGCGCTGGCGACGGCTGCGATCAATCCGCGCTTTCTCGGTGCGCAGGGTGTGAAGGACATCCTGGAAGATGTCGCGGTCACGGCTCTTTTGTGTGTCGGCGAAACGATCGTGCTCTTGATGCGCCAGGTCGATCTTTCCATCTCGTCGATCCTCGGCCTGACCGCCTACGCCACCGGGGCGCTGTTCATTGCGCATCCGGCGATGCCGGTTCCGCTGGTGATGGCGATCGGGGCCGTGGGGGGTGCGGTTTTGGGTGCGCTGAATGGCGGGCTCGTGGCGTGGGGCGGCGTGCCGTCCCTGGTCGCCACGCTCGGCACTTTGTACGTGTTTCGCGGCGCCGATTTCGCCTGGGTGAAAGGCGCGCAGATCAACGCCACTAGCCTGCCCGGCCATTTCCTCGGGCTGGCGACAGCCGGGGTCGGGCCGGTGCCGTTCCTGGCCTTGATCGTGGTCGGGCTGATTGCGCTTTCCGGCTATGCCCTCCGCCACTACCCGGCCGGGCGCGAATATTTCGCGCTCGGCTCCAACGAGGAGGCGGCCCGGCTGGCCGGCATCGATGTGCGGCGCCGCCTGCTGCTCGGCTTCATCTGCTGCGGCGCGATTGCCGGCTTCGCCGGCGTGCTGTTCACGGCCCGCTTCGGGACCGTGGATGCGACGGCGGGAACCGGGCTCGAGCTGCATGTGATCGCGGCCTGCGTCGTCGGAGGGGTGGCGATCACCGGCGGCGTCGGCAGTGTCGAGGGGGCGGCGATCGGCGCGCTGCTGCTGGCCACGATTTCGAACGCGCTGGTTTCGCTACGGGTGCCTGCCTTCTGGGAACAGACGATCGAAGGCGCGATGCTGCTCGCCGCGATCAGCCTCGACCTCGTGATCGCGCGGCACACGCTCGCACTCATGCGTTCGGGCCGCCGCCATGGCTGAGGTGCTCGCGCCGCTCAGGCGCTGGGAAGTGGTGATCTGGCTCCTGGTTCTGTTGGCGCTCTTTCTGGGCTCGTTTCTCTCGCCGGCCTTTCTGACGGCCGACAATCTCGGCAACCTGGCGGCCAATCTTTCCGAGATCGCGCTGATGGCGCTGACGTCGACGATGGTGATCGTTGCCGGCGAGATCGACCTCTCGGTCGCCTCGGCGCTCGGGATGTGCAGTTGCCTGCTCGGCCTGTTGTGGTCCTTGTACGTGCCGATCGCGCTCGCCATGCTGGCTGCGCTGGTTGCCGGAGCGCTGGCGGGCGCGTTCAACGGCGTGCTGGTCACTTGGCTTGGGCTGCCGTCGCTCGCGGTGACGATCGGCACGCTGGCCCTCTATCGAGGTCTTGCCTTCGGCCTGCTCGGCGACAAGGCGGTGGCGGATTTCCCGACCTTCTTCACCAATCTCGGGTTCGGCACGGTGATGGGGACGGCGCTGCCGAACCCGATGGTGCTGTTTTTCCTGTTGGCGGTGCTGACCATCCTGGTGCTGCACGCCACCCCCTTCGGCCGTGCGCTCTATGCCATCGGCGCCAATCCGGTGGCGGCGACCTTTGCCGGGCTGCCGGTGCTGCGCCACAAGTTCCTCCTGTTCGTGCTTTCCGGGGCGATGAGCGGGCTCGCCGGCATCGTTTACACGGCTCGCTTTTCCAGCGCCCGCGGCGATAATGCGGAGGGGTTCGTGCTGCCGGTAGTGGCGGCGGTGCTGCTGGGGGGGATTTCGATTTTCGGCGGCAAAGGCAGCGTGATCGGGGTCATCGCCGCCGTCTTCCTGATCGGCGTCCTGCAAAATGCACTGGCCCTGATCGACGTTTCCAACGATATCCTGACCATGGTGACCGGATCCCTGCTGATCGCCTCGGTATTGGGACCGAACCTGGCGGCGGTGGTGGAAAGCCGGCTCGAACGGCGCGCTCTGCCCGGCGGGCGGCAGCAACAACCGAGAAGGGAGAACGAGACATGAAAAGACGAGCACTGATGATCGGCGCCGCAGGCGCGATGATGGCGGGGACGCTGCCGGCGGAGGCGGCGGGCATCAAGCCCGGATTGGCCATCGCGTTCCTGCCGAAGCAGGTCAACAACCCCTATTTCACCACCGCGGACGACGCCGGGATCGCCGCCTGCAAGGAATTCGGGGCCAGCGGCAAGGAGGTCGGGCCGTCGAGTGCCGGCGCATCGACGCAGGTTTCCTACATCAACACGCTGGTCGCGCAGCGGGTCGGCGCGATCTGCATTTCCGCCAACGATCGCAATGCTCTGGTGCCCTATCTCAAGCGCGCGATGGCGCAGGGGATCAGGGTCGTCAGCTATGACAGCGACGTCGCGCCGGCCGGGCGGCAGCTCTTCTGCAGCCAGGCGGACAACGAGACGATCGGCCGCGACGAGGTCAAGCTCCTCGGCAAGATGATCGATTACAGCGGCCGGATCGCGATCCTGTCGGCGACGCCGAACGCGACCAACCAGAATACCTGGATCGGCTTCATGAAGGATGAGCTGAAGAAACCCGTGTACGCGAAGATGGAGCTGGTCAAGGTCGCCTACGGGAATGACGACGACCAGAAGAGCTTCACCGAAATGCAGGGCCTGATGCAGGCTTTTCCGAATCTGCGCGGGGTGATTTCGCCGACCACGGTCGGCATCAGCGCGGCGGCCCGCTACCTGTCATCGAGCCCGTACAAGGGGAAGGTGACGCTGACCGGGCTCGGCACGCCCAACCAGATGCGCGCCTATATCAAGGATGGCACCGTGCAGGCCTTCGCGCTGTGGAATCCGGGAGACCTTGGCTATCTCGCCGCCTATGCGGCCGGTTCGCTGTGCTCCGGGCTGATTACGGGCAAGGAGGGCGAGAGCTTCGCCTGCGGCAAGCTCGGGCAACGCAGCATCGGCGCCGATGGCGTGGTGATCCTGGGGCCGCTCACGGTGTTCGACAAATCCAATATCGACCAGTTCCATTTCTGATTTTTCCCGCCGCTGCCGCCGGGCTGCATGGCCCGGCGGCAAGGAAGGCTGCTGTGCGGCAGAGTCCGAAAAGAGAAGGCGCCCATGGAGTGCGACGTCCTGATTGCCGGAGCGGGCCCGACGGGGCTCGTACTGGCGCTGTGGCTGACCAGGCTTGGTGTCAAAGTGCGGATCATCGACAAGACCGCCGGGCCGGGGACGACTTCGCGGGCAGTGGCGGTGCAGGCGCGCACGCTTGAGCTTTATCGCCAGCTCGACCTTGTGGATGCGGTGATCGCCGGAGGCCATCAGGTTCCCGCGGTCAATCTCTGGGTAAGGGGCAGGAAGGCGGCGCGCGTGCCGTTCGGGGCGATCGGCACGGGACTGACGCCCTATCCGTTCATGCATATTTTTCCGCAGGATCGGCACGAGCGGCTGCTGATCGAACGGCTCGAAGCCCTCGGAGTTTCGGTTGCCCGTGAGACCGAGTTGCTCGGCTTCACGGATCGTGGCGAGCATATCGGCGCACGCCTCCGCTTACCCGGCGGACAAGAGGAAAGCCTTGAGGCGCGCTTCATCGCCGGCTGCGACGGGGCGCGCTCGGTGGTGCGGGAGACGATCGGTTCTGGCTTTCCCGGCGACACCTATCGGCAACTTTTCTATGTTGCCGACGTCAATGCCACCGGCCCCGCGGCCGATGGCGCGTTGCATGTCGATCTCGACCTGGCCGACTTCCTCGCCATTTTCCCGCTGGACGGGCAGGGGAGGGCGCGGCTGATCGGAACCGTGCGCGACGAGCGCGCCGAACGCGCTGACAGCCTGCGCTTCGAGGACGTGAGCAGGCAAGCGATCGAGCACATGAAAGTGGCGGTCGAACGGGTGAACTGGTTCTCGACCTACCATGTGCACCACCGCGTCGCCGGGCAGTTTCGCAAGGGCCGTGCCTTCCTGGTGGGCGACGCGGCGCATATCCACAGCCCGGTCGGCGGCCAGGGAATGAATACCGGCATCGGCGATGCCATCAACCTGGCCTGGAAACTGGCCGCGGTGGTCGCCGGGCGCGCGCCCGAAAGGCTGCTCGAAAGCTACGAAGCCGAACGGATCGTCTTTGCGCGGCGGCTGGTCGCGACGACGGATCGTATCTTCACCCTCGTCACCTCCGAAGGCCGCATCGCCAGCCTGCTGCGCACCCGCTTGGTTCCCGCCCTCGCGGCCGGCCTCTTCCGCATCCCGCAATGGCGTACATTTCTTTTCCGCACCGTCTCGCAGATCACGCTCAACTATCGTGGCGGCCCGCTCGGCCGCGGGGTGGCCGGCAAGGTGCAGGGCGGTGACCGGCTGCCCTGGGTGCGGGCCGGCGATGACGACAATTTTGCTTCGCTTACCGCAATGAGCTGGCAGGCCCACATCTATGGTGCGGCGAGCCCTGAACTGGCATCGTGGTGCCGATCGCATGATCTGCCGCTTCACGTCTTCGCCTGGCATCCTGGGCATCGCGCGGCCGGCTTCGCGCGCGATGCCCTCTATCTGCTCCGGCCGGACAGCTACGTGGCGCTGGCCGACGCTTCCGCAACACCCGCCGCGCTGGAGCGCTATTTCGCCGATCAGGGGATCAGCCTGACGGCGCCGGTGCGGTAACGGGCTGGCGCCCGCCATGATGAGGCGGAGCCTCGCGCGGTCGGACCCGGCATGAACCGAGCCATTTTCCTCAAGCGGCAGCGCGGCGAAAGGACCAGAACCGGGGTTGTCCACTGAGCGAGGTCCGAACATGGTTGCCAGAACACCATTCGCCGGCGCGCTGCAAAGCCAGGGCCCGGCCTCAGCCGGGCGTTGCCCCCTGCACGTTCACGCGGAACATGTAAATCGACTGGCTCGCCGCCATGAACAGGAAGTCGCGCTTCGGGCCGGCGAAGCAGATATTGGCGCAGATTTCAGGCAGGCGGATGCGGCCGATCAGCTTGCCCGCGAGATTCCACACCGTAACCCCGCAATAACCGAGCGGTGCGTTGGAGCCGATCCAAAGATTGCCGGCGCGATCGGGGCGCATTCCGTCCGGTCCGCAGAGCACGCCATCCACCATGCAGTCGGTAAATTGCCGCATATTGGCGACCTTCTTGCCCTGTACATCGAATGCATAGATGTTGCCCTTGCCGCCGGACGCCTGCCACGGCGCCGGTCCGGTGCTGATGAGATAGAAGGTCTTGTAGTCGGGCGAGAAGCAAAGCCCGTTCGGGTTCGGCACCTGATCGCCCGGCACCACCACGTCGAGGCTGCCGCTCGGGTCCCAGCGATAGGTGTTGGTCGGCAGCACCTGCCTGGTGCCGCCGACGATCCCGACGCCAAAATTCCCGATCTCGGCATTGTAGAGGCCGTTCTGGTTGGCGCCGCCGCCTGCCACGTCAGGATGGCCTTCGCTGATCAGGGCTCCGTACGGCGGATCGGTGAACCAGATGCTGCCGTCGGGGTGAGGCACGATATCGTTCGGCGAATTCAGCGGCTTGCCCTCGAATGAATCGGCGATCACGGTCATCGAGCCGTCCTGCTCCCAGCGGACGACGCGGCGGAAGAAATCCTGGCACGAGAGCTCCCGACCCTGGAAATCGAACGAATTGCCGTTGCTGTTGTAGGATGGCTTGCGGAAGGCGTTGACGCGACCGGTTTCCCAGATGTAGCGGTACTGGGTGTTGCCTTTGACGTCGCTGAACACGGCATACTGACCCTCGGACGACCAGGCGGGCCCTTCGGCCCACTGGAAGCCGGTGTGCAGCCGATGGATGGCATCGAGCCCGACCAGGTACTGGTTGAACGAGGGGTCGATCACCAGCACGTCCGGATCGGGATAGATTTCCGGCGGGGCGCCGCGCCCCCAGCGCCGCGGCGGATTGCTGATCACCGAGGGCGGCGTGCCGAGCGCCGGCTTGGCCTGGCCAAAAGCGACTGCCGGCGTGAGGGCGGCCGCTGCGGTCGCGGTGCAAAGCAGGCCGCGGCGCGAAAGCGTGAGAGACGGATGTGTGGACATGCTTTCCCCCTTGGTTTTGCTGAAGGTGACGATCGGCATGAGACCGGCTGCGGCTTGCACGGCGGCAAAGCCGGCAACGGACCGGATCCGCACGAACCGGAAATGATTTATACTCGAAAATTATTGCGCTGTCATCCTCTATCGGAATCGTGCCGCCGATCCGGATGTTCGGTGAGCGGACGGCGCTCAGGGTTACGAGAGGCCAGAGCCCTATAGCGTGATCGCCCGTCATCCGTCATCATGCAACGATCCGGGCCAGTGAGGAGGGGTAGTGCCGTCCGTTATTCCGCAGCCGGTCGTCGCGCAGCTCACACGCGCCGCCGTCTTTCTCGTCGTGACCGTGAACCCTGGGCCAGAACATCGCGCCGCCGTGCGGGCTCTTTGTGGAGACCTGGCCGCCCTTCTGCGTGCAGTTGGCTTCCGCGACCTCGAAGGCCGCCTGTCATGTGTCATGGCGTTTGGCTCGGATGCCTGGGACCGGCTCTTTGGGCCGCCGCGGCCAAGAGAATTGCATTCGTTCCGCGAGGTTCGCGGTCGGCATCATGCCGTCTCCACGCCAGGCGACATCCTCTTCCATATCCGTGCCACGCGCATGGACTTGTGCTTCGAGCTTGCGACCCAGGTCATGTCCCGGCTCGGTGGTGTCGTTTCCGCGGTGGACGAAGTGCACGGCTTCAGTTATTTCGATGACCGCGATCTGATCGGTTTTGTCGATGGGACGGAGAATCCCACGGAACAGGCTGCGATCGAGGCCACCATCGTCGGCGAGGAAGATACGGCATTCGCCGGCGGAAGCTACGTGATCGTGCAGAAATACCTGCATGACCTCGCGGGCTGGAATGCGCTGCCCATCGAAGCGCAAGAGAAGATCATCGGCCGGACCAAGCTCTCCGACATCGAACTGGACGATGCCGTGAAACCGACCTCGGCTCACAACGCCTTGACGACGATCCTGGAGGACGGAAAGCAGTTGGAGATTTTGCGCGACAACATGCCGTTCGGCGACGTGGGCAAGGGAGAGTTCGGCACCTATTTCATCGGCTATGCCCGGTCTCCGCACAGGATCGAGCAGATGCTGGTGAACATGTTCGTCGGCCGGCCGCCGGGCAATTACGATCGGCTGCTGGACTATAGCCGCGCCGTCACCGGCACGCTGTTTTTCGTGCCCTCGGCAACATTCCTGGAGAATGTCGCCGCCGGGGAGGCGGCTCCATCGTCCGCCCGTCCGTCGGCGGACGAACGCGGAACCGAGGCGGCGCGGCTACGTGCGCCGTCCTCCGATGGTTCGCTTGGTATCGGTTCTCTCAGGGAAGTAAAGACACATGAATAATCTCCATCGGGAACTGGCCCCGATCTCTGACCAGGCGTGGGTCCAGATCGAAGAGGAGGCGTCCCGCACCCTCAAGCGCCATCTGGCGGCGCGGCGCGTGGTGGATGTGCAAGGCCCGAAGGGTGTCGCGTTCCCGGCGGTCGGCACTGGCCATCTCTTTGAGATCGAAACGACGGGCGAGGGAGTGCATGCTGCGCAACGCGAGGTGAAGGCGCTCGTTGAACTGCGCGTTCCGTTCGAGCTGGCGCGCCAGGCGATTGATGACGTGGAACGCGGCGCAAACGATTCAGACTGGTCGCCGTTGAAGGATGCGGCGCGCAAAATCGCCTTTGCCGAAGATCGCGCCGTGTTCGAGGGGTATGCATCGGCCGGGATCCAAGGCTTTCGTCAAGGCACCGGCAATCCGGTGTTGACGCTCCCTGCCGAGGTGGCGGCCTATCCGGGCGCAGTGGCAGAGGCGGTAAGCCGGTTGCGCCTCGCTGGCGTCAACGGTCCCTACGCTCTCCTGTTGGGTGCGGAACCGTACACCGCCGTCAGTGGAGGCAGCGACAATGGCTACCCGGTCCTCAGGCATATCCGGCGCCTTGTAGACGGCGAGATCGTTTGGGCCCCGGCCATCGAGGGGGGCCTTGTGGTCTCCACTCGCGGCGGCGATTTTGAGCTGCACATTGGCCAGGACATCTCCATCGGCTACCTCAATCATACCGAAACCACCGTCCGCCTGTACCTGCAGGAGACCTTCACTTTCCTGCTGCTGACGGCAGAGGCTGCCGTGGTGCTGGCCCCTCCGGGCCAGTAGGAATCGGGCAGTCAGGGCGGCAGCAGCCGTAATGCGCCGTCCTTGTGGAGTGCCATGTGATCGGTCTTGTCGCTTTTGATTTCATACAGCGGATCGCTCTCGCTCGCGTGATGCACGTAGCCTTGGTCGTTCACGTCGCTCGCATGCACCTGCACGATCCGGCCGCTGACCCGGCCAGCTTCGGAATTCCAACTGACATGATCGCCGACTTTGAACATCTTCGTCATTGCCATTCTCCGCCATTCGTTCGGTGCGTCACAGTTGAACGGCACGGTTGGCGGCGTGGAATCATGACTCCGATGAACGGCTTCAATGAGGCCGGGGCGCGCGCGCCTCGGATGC
>JASHOF010000136.1 GCA_030041255.1 Acetobacteraceae bacterium
GGCGGAAGTGCGAATCGCCGCTGCGCGCACGAAAGCCATGGGAGCGCTCAGCGAAGTTGCCAGCGAAACGGCGACGGCGATGATCTCGCGCCTGACCGGCCGACTGCCGGAGACCGCCCTGCTGTCACGGGCGATCGAGGGCGCGCTGGCGCGGGTGCGGCATGACTGAACGGGCCGCCGGGAGGCATTGAGCCGCCATGGTCACGACTTTCTCAATGGCCCACTCGGTGCTCGCCGAAGCGGTGTTCTGGGTCACCGTGGCGTTCGTCATCTTCTTCATCCTGTTCGGCAAGCGCCTGTGGGTCGCGATGGCCGCCATGCTGGATGCGCGGGCGGCGGCGATCGAGAAAGAGATCGCCGAGGCGGGGCGGCTGCGCGAGGAGGCGGAGGCGATGCTGAAGGATGCCGAGGCCCGCCGCCGCGAGGCCCTGGAAGAAGCGAAGGCCCTGCTGGCGGCGGCGAAGGCGGAGGCGGAGCACCTTGCCGCCGCCGCGGCAGCGGAAGCCGTGCAGGCGGCGCGCCGGCGCGAGCGGATGGCGGTGGAGCGCATCGAAGCGGCCGAGAAGGCGGCGGTCACGGCGGTGAGGGTCGCCGCCGTCGAGGTGGCGACAGCGGCCGCCGCGGAGGTAATCCGCCGGGAACTGGACGCGGCCTCGGATGCCATGCTCGTCAACCGCGCCATCGCCGGCCTGCCGGCCGCGCTGGCGCGCAAAGTCGCCTGAACCTGCTTTCAGAAACTGATCGGCGGCAGGCGGAGCGGCGGGGTCAAGGCGTCAACATGAAGTTGCCGCTGCCGGGGAATTGCTGCGCGCTCGCCATGGCGGTGGCCTTACCGACCAGCGGCAGGGAGGGCAAATTGTCCAGCCGCGCGACAACCTCCTTGGGCGGCAGGGTGAACGCGGGCGGCGTCATGACGCGCGCGGCGGTGGTCTCGTTCGGGCTGCGGGAGAATTGGATCAGCGCGTCAACCACCGCTTGCGAGGGTGCGTCGGGGGCGATCCCCACGGCTGCGCGCACCTCTTGGCGCGCGTGCAGCATGTCGAGCTTGGTCAGCGGCGACATCCACGACCAGTACGGGCTCGAGGTCAGTTGGCCGCCCAGATATTCGACCGCCATCACGGCAAGCGTCGCATTGACGAGGTTGCCGTGGGTGCGGGCAGGATTGCCCCAGGCCCAGGCGGCGGTGTTGATCGCCATCAGGTCGTTATCGGCGTTGCTGAAGAAGGCGCCCGGCGGCAGATAGGCGGTGCTCGGCATGGGCGTGATGGCGCAGCCCGCCAGTGCAAGTGCCGCGATCAGCATGCAAGCCGTGCGGAACATCGTTTTCTCCCGGCGGCAGGATCCAGCCAGCCGCGCTGCCACAAGGAGTGCATCTCGTGGCGCGCCTTGCCCCGCGCAAGGGGCATGCACAGCACCTTCAGGCGCCGAGCAGGGCCTCCGCCCGGGCTTCTTTCGGGTCCTCGAGCCCGAGCATCAGCGCGATGTTCCGGAGTGCCGCTCCGGCAGCACCCTTGCCCAGATTGTCGAGCCGGGCGACCAGCACCGCCTGACGCTCCGCCTCGCGACCAAACACGCAAAGCTCGAGCCGGTCCGTCCCGTTCAACGCCTCCGGCTCGAGCCGGCCGTCCGACGGGGGGGATGCCACGTCGATCAGGCTGGCGCCGGCGTAGGCCCTGGCCAGCACTGCCGCAAGCTGGTGCGGGGCCGGCCGTCCGGGCAGCAGGTCGAGATGCAGCGGGACCACGACCAGCATGCCCTGCCGGAAGTGCCCGACCGAAGGCACGAAGATCGGCGGCCGCAGGAGCCCGGAATAGCGCGTGAGTTCCGGCAGATGCTTGTGCTCGCGGTCGAGCGAGTAGAGTTCGAAGGCGGGGCCGCCATTCGCCTCATGGGCGGCGATCATGCTCTGCCCGCCGCCGGAGTAGCCGCTGACGGCGTGAATGGCGAGCGCGGCGTCGGGCGGCAGCAGCCCCGCCTCCACCAGCGGACGGATCAGCGCGATGGCGCCGGTCGGGTAGCAGCCGGGGTTGCTCACCCGGCGCGCCGCGGCAATGCGCGCCACCTGGCCGGGCGTCATCTCGGGGAAGCCATAGGTCCAGTCCGGATGCACGCGATGCGCCGTGCTGGCGTCGAGGATTTTCGGGGCCGCGGTGCCGAGGCTTTCGGCGAGTGCCGCGGATTCGCGGGCGGCGGCATCCGGCAGGCAGAGCGCCACGAGGTCGACCTCGGCCATCAGGGCGCGGCGCGCCGCCGGATCCTTCCGATCCCGATCGGACAGGCTTCGCAGGCGAAGACCCGGCATCCGGGCCAGGCGGCGGCGAAGGTCGAGCCCGGTCGTGCCCGCCTCGCCATCGATGAAGACCGCGCATTCACGTCTGGCCATGGTCTCCTCCAGGAGCCTCAGCGCCACCAGAACCAGAGCCCGCCGATCAGCACCGCCGAGAGATAGACCGAGACGAGGATGCTGGAGCCGAGCGGAATGTAGACCCGGACCACGCCGCGCCGCCATTCGAGGTCACCCGGCAGATGGCCGAACAGCGGCCAGATCACGCCGAGCAGAGCCAGGGCAACGCCGATGATGATCAGGAGGCGGGGGACCATCGGGCTAGTCGACTTTCATGGATGAGTGATTCACCCTCACCCTATCCCTCACCGGGACCCCGGCAAAGTTCTGGGACTTTGCCGGGAGCCCGGCCCAGAGGGAGAGGGGAAGAAAGAGGCCCTCACCCTATCCCTCTCCGAGAGGGAGAGGGGAAGAAAGAGGCCCTCACCCTACCCTCTCCCAGAGGGAGAGGGAAAAGGTGGCGATCGGAGGCGGGGGACAGGTGTCACTCACGTTCGATTCGGGGCTAGTCCGCGACCCCCTGTTCAGGAAGCTCCAGCCGGCTCTCCCATTCCGAGACGGCGATGCGGGGCATTTCGAACCGATCCCGTGTGCGGGCGTACCAGCCGCGCCCGTGCATGCGCCCGATCAGGTCGAGCTTCGGGGTGTCGATATGGCATTTCACGGCGTCCAGCACGGCGTCGTCGCGGACATGCATGGCGAGCACCCGGCCGAACACCACCGAGCGGTCGGTCCCGAGTTCGACGGTGGCGTGCTTGACGCATTCCATCGCCACCGGGCTGGCCGCGATGCGCGGCGGCTTCACCTTGACGGAGGGGAGGGTGGAGAGCCCGGCTTCCTCGAGTTCGCGCACCTCGGGCCCCCAGTCGATCGCGGTGACGTTCATCGCCTCCGCGCGCTCCTCGTTGACGAGGTTGACCACGAATTCCGGGTGGTTGCGGATATTGACCGCCGTGTCCTTGCTGCGGCCGGGCCCGCGCCCGCCGATCCCGATCACCACCACCGGCGGGTCCTGGGAGACCGCGTTGAAGAAAGAGAAGGGCGCCGCGTTCAGCCGCCCCGCGAGGTCGAGCGTGACGACCCAGGCGATCGGCCGGGGGACGACTGTCGAAACCAGGAGCTTGTAGCAGTTTTCCGGGCTGATCCGGTCGAAATCGAACAACATGGCGGCATCCTAGCGGTTCCGTCCCGGCTATAGAAGGCTCCGGGTGCCTTCATCTTGAAAGCCTTTGCCTTTCATTCTAAAAGCCATCCGAGGGATGGAAACGTCGAGCCGGGCCGCGTTGTGTCCAACCTTTCCAGAAGCGCCGTGCTGCAGCGCCGGCTGAAGATCGCCGACTGGATCCGCCAGCACGGCCAGATGCGGGTGGACGAGTTGAGCGCGGCGCTCGCCGTCTCCACCGTCACGATCCGCTCCGATCTCAACTATCTCGAAGAGCAGGGCCTGTTGCTGCGCAGCTTCGGCAAGGCGGTGGCCGCCAAGACGCCCTCTCCTCGAGAGCGCCCGCCCGGCGAACCGCTGGGCAAGACGCTGGCCCTGCCGATGCTGCGGCTGGCCAGCCGGATCATCGAGGCGGACCACACGCTGTTGATCGGCTATGGGGAACTGCCGCTGCAGATTATCCCGCTCCTGGCCGAAATCCAGGGCCTCACGCTCATCCTGGCGGTGCTGGATGCGGTGCCGCTGGTGCGTTCTCTCCTGGATGCACGGGTGCGGCTGATCGGTGGCGAGATCGGCTCCGACGGCTCCTCGCTCGAGGGGTCGCAGGCGGAGCGGGCGCTCGAGCAGTATCCGATCACGCACTTCCTGATGCAGGCCGAAATGCTGGGGGCGGAGGCGGGTCTCCTGCTCGGCTCCAAGGTGCAAGAGCGATTTTGCCTGGCGGCCTGCCGGCGCGCCGGGCGCCGCATTGTGCTGATCGAGCGCCCCGCGCTCTCGCTCGAGCGGCGGCTTTCCGAAATCCCTCTTTCATTCGTGACGGATGCGATCTTTCCAAGCCCGCCCACTGCCCGCGCACGGGAGGTGCTGGCCTCCGGCGGCTTCGTGCCGCTGGTCGATGAGCCCGGCACCGCGGCACATTTCTCGCTGACGGAGAACGCGCATGGCACTCCCACCGACCAAGCCTGGCAAGATCGTCACCATCGGTGAGATTCTGGTGGACATCATGGCGCTCGAGCGCGGCCGCGGCTTCCGCGAGCCGCTCAACCTCCGCGGCCCGTTTCCCGGCGGAGCGCCGGCGATCTTCATTTCCCAGGTGGCGCGCCTCGGGCACGAGGCGGCGATCATCAGTTGCATCGGCGATGACGATTTCGGCTGGCTCAACATCGAGCGCCTGAAGGGCTACGGGGTGGACGTGAGCGCCGTCCGCGTGCACGAGGATCATGTCACGGCGAGCGCCTTCGTGCGCTATCGCGAGGATGGCGATCGGGACTTCCTGTTCAATCTCAAGCGCAGCGCCTCCGGCCAGATCGAGCTCGACCAGCCGGCGCGCGCGTTGCTGGCGGGATGTGCGCATCTGCACATCATGGGTTCCTCTCTTTTTTCCTTTCATCTCATCGACGAGGTCCGGAAATCGATTGCCATCGTCAAGGCGAACGGCGCGACCGTCTCGTTCGATCCGAATATCCGCAAAGAGATGATGGATATTGCCGAAATGCGGGCGGGCCTCGAGCTGATGCTGCAATACTGCGATATCTTTCTGCCCAGCGGGCCAGAGCTGACGATTCCGACCGAAGCGAAATCCGAGCCGGCGGCGATTGCCGAGCTGCTCGATCTTGGCGTCGGCTGCATCGTCATCAAGCGGGCCGAGCGCGGCGCCAGCTATCACGATCGCACGCGCGCGATCGACCGTCCGGGCTACAAGGTCGTCGAGGCCGATCCGACCGGTGCGGGCGACTGTTTCGGCGCGACCTTCGTCACCTGCCTGAGGCAAGGTCTCCCGATCGAAGAGTGCCTTGGTTACGCCAACGCCGCGGGTGCGCTGGCGGTCAGCCGCCAGGGCGGCATGGAGGGCATTTCCACGCTGGAGGAGATGCGCGCGCTGATGGCGGGCGGGGGTTGAGGTCCCGGCGATGGCTGGAGGAGCGCCCGAGGCGGTGATCGGGGTCGATGTCGGCACGGGGAGCGCGCGGGCCGGCGTCTTCACACTCTCGGGCGAGTGCCTCGGCAAAGGCGAGCATGCGATCGCACTCTGGCGGACCGGAGCCGATCATGTGCAGCAGTCCTCGAGCGATATCTGGGAAGCTGTGGTCGCGGCCGTGGTCGCGGCTCTCGGGGAGGCGCGCCGGCTTGCCGGTCCTCTCGGCGTGCGTGGGATCGGGTTCGATGCGACCTGCTCGCTGGTCGTGCTCGGAGCCGAGGGCGTGCCGCTTCCGGTGGGGGCGGATGCTCTGGGCGGGCGGAGCAGCCCGGTCCAGGACGTGATCGTCTGGATGGACCATCGCGCCATCGCGGAGGCGGCGGAGATCAACGACAGCGGACATCCCGTATTGCGCTATGTCGGCGGCCGCATCTCGCCGGAGATGCAGACGCCGAAGCTGCTGTGGCTGAAACGGCACCGTCCGGAAACGTTCAGCCGCGCGCAGCATTTCTTCGATCTGCCGGACTTCCTGACCTGGCGCGCGAGCGGTCAGGCGTCGCGCTCGCTCTGTTCGCTGGTCTGCAAGTGGACCTATCTCGGCCATGCCGGGCGCTGGGACGAAAGCTATTTCCATGCGATCGGCCTCGGGGTGCTGGCGGAGGAGGGGTTCCGAAGAATCGGGACGGACATTCTTCCGCCGGCGGCGCCGGTCGGCGGCGGCCTTTCCCCCGTTGCCGCCGCCGAGCTTGGGCTGGCTCCGGGCACCCCGGTCGGCACGTCGGCGATCGACGCGCATGCGGGCGGGATCGGCCTCATCGGGGCGGCGCTCGAGGATCGTGCTCCGGCGGAAGGCGAGATGTTCCGCCGCCTCGCCCTGATCGGCGGCACCTCGAGCTGCCACCTCGCGGTCTCCGCCGAACCTCGGTTCGTGGCGGGCGTCTGGGGTCCCTATTTCGGCGCCATGCTGCCCGGGCTCTGGCTTCACGAGGGCGGGCAGTCGGCGACCGGCGCGCTGATCGATCACGTGGTGACGACCCATGCCGCCTATCCTGCGCTGGCCGAGCAGGCGCGGGCGGCCGGGCGCACGATATACGAAGTGCTGAACGCGAAGCTCGAAGCGATGGCCGCGGGAACCGATCCGGCGACGCTGACCCGCGATCTGCATCTTTTTCCGGATTTTCACGGCAACCGCTCGCCGCGGGCAGACCCGACTCTGCGCGGCATGATCTCCGGCCTTACGCTCGCCGCCGATGCGGGCGAACTGGCGCGGCTTTATCTGGCGGCCATCCAGGCGATCGCCTATGGCACGCGCCATATCGTCGCGACGCTGCGCGACGCGGGCTATGGCATCGATTGCGTGCTCGCCACCGGCGGGGGAACCCGCAACCCGGTATTCCTGCGCGCGCATGCGGATGCACTCGGGGTTCCGATCGCACTCGCCGGCGAGCCGGAGGCGGTCCTTCTGGGCAGCGCCATCCTCGGTGCCGTGGCCGGCCGCGCCTACCCCGACATTCCCGCGGCGATGGCGAAGATGAGCCGGGTCGGGCGGGTGATCCGCCCGGAAGGCGGGGCGGAGGCCGGCTATCACGCGGCCAAATACGCGGTTTTCCAGCGTCTTTACGCGGATCAGAGGGCGTATCGCGGGCTCATGGAGGGGGCCGTTCGGGCGATTGTGGCGGGGGTGTGAAATCGCGGTTGACTTTCAGAATGAAAGGGATTTAGCTTCAAAGCATAAGCAAG
Organism: Acetobacteraceae bacterium; assembly: GCA_030041255.1. Lineage (GTDB taxonomy): Bacteria > Pseudomonadota > Alphaproteobacteria > Acetobacterales > Acetobacteraceae > JAKAWQ01. The sequence continues at coordinate 7,165 of JASHOF010000136.1, forward strand.
ACAGGGCGCCAGCCCGCCGACACCCCGGAGGAGACCCAGGATGCAGCCCGCCGCATCCGGCCATTCAACTACCTTCCGTCAGCGTCGGCCCCCGAGCCGCGACAGCGGTTTCTCGTCCTGTCTTTCGGCCTCGCCTCCAACCACGGAAGGATCAACCAAGATGCAACGACCAACCCCAGCCGCGCTGCCGCTTGCCGCCGCGCTCATGGCCGGCCTTTCCCTCACGCCGCTCGCTGCCGGCGCCGCCACCTTGACGATCGCCACCGTGAACAATCCCGACATGCTGATCATGCAGAAGCTCTCGCCGGAGTTCACGAAGGAGACCGGCATCAACCTGAACTGGGTGGTGCTGCCGGAGAATACGCTGCGCCAGCGCGTCACCACCGACATTGCAACCAAGTCCGGCACTTTCGATATCGTCACGATCGGCACTTTCGAGGTGCCGCAATGGGGAAAGAACAACTGGCTCGCGCCGGTCGGCGATCTGGGCCCCGCCTACGACCTGAACGACATCTTTTCCTCGGTGCGCGCCGGGCTTTCCTACAAGGGCACGCTCTATGCGGTGCCGTTCTACGCCGAAAGCTCGATGACCTATTACCGCAAGGACCTGTTCCAGGCCGCGGGCCTCACCATGCCGGCCCAGCCGACCTATGACCAGATCGCGAAGTTCGCCGACAAGCTCAACGATCCCGCCAAGGGCGTGTACGGAATATGCCTCCGCGGCCTGCCCGGCTGGGGCGAGAACATGGCCTTTCTGACCACCGTCGTGAACACGTTCGGCGGGGAATGGTTCAACATGAAGTGGGAACCGCAGCTCACGAGCCCGGCCTGGGAGAAGGCGATCAATTTCTATGTCGATCTGATGAAGAAGGATGGGCCGCCCAACGCGACCTCGAACGGCTTCACCGAGAATCTGGCCCTTTTCTCTACCGGCAAGTGCGGGATGTGGATCGATGCCACGGTTGCCGCCGGCGTTCTCTACGATCCCACGAAGTCGAAGGTCGCGGCTGATGTGGCGGTGGCACCGGCGCCGACCGCGGTGACGCCGCATGGCGCGCACTGGCTCTGGTCCTGGGCGCTCGGCATTCCGAAGACCACGCACCAGCTTGCCGACGCGCAGAAGTTCCTCGCCTGGTCCACGTCGCGGTCGTACATCGAGCTTGTGGGCAAGACCAACGGCTGGGTTGCCGTGCCGCCCGGAACGCGCGAGTCCACCTACAAGAACCCCGACTACCTGAAGGCGGCACCGTTTGCGCCGCTGGTGCAGCAGATGATTCTCTCCGCCGACCCTGAGCACCCGACCCTCAACCCGGTGCCGTATACCGGCGTGCAGTTCGTCGGAATTCCGGAATTCCAGGGGATCGGCACCACGGTTGGCCAGGATGTCGCGGCGGCGCTGGCCGGCCAGACCACCGTGGCGCAGGCGCTGGCCAAGGCTCAGGCCTCGACGAAGCGGGCCATGACCGAGGCGGGCTACCTGCAATAGGATCGCGCCGTTCCGGCGCCGCGAGGGTTGCCTCGCGGCGCCGGGCGGCAGGGGGAGAGCGATGAGCGCCACCGCGACAACGATGACCCGGGCGGGCGGAGCGGCCGATTCGCTTTCGCATGGCCGGCGACGCGTTGCCTGGCTTCTGCTGTCGCCGTCGGTCGCCGTGCTGGCTCTCTGGGCCTTCGTGCCGCTGATCATGACGCTGGTCTATTCGTTCCAGCGCTATAACCTTCTCTATCCGGAGCGGCGCGGCTTCGTCGGCTTTCGCAGTTACGCCTATCTTCTTTCCGAGTCCTCGTTCTGGACCGCGATCGTCAATACCATCATCCTGGTCGTTGCCGTGCTGGTGGCGAGCATTGTCCTCGGCGTTCTCTTTGCCCTCCTTCTCAATCAGAACTTCAAGGGCCGTGCCGTCGCCCGGCTGATGGTGATCGCACCCTTCTTCGTGCTGCCGCCCGTCGCCGCGCTGATCTGGAAGAACCTCCTTTTCGATCCTCTCTATGGCCTCATCGGGTGGCTGCTCAAGCTGGTCGGATTGCCGGCCGTTGCCTGGTTCACTCACTTCCCGATGATCGCGCTGATCGTCATCGTCGCCTGGGAATGGGCTCCCTTCGCCACCCTGATCCTGCTGACCGCGCTGCAGTCGCTCGATCCCGAACAGCTCGAAGCGGCGCGCATGGATGGCGCCAAGTCCGTCAACCGTGTCATCTACATCGTCCTTCCCCATCTCGCCCGGCCGATCGCCATCACCATCATGATGGAATCGATCTTCCTGCTTTCGATCTTTGCCGAGATCCTCACCACCACCGCCGGCGGCCCGGGGGAGGCCACGACGACGCTGACCTATCTCATCTATATCCGCGCCCTGCTCGACTTCGACATCGGCAGCGCCTCGGCTGCCGGCGTGCTGGCCATCATCCTGGCCAATATCGTCGCTTTCTTTCTCATGCGCGCGGTTGCGCGCAACCTGGAGTCGTAACGCGGATGCGCGAACAGCGAGCATCTCTGCCCGGTGCGGTCATCGCCTGGGTCGTCGCGTTCCTGATGTTCTTTCCGATCCTCTGGATGCTGGTCACGTCATTCAAGACCGAGGCGCAGGCGATCGCCAACCCGCCGCTCATCATCTTCCGCCCGGTTCTGGAAAGCTTCGCCGCGGCGCTGTCGCAATCGGGTTATATCCTCTTCGCCGAGAACAGCATCATCGTCAGCCTGGTCTCGACCGCGCTCGCCATTGCCATCGCCTTTCCGGCCGCCTATTCCATGGCCTTCCAGCCCGGCAGGCGCACCCAGGACATGCTGGTGTGGATGCTTTCGACGAAGATGCTGCCGCCGGTCGGCGTGCTGGTTCCGATCTATATCATCTGCCGCGATACCGGCCTCCTGGATACCCGCACGGCCCTCGTCATCGTCGATATGCTGATGAACCTGCCGATCGTGGTCTGGATGCTCTTTTCTTTCTTCCGCGATATTCCCAAGGACATTCTCGAGGCGGCGCACATGGACGGCGCCGGTCCGCGTCGGCAGATGATCTATCTCCTGCTGCCGCTCGCTTCGCCCGGCATTGCCTCGGCGGCCCTTCTCGCCATCATCCTCTCCTGGAACGAGGCTTTCTGGAGCATCAACCTCACCGCTTCGCACGCCGGCACGCTGGCCGCTTACATCGCGCGCTATTCGGCCCCGGAAGGCCTGTTCTGGGCGAAGCTCTCGGCCGCCTCGGTGCTGGCGGTCGCCCCCATCCTCATCTTCGGCAGCCTTGCCCAGCGCCGCCTGGTGCGCGGCCTCACCGCGGGCGCCGTCAAGTAGGAGCGCGCCATGGCCCGGCTCGAACTTCACCAGGTCGGAAAATTCTATGCCAACTTCGAGGCGATCGAGGCCGTCGAACTGACCATCGAGGATCGCGAGTTCGTCGTTTTCGTCGGCCCCTCCGGCTGCGGCAAGTCGACGCTGCTCCGCATGATCGCCGGGCTGGAGGAGATTACGTCCGGCGATCTCGTGATCGACGGCGTGCGTGCCAATGCGATCCCGCCCGACAAGCGAGGGCTGGCGATGGTGTTCCAGTCCTACGCGCTCTATCCGCATATGACGGTTGCGCAGAACATGGGGTTCGCTTTGAAGATGGCCGGCGTCGCGAAGGCGGAGATCGCGGAGAAGGTGCAGGCCGCCGCGCGCGTCCTGCAGCTCGAGGCGGTGCTGTCGCGCCGGCCGCGCATGCTTTCGGGCGGGCAGCGCCAGCGGGTCGCCATCGGGCGGGCGATCGTGCGTAATCCGAAAGGTTTCCTGTTCGACGAGCCGCTGTCCAATCTCGATGCCGCATTGCGCGTGCAGATGCGCACCGAGCTCGTGAAGCTGCACCAGGATCTGGCGGCGACAATGATCTACGTGACGCACGACCAGGTCGAGGCAATGACGATGGCAGACCGGATCGTGGTCCTGAACAAGGGGCATGTCGAGCAGGTCGGCACGCCGCTCGAGCTTTATCGCCGGCCGGCGAATCTCTTCGTTGCCGGCTTCATCGGCTCGCCCAGGATGAACTTCTTCCAGGGGCGGGCCGCGCGACCCGCCAATGGCGGGATGGCCCTGGAACTGGCGGGCGGCCGCACGCTTCAGGTGCCGGCGGCGGCGGGTGCGGTTGCCCTCGGGTCTCCGCTCACGCTCGGCATCCGGCCGGAGCATCTCGTACTGGCCGACGCCGGCCCGCTTGGCGGGCAGGTGGATGTCATCGAGCACCTCGGCGCCGAGACCTTGCTGTACGTGAAGGATCCCATCGGCGGCACGATCGTCGTCCGCACCGACGATCTCGCCCGTGTCCGCCCAGGTGCGACGGTCTCGATCGCGCTTCGTCCGGATCGGGTGAGCCTGTTCGATGACGCCGGCAAAGCCATCTCTCACGCCACCCCAGACTGACGTCGCGCAGATTCCGGAAGGACGACACGTGTACCTCGAAAAATACGATCTCAAGGGTCGCCATGCGGTCATCACCGGTGGCGGCCAAGGCATCGGGCTCGCCTGTGCCGGCGCCCTGGCCGAGGCCGGTGCGCAGGTGGTGATCGCGGATATCAACGAGGCGGTTGCGGAGCAGGGCAGGGGGGCCCTGGCTGCGGCCGGCTTTGCGGCCGAGGCAATCCGGCTCGACGTGACCGATTCCGCCGCCGTCACCGCCGCTGCCGCCGCCCTCAACTCCCGGCTCGGCGCGATCGACATCCTGGTCAACAACGCCGGCATCGCGCTGGCCTCCACCGCCGCCGAGGAGGTCACCGACAAGCACTGGCTTGCCCACATCGACGTCAACCTCAATGGCACCTTCTGGTGTGCACGTGCGTTCGGCGGCCACATGCTGAAGCGGGGCCGCGGCGCGATCGTCAATATCGGTTCGATGTCCGGCTTCATCGTCAACAAGCCGCAGGAGCAAAGCTATTACAACGCCTCGAAGGCTGCCGTGCACCATCTCACCCGTTCGCTGGCCGCAGAATGGGCGGGGCGCGGCGTCAGGGTGAACGCGGTCGCTCCGACCTATATCGAGACGCCGCTGACGCGCTTCGGCCTGGAGAATCCCGAACTCAGGCGCACCTGGCTCGAGATGACGCCGATGCACCGTGTCGGCCAGCCGGAGGAAATCGCTTCGGTGGTCCTGTTCCTGGCTTCGGATGCTGCCAGCCTGCTGACCGGCTCGATCGTGCTGGCCGACGGCGGCTACACCTGCTGGTAGGAGCCGCGCGATGAGCGGAAAACTGGCCGGCAGATATGCCGCCGTCACCGGCGGGGCAGGAGGGATCGGCCGCGCGATCGCCGAGCGCTATGCCGCGGAAGGGGCGCGCGTCTGCATCGCCGATATCTCCGAAGAGGCCGCTTCTGCCGCCGCCGCGGCGATCGGCCCGGCGGCACATGCCTGGCGTCTCGATGTGACCAGCGCGGAGTCGATTGCGGCATTCGCTGCAGAAACGGAACGGCGGGGTGGACTCGACATCCTGGTGAACAATGCCGCGATCTTCGACATGGCGCCGATTCTCGACGTCACCGAGGCAAGTTACGATCGCGTTTTCGCCGTCAACGTGAAGGGCCTTCTGTTCACCTTGCAGGCGATCGCGCGCCGGATGATCGCCGGCCGCCGCCGCGGGGCCATCATCAACCTCGCCTCGCAGGCCGGCCGGCGCGGCGAGGCGCTGGTCGGCGTCTATTGCGCGAGCAAGGCGGCGGTCATCAGCCTGACGCAATCGGCCGGCCTTGGACTGATCCGCCAGGGCGTGCGCGTCAACGGAATGGCGCCAGGCGTGGTCGATACGCCGATGTGGACCGAGGTCGATGCACTGTTCGCGCGCTACGAGAACCGTGCCGTCGGCGAGAAGAAGCGGCTGGTCGGGGAAGCCGTACCGTATGGCCGGATGGGCCGGCCCGGCGATCTCGCCGGTGCTGCGGTGTTTCTGGCCTCCGACGATGCCGAATACGTGGTTGCGCAGACGCTCAACGTGGATGGCGGCAACTGGATGAGCTGATATCACGGTTCGTCCCGGCAGCATTCGCTCTCACCCTGTTGTCACGCCTTTCCCTCTGTCCCACCGGCCTATGATGTGCATCTCCCGCCGTGACGGCGGGGCATCTTGCCGTTTCTCCGTGTTGGTCCGATGATGCGCCGGCGAACGCACCGATCGTGCGACCCTGGGGCCGACTGCGACCCAGAAACCGAAAAGCGGGAGGGAGAGAGCCATGTCCGCGTCCATTTCACGTCGTCATGCCCTGGCGCTCGCGGCACTGTCCGGAGCTGCCGCTCTGGCACCGGGGTCCGCCGAGGCCAAGTCCTGGACGATCGCCTTCGTACCCAAGCTGATCGGCATTCCCTATTTCAACGCCATGAAGGAAGGGCTCGAGAAGGGCGGCAAGGATTTCGGCGCCACGATCATCTATCAAGGCCCGACCACGGCCACCGTCGAAGGCCAGGCGGAATTCGTGCAAAGCCTGATCAACAAGCACGTCGATGCGGTCGGTGTGGCGGCGAACTCGCCGACCGCGCTGGAGGCGCTCGCCGCCAAGGCGGCCAAGGCAGGAATCGTCTTCTATTCAAGCGATTCCCAGGTCGACGGGCCGGACGTGGCGCTTCGTGTGCAACAGACCGATCCGAAACAGCTCTCTTACGCAGTGATCGACCAGCTCGCCGAGCAGGTCGGCAAGTCGGGAGAGGTTGCGTTCGTCTCGGGTGGGCCGACGGCCACCAATCTCAACACCTGGATCGGCTATATGAAGGACCACATGGCCGCGGAGTATCCCGGGCTCAAGCTGGTCTCCATCCAGTACGCCGGGGAGGATATCAGCAAGGCAACGACGGTCACGAGCCAGCTCCTTTCCGCTTATCCGCATCTGAAGGGGATTGTCGGAGTGAACTCGACTGCCGTGCCGGGCGCTGCGCAGGCGGTGCTGACCGCCGGCCTTTCCGGCAAGGTCGTGGTAACAGGAATCACCGATCCCAACACCATTCGGCCCTATGTCAATGGGGGCACGGTCAAGAGCGTCGTGCTGTGGAACCCGATCGATCTCGCCTATCTGACGGTCTGGGGCGTGGTGCAGATTCTGGAGAAGAAGCCTTTCAGCCCCGACAACAAGGTGCCCAATCTGGGAAACGTCAAGTATTTCCCGGACTCGAAGACGCTGCTTCTCGGCCCGCCGATGGTCGTCACCAAGGCCAATGTCAGCCTGAATTTCTGATGCTGACGGCGGGGCGGATTGGCGTCCGCCCCGCCTGTTCCGTGCGGCCGCTCGATGAGCCTTGTCGAACTATCCGGCATCACGAAGCATTTTGGCGGCGTGCGGGCCCTTGGCGGGGTCGATCTGGGCGTCGAGGCGGGCGAGACCCACGTGCTCCTCGGCGAAAACGGTGCCGGCAAATCGACGCTCATTCGCATCCTGACCGGTGCGATCGCGCCTGATTCAGGCACGATCCGCATCGACGGCGCAGCCCGCGTCTTCCGCAATCCGCAACATGCCCAGGCGCTCGGGATCGCCGCGGTGTACCAGGAGCCGCTGGTTTACCGGCACCTCACGGTCCTCGAAAACATGTTCGTGGGACAGGAGATTTGCGGCCCGGCGGGAACCGTGCGGCGGGCTGCCATGGCCGCCACGGTGCTGCCCTGGTTTCGCGAGCTCGATCTCGATACCGAGTTGCTGGCGCGGCCGATGTCTTCCCTCAGCATCGGCTACCAGCAACTCGTGCTCATCGCCCAGGCTCTGCTCAGGAATGCGCGCATCATCATATTCGACGAGCCGACCTCCATCCTTTCCGCCGCCGAGACCGATCGGCTGTTCGCGATCATCGCCCGCCTGCGCGCGGGGGGGCGGGCGATCATCTATATCACCCATCGCCTGGCCGAAGTGCCGCGGATCGCCGACCACGTAACGGTGCTGACCGACGGGGCGGTCAGCGGCACGTTCAGCCGCGGGGAGATTTCGGAAGAGCGACTGGTGACGCTGATGGCGGGAAAGGCCAGGGGGCATGCGCCGCTGGCCTCGCCGCGGCCCTTCGCGGGCGAGGCGGAGCCGGTGTTTTCCGTGCGCGGTCTCTCCGCCCCACCTTATTTCACGGACGTGAGCTGGCATATCCCGGCGGGCGCGGTGAGCGGAATTTACGGCCTCGTTGGCGCGGGGCGTTCGGAGGTGGCACTTGCCGCGTTCGGCTTCCTCCGTCCGACGGGAGGTGAGATCAGGCTCGGCGGGCAGGTCATCGCGCCGCGCAGTCCCAAAGAGGCGATCCGGCTCGGCCTCGGCTATCTGCCGGAGGATCGCAAGCTGCAGGGACTTTTCGCCAACAAGCCATTGGAGAGCAATCTCACTGCCAATGTGCTCTCCCGCTTCGTCCGGGCTCCCATGCGGCTCGACTTCGGCGGGCTGATGGGCGAAGCCCGGCGGGTGATGTCGCGTTACAATATCAAAGCCCCGAACCCGCTCACCGTGATCCGCACCCTGTCGGGAGGCAACCAGCAGAAGGGCCTGTTTGCCCGCTGGGCCAGTCGTCCGTTTCGCGTTCTCATCCTCGATGAGCCGACGCGCGGAATCGACGTGCATACGAAGGACGAGATCCATGCATTCATCCGCAATCTCGCCGCCTCGGGGGTGGCGGTGGTCGTCATCTCCTCCGATCTGCCGGAGGTTCTCGCGGTCAGCGACCGGGTGATCGTGATGCGGGAAGGCCGCGTGGTGGCCGAAGGGTGGCCGCGGGAGCTGGGGGCCGAGGGAATCGTTGCGGCCGCCGTTGGCGCCGCGGAAGCGCCGCGCGTGCCGGCATGATGTCCGGGGCCAGGGGACGGAGCCGGCAGGCGTCGAAGCCCATTCCCGGCCAGGCGGCCCTCGGACGCTTCATCGCCAGCCGCGAGGGCGTGCTGCTCGTCACTTTGCTCGTCCTCGGTGTCGCGATCGATCTCGGCTCGCATGGCGCGCTCTGGTATCGCGCCAACGTGACGAGCTTCCTGGTCGACTTCGCGATCACCGCCATCCCGGCCACCGGGATGACGATCGTCATCCTGACGGGCGGCATCGATGTCTCCACCGGCTCGATGCTGGGGCTGATCGCGGCACTTGGGGGCAAGCTCCTGGCAGCGGGTTGGGGTCTCGCCGTCGCTGTGCCGGCCTTCCTCCTGCTCGGTGCCTTGTTCGGCCTCGTCAACGCGGTCATCATCATCGAAGGCGCGGTACCGCCGATCGTTGCCACGCTCGGCACGCTTTCCATCTACCGCATGCTGGTGTTCATCGTGCTCGGCAGTGCGTGGCTGACCGACATTCCGCCGATCCTCACCAGGATCTTCGTCACCACCAGGCTCGGACCGCTGCCCGTGGCGACCCTGCTCGCGCTCGCGGTCATGGCAGGCTTCGCCATCTTCCTGCGTTTCTTTCGCGCCGGCCGCCATATCTACGCGCTCGGCAACAATGAGGAGGCGGCGCGGCTGGCCGGGCTCGACGTACTGCGGATCAAGCGAGCCTCCTATGTCCTGATCGGGATTTTTACGGGCCTTGCCGCCCTGCTCAACCTCGGCGAAAGCCCGCTTGTCCAGACCTCCACGGGCTCCGGATTCGTGCTTACCGTCATCGCCGCGGTCGTTCTCGGCGGCACCGAGCTTTCGGGCGGAAGGGGAACGATCCTGGGTACGCTCTTCGGGACACTGATCGTGCAACTGGTGCAGGACGGTGTGGTGCTGCTGCACATCCAGCCGTTCTGGAGCGGCGTGCTGCTTGGCCTCATCATTCTCGTTTCGGTGGGGCTGAGCCATGCCTGGCACCGGCCTGCCGAGGCCGCGTGAACGATGGGCGGCATCGGCATCGATCGCTCTCGTCTCTTGCTGCTGATCGTCTTCCTCGGCGCGGCGCTGGGCGGTTATGCTTTCATCGATCTGCAGATCCTGGCTGCCGGCAATCTCACCTCGATGGCGGTTTTCGCGGTCGAGGTCGGCATTCTCGCGCTTGGCCAGACCTTCGTCATTTGCGGCGGCGATGGTGGGGTCGACCTTTCGGTGGGCGCCATCGCCGCACTGTCCCAGGTTCTTCTTGGCCTCGTCCTCAAGGACCGCCTGGCGTGGGAACTCGGGGTCCTGGCCGCGCTTTGCGCGGGCGCCGTGATGGGGCTTGCGAACGGCCTTGCCTATGCGGTGCTGAGAATTCCTTCCATCATCGTCACGCTGGCGACGATGTTCGCATTCTACGGGCTGGCTCTCGTGTTCACGGGCGGGATCAACATCGATCTCACCGCCAGCCCGCCGGCCTTCCTTGCCATCGGCCAGGGGAGCGTCATCGGACTTCCGTTCCAGGTACTGCTGATCTACCTGCCGGTCTTTCTTGCCTGTGCCTATCTGCAGCTTTTCACCGCCTTCGGGCGTGGACTGTATTTGACCGGCACCAACGACCTTGCGGCACGGCTTGCCGGAATAGGGGTGAACCGGATCCGCTGCCTGACGTTCGTCATTGCCGGCGTGCTCGCGGCGCTCGCCGGCGTGGTTTCGGCGGCGCGTCTCGGCACGGCGCGGCCGGACGCGTCAGAGACCGGGAACCTGCTCAGCATTGCGATCGTCGTTCTGGGCGGGGCGGATATCTTCGGAGGCGACGGTTCGGTGGTCGGCTCGGTACTCGCCACGATGGTGATCGCCGTCGTCGATTACGGGCTGAGCTACAACAACTTCAATCCGATTTACCAGGCCGGCGTCATCGGCGTGATCCTGATCACGTCGGTGATGGCGCAAAATCTGGTGCGCTTCAGGGCGCGCCAGAGAAGTTAGCCGTGGCGGCGACGGACGATGCGGCATCCAGGCTGAGCCGCCGCAGCCTGAGGGCATTGGCCACCACGGAAACCGAGCTCAGCGACATGGCAGCGGCGGCCAGCACCGGGCTCAGCCGGATTCCGAAGGCCGGGGTGAGAACACCGGCTGCGAGCGGCACGCCGACCGCGTTGTAGATGAACGCAAAGAACAGATTCTGACGGATGTTGCGCATCGTCGCGCGGCTCAGGCGGCGGGCGCGCGCGATGCCGGAGAGATCGCCTTTCACCAGGGTCACCCCGGCATTTTGCATTGCGACGTCGGTGCCGGTGCCCATCGCAATCCCGATATCGGCCGCGGCCAAGGCCGGCGCATCGTTGATCCCGTCACCGGCCATGGCCACCACGCGGCCTGCGGCGCGCAGCCGCCGGACGACTTCCTGTTTCCGATCCGGCAGCACGTCGGCCTCGAATTCGGTGATGCGGAGCCGGTGGGCTACGGATTCCGCGGTGCGGCGGTTGTCTCCCGTCAGCATCATGACGCCGACGCCGTCGGCCCTCAGTTCGTCGAGCGCCGCCGGGGCGCCGGCTTTGATCGGGTCGGCGATCGCCAGCATGCCGGCCTCTGTCCCATCCACGGCGATGAACAGAACCGTTGCGCCGCCAGCACGAATTCCGTCTGCCGCGGCGGTGAGATCGCCGGTTGCCGCTTCGGCTTGCATGAGGCGCGCATTGCCGAGTGCGACGCGATGCCCGCCGATGCGGCCGCGCACGCCCTGGCCGGCCAGGGATTCGAATTCGGCGGGTTCCGGCAGGGAGATGTTGCGCGCGCGCGCGGCGCGCACGATCGCGGCTGCGAGCGGGTGCTCGCTGGCCCGCTCGAGGCCGGCGGCAAGCCGCAGCAGCTCCGGTTCGGCGAACCCGGGCGCCGGCACGATGCGGGTCACTTCGGGCTTTCCCTCGGTCAACGTGCCGGTCTTGTCGAGGACGAGCAGATCGACTTTCTCCAGCCGCTCGATCGCCTCGGCGGAGCTAATCAGGACGCCGGCGGTGGCACCCTTGCCGATTCCGACCTGGATCGACATCGGCGTTGCCAGGCCAAGCGCGCACGGGCAGGCCATGATCAGGACCGAGATCGCGGCCAGGAGTCCATAGGCGAGGGCGGGTGGCGGGCCCCAGATCGCCCAGCCCGCGAACGCAACGATCGCGACCGCGATGACCGCAGGAACGAACCAGCCGGCGACGAGGTCGGCCAGTCGCTGAATCGGCGCACGCGAGCGTTGCGCCTCGGCGACCATGGCGACGATGTGGGCGAGCAAGGTCCCGGCGCCGACCTTCTCCGCCCGCATCACCAGCGCGCCGGTGCCGTTCAGGGTGCCGCCGATGAGCGTGTCTCCCGACCCTTTGGCAACCGGCATCGATTCGCCGGTTACCATCGACTCGTCGATGCTGCTTCGCCCTTCCAGCACGACGCCGTCCACCGGCACGGCATCGCCGGGCCGGATGCGGAGGAGATCGCCGACGGCGACATCCCCGAGCGGGATTTCTTCGTCTGCGCCCCCTTCGCGCAGGCGGCGAGCGATGCGCGGTGCGAGATCGAGCAGCGCACGGATCGCCCCGCCGGTTTGCTCGCGCGCGCGGAGTTCCAGCACCTGGCCCAGGATCACCAGCACCGTGATGGCGGCGGCGGGCTCGAAATAGGTGTCCACCATGCCGCCGGCGGAGCGAAATCCCGCCGGGAAAATGCCCGGAAGGAGTGTCGCCATGATGCTGTAGAGGTAGGCGGTGCCGACGCCGAGCGCGATCAGCGAGAACATGTTGAGGCTGCGATTGACGAGTGAGCGCCAGCCGCGGGTAAAGAAGAACGAGCCCGCGGAGAGTACGATCGGCGTCGTCAGGGCAAGCTGGATCGCATTCGAAAGTGCGTGCGGCACCAGGCGCGCGAAGGCCGGGCCGATGGCCGGGATGTCGGCCAGCATGGAGAGCACGATAACCGGCACGGCGAGTGCGGCCGAAAGGACGAGGCGACGGCGCATGTCCTTCAGTTCAGCGTTCCCGGCCCCGCCGGTTGCAGGGGCGAGCGGTTCGAGCGCCATCCCGCAGATCGGGCAGGAGCCGGGGTGATGCTGGCGGATCTGGGGGTGCATCGGGCAGGTGTAGATGGTGCCCGGCGCGGCCGGTGCTGCGGGCGCGCGATGCACGTCGGGCAGATAGCGCGCCGGCTCGGCTGCGAATTTTTCCTGGCAGCGCTGGGAGCAGAAGATGAAGGTTTGGCCGGCGTGCTCGAAGCGATGCCTGGCACGCGCCGGATCGACCGTCATGCCGCATACCGGGTCCACCGCGCCGGCGGCGGCGGTGTGATGGTGCGGCCTCTCCAGGCATTCGTCCATGCGGCTGGCCTTTTCCGGTTGCGCGCGGCGCGTGGTCAGAATATACCTATCATAGGTATGGTATCAAGGGCTGCGGCTGATGCGGGCTGAAACCAAGCGGGCGGTGACCGCCCGGCTGAATCGGATTCAAGGGCAGGTCGGCGGCCTGCTCAGGATGGTCGAGGGCGATCGCTACTGCATCGATCTTCTCACCCAGATCGCGGCGGTGCGGGCGGCCCTGCACACGGCCGAAGAGGAGATCCTGCGCGATCATGTCGGTCACTGCGTTGCGGAAGCCTTCGCTTCCGGCGATGCCGCCGAGCAGCGTCACAAAGTGGATGAACTGGTGCAATCGATCGCGCGGATGACGCGATAGCCGCGGCGGAATGCCGCAGGGGCCTGCCCCGCCGTTGGCGCCGCCGCTGATCGCTGACGTTGCCTGCTCATCTGCGCGGGTCACGGCGGCGCTGAGGATGAAGGAGGAGGATTTCCGGCCGCAGCGGGCAGGCTGGCAACTCAGGCGGCAAGCGCCACCTGACATCCTACACCATGGGCTTGCCGAGGCGCTCCGCGCCTGCATCGGGGCCGCCGGCACGCCGAGGGCCGCAAGGGCTCGCTGTTTCGTACTGCGCCCGGACACAAGGGCACGGCTCTTTCCATCCGGCCCGTAACCCAGGACGAGGTGGAAAGGGTCAGGCTGTGACCCGGCAATCAGCCGTGCTGGCCTCGGTCAAAAGATGTACCCAGGGCGGGGGCCAAGAATTCTCTGACGCGTGGAATCTCCTCGTGATATGACATGCCACCGGCAGGATGAGTGATACCGATAGCACGCGTGTGAGCCTCGTTCGGTTCGTCGTAAATGATTCGTATCGGCTCCTTGCCCATAGGATCAGCACCTCCAGCGTGGTTATTTCTCACATACCGCCAGAGTCGCCTGCCGGTCGCAATGAGGTGTGTTGGTCGGTAATACTTGAGCACCTCGAGGAGCGGTGCGCGACCGGCCAAGAACATCTCCGGGGTTGGTGCCCTGTCGTGCCCGCCCTCTGCAGCAATTTCTTGAACGTAGTTATAGAAGATCACAGCTTGCCAAAACGTCTCGCGAGACTGCGTGTCGGTTTGAACCTCTCGGCCCCGCACTACTCGATGCACCTTTGTGAAATAATCGCGCCACCCAAAATGGCGGTCAGCCTCAATGTAAGAGGTAACGGTCTCGACCGTGATTTCGGAGGTCACTTTCTCATCTCGGCCTGCGTGGTGTGATTCCCCGAGTATCATCAACCTGGGTGTCGTGCTTTGGTAGCTACTGCCAACCCATGGTTGGAATTTGATCACCTGCAGACTCCTCTGGACTTTGGATCGCCGGACGTCCTTTGTGTTGGTCGAGCAGAAATTCGAGCGCCTGGTCGGGTGATTGATCGCTTATTGCATGTCCGCGGGTAACGTGTGGCGTGTGCTGCGCGGAATCAAGACGAGAGCACGTGGGGCGCCCTGTCGGGGTTGGACTTTATTGCCGCCCGCTAGACCGTATGTTCGTAGGCGGGCGGGTGGCTCGTCGCTGCGGTATGTGATGAGCGAGGGTTGCGTTGGATAGGCCAGCGCAGAGCCTCCCACATAGCGAGGACGAGCCGTGGCGGAGAATAGCGAAGTTTACGTCGGACTGGATACGTCGAAGGCGAAGATTTCTGTGGCCGTGGCCGAGGCAGGGCGTAGCGGCGAAGTGCGCTTCATGGGCGACATCGACGGTGCGCCGGCGATGGTTGAGCGGACGGTGAAGAAGCTGGCGAAGCGGCATCAGAAGCTGCGGTCTTGCTATGAAGCGGGGCCGACGGGATACGGGTTGTATCGGCAGATCACGGCGCTCGGCCACGAGTGCGCCGTGGTAGCGCCGTCACTGATTCCGCGGCGGCCGGGCGAACGGGTGAAGACGAACCGACGGG
>JASHOF010000137.1 GCA_030041255.1 Acetobacteraceae bacterium
GGCCTCGGGGCCGGAACGGGTCGCGGTTGGCGGCTCGGCCCTGCTGGCGGCGGCGGCACCCCTGCTGCAGCTCCTGAGCCGGCTCAGGAACACGCTCTCCCAACCCGATCCGGCCGAGCTTCTGGCCCGCACGGTGCGCGAGGTGCAGGGCTTCGAACAGTCAGCGCGGGCGGCGGAGGTGCCGATGGAGCAGCTCCGCCCGGCGCATTACGCGCTCTGCGCCAGCATCGACGACGTGGTGCTGAATACACCCTGGGGCAGCCAGGGCGCCTGGGCCACACGCTCTCTCATCTCGACTTTCCACCAGGAGGTGCAGAGCGGGGAACGCTTCTTCGAGCTCCTGGCGCAGGTGCGCCAGAATCCCGGGCGGTTCCTGCCCGTGCTGGAACTGATGTATCTCTGCCTCTCGCTGGGCTTCATGGGCCGCTACCGGCTGTCCCCGCGCGGCCCGGGCGAGCTCGACCGGCTGCGCGAGGAAACCTACGCCACTCTCGCCCGCGCCCGCCCCGCGGCCTCACCCGAGCTGTCGCCGCGCTGGCAGGGTGTCGCGGCAGCTTATCAACCGACACGCGCCGTGTTCCCGGTCTGGGTCGCCGCGGTCATCGGCCTCGGCATCATCCTCGGGGTCTGGTTCTGGGCCGGCCGCTCGCTGAATACCCATTCCGACCAAGCCTTCGCCGCCGCCCTGGCGGTCCCCCCGCCCGGGATGCCTTCGATCCTCAGGGCTGCCGTCGTCAAGCCTCCGCCACCCCCGCCGCCGCCGGCAGTGCCGGGAATCCTCGAAACCCTGCGCGGCTTCCTCGCCCCCGAGATCCATGCCGGCCTCGTCGAGGTACTAGGCACAGAAGCAGTGCCGATCATCCGGATCGAGAACCAGGGCATGTTCGATTCCGGCAGTGCCACCGTGAGCAGCCGGTTCACACCGCTGTTGCAGCGCATCGGCGCCGAGCTGAAGGTCAATCCCGGAAAAGTCGAGGTCCGCGGCTATACCGACAGCCAGCCGATCCACACCGTCCAGTTCCCCTCGAATTATCAGCTCTCGCAGGCGCGGGCCGCGGCAGCGGCAGCGATTCTCGGCCGCACCATCGGCGATCCCTCGCGGATTGCCGTGCAGGGCCTCGCCGATGCGGATCCGATCGCGCCCAACACCACCGAGGCCGGTCGCGCGTTGAACCGGCGGATCGAAATCGTTCTGATCCGGCAAAGCTGAGGGCTCTGCCATGGCATCTCTGATCGGCTTCCTCGGCTCGCGGTGGTTCCTCTCCGCACTCGGCGCGCTGCTGCTCGCGGTTCTGGTCTGGTTCTTCGGCCCGCTGGCACCGCCCCTGGAGCCGGCGCTGGTGCGGGCGGTGATCATCCTGCTGATCATCCTCGTCTGGCTCATCGCCAATCTCTGGATCGACCATCGGCGGCGGCAGCGGGATGCCTCGCTCGCGAAGGGGGTCACGGCGGAAGGCGAGGTCGATCCGGAGCTCGCCGCAACCGCCGAGGAAGTCGCCGCCGTCAAGGAAAAACTGGCCAATGCGCTCGGGCTTTTGCGGAAGGCGGCGGGCCGGCGCGGCTATCTCTACGAACAGCCGTGGTACGTGATCATCGGTCCGCCGGGAGCCGGCAAGACGACGGCACTGCTGAATTCGGGGCTGAAATTCCCGCTCGCCGCCGACATGGGCGAAGGAGCGCTCGGCGGAGTGGGCGGAACGCGGCTCTGCGAGTGGTGGTTCACCGAGCAGGCGGTACTGATCGACACCGCCGGGCGCTACACCACGCAGGACTCCGCCGCCGCGGTTGACCGGGCCGGTTGGGAATCGTTCCTCGACCTCCTCAAGCGAACACGCGCGCGCCAACCGCTGAACGGGGTGATGGTGGCGATCTCCGTCACCGACATCGCCGGCCCGGAGCCGGATCGCCTCGCCCACGCGCGCGCGATCCGCCGGCGTGTCAAGGAGATTACGGAGCGGCTCGGCGTCAAGGTGCCGGTCTACGCGCTCTTCACCAAGGCCGATCTCCTGGCCGGCTTCACCGAATTCTTCGACGATCTCGACCGCGAGAAGCGGGCGCAGGTGTGGGGCACGACCTTCCCCGTCGCGGCGGCAGGCACCGCTGGCGTGGCGGCGCGCTTCAAGGAAGCGTTCGGCGGGCTGATGGAGCGGCTGAACGGACGCCTCTTCGAACGCCTGCAAGCCGAGCGCAGCCCGGACCGCCGGGCGCTGATCGCCGGCTTCCCGGCGCAGATCGCGAGCCTCGGCGAGCCGATCGAGGGTTTCCTCGAGGCCGCCTTCGGTGGCTCGCGGCTCGATCCGGCGCCCTTCCTGCGCGGCGTCTATTTCACCTCCGGCACCCAGGAGGGAACCCCGATCGATCGCCTGACCGCATCCCTGGCGCGCGCCTTCGGGGTCGATCAGAAGCGGGCGCCGAGCCTCAAGCCGGAGCACGGGCGGAGCTATTTCCTCGGCCGGCTGCTCCGCGATGTGATCTTCGGCGAGGCGATGCTGGGGGTGGCCGACCCGGCGACCCGGCGCCGGCTGACCCTGCTCAGGGGCGGCGCCTTCGCGGCGGTTGCGATCGTCGTCATCGTGCTCGCGGCCCTGTTCGTCTCCAGCCGCTCGGCAAACCAGGCGGCGATCGCGAAGAGCAATGCCGCGATCGCCGCCTACCAGCAGGCGGCGGCGAAGCAGAAGCTCGATCCGGTCGCGGATTCGGATCTGCCTGCCATCGCGCCCCTGCTCGATCAGGCGCGCGCCCTGCCGTTCGGCTATGCCGCCCAGATGGCGGCGCACGGCACGCCTTCGGTCGGCGGGTTCGGGCTTTCCCAAAGCGACAAGCTGGCGGCGGCGGCGGACCTCGTCTATCGCCACGCGCTGGAGCGCATCCTGCTGCCGCGGCTGCTCTATCGGCTCGAGACGGAAATGCGCGGCAGCCTGGACCGGCCCGACTTCCTCTATCAGGCGACCCGCGTCTATCTGATGCTGGGCAACCAGGGACCGCTCGATCCGGCGCTGGTGCACGCCTGGATGGCGCTCGACTGGGAGAGCCAGTATCCCGGCCCGTCGCTGGCGCCGGTGCGCGCCGATCTCCTCGCCCATCTCGATGCCTTGCTGGCCGGCCCGCTGCCAACCATCCCGCTCGACGGGCCGCTGGTCGCAGCAGCGCGGATCGCCTTCTCGAAGGTACCGCTGGCCGAACGGGTCTATTCGCGGATCCGGCCCTCGGCCGCCGCCGCCGCGGTGCCCGAATGGACCCCGGCGGCGGCGCTGGGCCCGGCCGGGCAGCTTCTGTTCCGCCGCAGTTCCGGCCAGCCGCTGACCGCGGGAATCGCAGGCTTCTTCACCAAGACCGGATTTCACTCCGTGCTGCTGCCGGCACTCGGCAATGTCACGAAGGAGGTGGCGAGCGAAAGCTGGGTGCTTGGCCAGAACGAAACGATCGATCCCGCGAGCCCGGAGATGCAATCGCTGGAGGCGGACGTGATCCGCCTCTACGAAGCGGACTACGAGCGGGCCTGGGATGCCATGCTCGCCGATCTCGAACTTTCACCGACGGCGTTTGCGAGTATCTCGCAGGCCGTGACGACGCTGAGCCTGCTTTCCTCGCCGCAATCGCCGATGCTGACATTGCTCAAGAGCATCGCCGGCAACCTTGATCTGCCGGCCGCCGCGGCGCCGGCGCCGGGGGCTGCAACCGGGCCCGCGGCGGCGGCGGAGGCGGCGGCGAAGAAGAAGACGGGTGCGCTCGGCCGGGGAGCGGCGCAGTTGCAGGGTCTGTTCGCGGCGCCGCCCGGCCAGCAGGCTGCTCCGCTGGGAACCGAGGTCGCCCAACACTACAAACCGGTTCTCGACTACGTGGGCAATGGGGCTAGCGCACCGGTGGGGGCGACACTGCAGCTCCTCGGCCAGGTGCAGCAGCAGCTTGCCTCGCTCTCGCAGGTGCCTGCCGCCGGCGGCCCGCCAGCGGCGCTGGCCGGCGGCGACCCGGAACAACTGGTCCTGGCGGAGGCGGCGCGCGACCCGGAACCCGTGTCGCGCTGGCTGAGCACGATGGTCACCTCGGCCAACGTGCTGCGCGGCAAAGCGAGCGGGCAGCAGGTGAAGGCGGGGTTCAACGGTCCGGGCGGCCCCGGCCAGTTCTGCCAGGCGGCGGTGAACGGGCGGTATCCGTTCTTTCCCAGTTCCACCGAGGATGTTCCGCTGGCCGATTTCGGCCGCCTGTTCGCGCCCGGAGGCCTGCTCGACAGCTTCTTCAACGCGCAGGTGCTGCCCTATGTCGATACCGCCTCGGCCACCTGGGAGCCCAAGGCGCTGAATGGCGTTGCCCCTCCCTTCTCGGCCGGTGACATTGCGGAATTCCAGCGCGCTTCGGTGATCCGCAACCTGTTCTTCGCCACCGGGGGAACGCAGCCCTCCGTGAGCTTCACGATTACCCCGGTGTCGCTCGACGACAAGACCCAGCAGGTGACGCTGTCGCTCGGTGCGACCACGGTCTCCTATGCGCACGGCCCGCCGCAGCCGACCGCGGTGACATGGCCGGGTCCGAGCGGGATGGACCGGGTGCGCCTGGCCTTCGATCCGCCACCGGCGGGGGGCACGGGCGTCATGGAGGCAACCGGGCCATGGGCACTGTTCCGGTTGTTCGGGCAGGGCATCCTGCGCCAGGAAGGGGCCCCGGAAATCTTCGACCTGACCTTCCAGCTCGGCGGGCAAAGCGTGCAATACGCGATCCGCGCCGCCTCGGTGTTCAACCCGTTCTCGCCCGGCGTGTTGCAGGCGTTCCGGTGTCCCGGCGTGCAATAGCCCTGGCTGAGCCGGACGTGGCGCAGTGCGGGTTCTACGGCAAGCTTCCGGCCCGCGGGGATTTCGTGCGGTGCGGGCTCACCGCTTCTTTCGTCGCTGCCTGGGACGAGTGGGCCCAGGCCGTGCTGGCGGGCAGCCGGAAGGTCATGGGCGAAGCCTGGATTCCGGCCTGGCTCGAGGCACCGGTCTGGAGGTTTGCGCTGCCTGGCGGGCTGTGCGGGCCTGAGACGGCGGCAGGGCTGTTCATGCCGAGCGTGGACCGGGTGGGGCGATATTTCCCGCTCTGCCTGGCCTCTCTGGAACCTGGGGCGATGGCAAGCACGGCGGCGGAGAAGGCGGCGGCCTGGCTGGCCGGGGCAGAGGCGGCAGGGCGGGCCGCACTGGCCGAAGATCTGACCCCCGAGGCGATGGCAGCACGCATGACGCTCCCGCCGGACGGAGCCGCGAGCGGCAATCCACTTCTGCCCCCGGTGGCGCCGGCTGACTGCGGGCTCTGGTGGACGGCGGGTTCGCCGCGCGTCCCGCCATCCGCCTTCGCGCTCCCGGTCTTGCCGGATGCAGAGCGATTCGTCGCCATGCTGGATGCCGGGTTCGCACCGGCCGGTTCCGGAGCGACGGGATGACCCGATGGCACTTCCACTCCTGGGCAGCAACGCATCCAGGGGCGCGGCGAACCCACAACGAGGACAGTTTCGTCGATCGCCCCGAGCTCGGGTTGTGGGCCGTGGCAGACGGTGCCGGCGGCCACGAGGCGGGCGAAGTCGCGGCGGTGATGATCGCCGAGGCGCTGTCGCAAATCCCGGCTGGCCTGCCTGCGGGAGCGTTGCTTTCCGAGGTGAGAAGCCGGATCGCCGGATCGCACCGCGAACTGCGCGCCGAGGCGACACGGCGCGGGCCGCGCGCGATCATCGCGGCGACCGTGGTGGTACTGCTTGCCCGCGACGATCATTTCGCCTGTCTCTGGGCCGGCGATGCGCGCGCCTATCTGCTGCGGGGAGGAATTCTTTCGCAGGTCACGCACGACCACAGCCTGGTGCAGGAACTGGTCGATACCGGGGCGATTACCGCCGCGGAAGCCGAACATCATCCGCGCGCCAATGTAGTGACACGCGCCGTCGGCGCCGATCTCGAGGAACTCGAGCTCGACAAGTCGACCGGGACCTTGCAGGGCGGGGACCGTCTCCTGTTGTGCAGCGACGGCGTTTCCAAATGCCTGGCGGAGCAGGAGATCAGGACCCTGCTGGGCGCCCCGGAGGGCGTGCCGCCGACCGAGCTTCTGCTCGCGGCGGCACTGGCCCACGAGGCCTCCGATAATATTACAGCCATCGCCGTCGAGGTGCTGGCGGAGCAGTAAGCCGCCCGGCGCCGCGCATACCGTTGCGATCGTGACCCGATGGCGCCGCCGCTCGCGGCCTTGCCGCCGGGTATCAGCAGCCTTCCCGGGGCTGGCGGGCAAGGCTATCATCCCGCTGGCGGAAAAAGGGAGCAAAGAAAATGCTGACACGTCGCACGCTTCTCGCATCCTCGGCGGCGATCGCCGCGGCACCGCTGGCCGGGGAGGCCGCGCTCGCCGCCACGCCGAAGAACGTGGTGGTGATGGCCAAGGAGATCGATGACATCATCTCGTTCGATCCCGCCCAGTCCTACGAGTTCTCGGATACCGAGGTGGATGCCAACGTCTATCGCAAGCTGGTCTCACCCGATCTCAAGGACCTGAGCAAGATCGGGCCCGATCTCGCGACCCGCTGGGAGGTCTCCGACGAGGGCAGGACCTTCACCTTCCACCTGACAGAGGATGCCTATTTCCCTTCGGGCAAGCCTCTCACCGCGGCGGATGCGGAGTTCTCGCTGCGCCGCGTCGTCACCCTCAACCTGACGCCCGGGTTCATCATCACCCAGTTCGGCTTCACCAAGGACAACGTGGAAAAGCTGATCCGGGCTACGGATCCGCATACCCTTGTCGTGCAGTTGCCGAAGATCGCAGCGACCAGCTTCGTGCTCTACTGCCTGTCGGCCAATGTCGGTGCCATCGTCGAGAAGGCGACCGCGCTCGCGCACCAGGAGAAGGGCGACCTCGGCAATCATTGGTTGACCAGCCATTCCGCCGGGGCCGGGCCGTACCAGCTCACTTCGTGGTCGGCCAACGACCACGTGATCATCGACGCGAATCCGCATTCCGGCATTCCGGTCGCGACAAAGCGCATCTTCATTCGCCACATCAAGGATCCGGCGACCCAGCTTCTCATGCTGCGCCGGGGAGATGCCGACATCGCGCGCGATCTCACCACCGACCTTTTGAAGACTGCCTCGACCGACCCCAACCTGTACCGGATCACGACGCCATCGACGGACCAGATGTACCTGGCCGGCAACGAGGCCTACGCTCCGCTCAAAAAGACCGCCGTCCTGCAGGCGATCAAATGGGCGATCGACTACGCAGGGATCCAGAAGAACATCACCCCCGACAACTACATCGTGAACCAGGCCTTCGAGCCGACGATGATCCTGGGCGCGGTCGACGAAACCCCGTTCCACAAGGACCCGGCGAAGGCCAGGTCGCTCCTGGCACAGGCCGGCTACGCGAACGGCTTCACCGCCACCCTCGATCATTTCTCCGACCATCCCTACACCGACATCGCCGAGGCCGTGCAGGCCGATCTCGGGGCGATCGGCATCAAGGTCTCCCTGCTGCCCGGAACCCGCAAGCAGGTGTTCACCAAGATGCGGGCGCGCCAGCATCAGTTGATCCTTTCCGAATGGTATCCTGATTATTTCGATCCCAACTCGAATGCCCAGGCCTTCAATTCCAACCCCGACGATTCGGACAACAGCCCGCTCAAGATCATCGCCTGGCGCAACCATTTCTTCGACCCGAAGCTGACCGCCGAGGCAGATGCCGCGGCCCAGGAGCTGGACACCGCCAAGCGGATCGGGATCTATCACGGCATGCAGCGGCGGGCCTGGGAGATTTCACCGATCGCCTTCATGCTGCAGCAGAATTCGATTGCCGTCGTCCGCAAGAACGTGACCGGCTTCGTGCTCGGCGCCCAGTCGGACTTCACCCGCTACGGCGGGATCAGCAAGGCGTAAGCGGTGCCCGGGATCGCGGATGCGTAGGACGGCCAGCCGTCCGCCCTCGCGCGCGGCCTCTCGTCCATGAAACCTGGCGTCGGCAGGCGAGGGCTCAGCCGGCTCAGAGCCCTCTCAGCCGGCGCCGCCAGTATTCCCGTCACGCTGTTCGGGCTGATTCTCGTCACCTTCTTCATCGGGCGCGTGATGCCGATCGATCCCGTGATCGCGATCGCCGGCGATCACGCCCCACCTTCCGTGGTCGCGCATATCCGCACCGAACTCGGCCTCGACAAGCCGCTGCCGGTGCAGTTCCTGATCTATCTCAAACGGCTCGGCGAAGGGAATCTCGGCGATTCGGTGATGACAAGCCACTCCGTCACCTCCGACATCCTGCATTTCTTCCCGCGCACCTTCGAGCTTGCCACCGCCGCGATCATCCTCGCCATCCTGCTCGGCGTGCCGGCCGGGGTGCTGGCGGCGGCGCGGCCCGGATCGCGATTCGATCATTTCGTCAGGGTGGTGAGCCTCTCCGGCCAGTCGATCCCGGTGTTCGTGCTGGGACTCCTGTTCCTGCTCGTGCTCTATGTGAAGCTCGGCTGGCTGCCCGGCTCCGGCCAGATCGACGTCGCTTATGAAGGGATGGATCCCGACCTCACCGGCATGGCCGTGGTGGATGCGGTGCTGGCCGGCGATTGGGGTGCATTCCAGAGTGCACTCGCACACCTGGTGCAGCCGGCACTCGTGCTGGCGTTGTTCAGCCTTGCCTACATCACGCGCATGACGCGTGCCTACATGCTGGACGCGCTCGGTTCGGAATACATCATCACCGCGCGCGCCAAGGGTGTGCCGGAGCGGCTGGTGCTGTGGCGGCACGCCTTCGGCAATATCGCCGTCGGCCTGGTGACGGTGCTGGCGCTGGCCTATGCGAGCCTGCTCGAAGGTGCGGTGCTGACCGAGACGGTCTTCACCTGGCCGGGCCTCGGGCTTTACCTGACGACCTCGCTCCTCAACGCCGACATGAACGCCGTGCTCGGGGCGACACTGGTGATCGGCTGCGTTTATGTCGGCCTCAACCTCTTGGCCGATCTCGCCTATCGGCTGCTCGATCCCCGTGTGAAATGAACGACGGATCGAAGCCGGTGGCGCTGAAAGCCGCCCGCGCGATCTCCTGGCGGGAGTGGCTGCTCTCGGACGCTCCGACATCGCGGCGGCAGAGCGCCTGGGCGGAGTATTATCGGGCCTGGCAGCGCCTCGCTGCCAACCACCTGGCACTCGGCGGGCTGATCGTGGTGCTGGCGCTGGTGTTCGTCTCGCTCGCGGCACCCTGGATCGCGCCTTACGACCCTTATGCACAGAACCTCGCCAATCGGCTCGCTCCGCCCTCGGCGGCACACTGGCTCGGCACCGACGGGCTGGGACGGGACCTTCTCTCGCGGCTCATCTATGGCGGGCGGGACACGCTCGGAATGGTGGTTGCCGTGGTGGCGCTGGTGGCGCCGTTCGGTCTCCTGATCGGCTGCGTCGCCGGCTATCTCGGGGGGTTTGCCGATCGGGTGCTGATGCGGCTGACCGATATCTTCCTGGCCTTTCCAAGGCTGATCCTGGCACTCGCTTTCGTCGCCGCCCTGAAGCCCGGGATCGAGAGCGCGGTGATCGCGATCGCGCTGACTTCCTGGCCGCCCTATGCGCGGCTGGCGCGCGCCGATACGCTCACCGTGCGCAACGCCGATTTCATCGCCGCCGTCAGGCTGACCGGCGCCAGCGATGCACGCGTGATCCTCCGCCACATCGTTCCGCTGGCGGTCTCCAGTGTCATCGTCAGGGTCAGCCTGGACATGGCGGGGATCATCCTGACAGCGGCCGGGCTTGGCTTTCTCGGCATGGGCGCGCAGCCGCCGGCCGCGGAATGGGGCACGATGATCGCCACCTCCCGCGACTATCTTCTCCAGCAATGGTGGATACCGACCGCGCCGGGGATTGCGATCTTCGTTGCGGCGCTCGCTTTCAACCTGCTGGGCGACGGCCTGCGCGACGTGCTCGATCCGAAGGCGCGCTGAGCGTGCAGGTCGAGATCGCCGATCTCCACATCGGTTTTCCCGGACCGCGCGGGCTCGTCCCTGCGGTCAGGGGCGTTTCCTTCGCGATGGGGGCGGAGAAGATCGGCATCGTCGGCGAATCCGGGTCCGGAAAATCGCTGACCGCACGCGCCATCCTGCGCCTGACGCCGCCGCATGCCGTGGTGCGGGCGGAGCGGCTCCGGTTCGACGGAATCGACGTGATGAGCGCCTCGGCGGCCGCCCTCGGGGCGATCCGCGGCAAGCGTTGCGGATTGATCCTCCAGGATCCGAAATTCGCACTCAACCCGGTCATGACGGCGGGCGAGCAGATCGCCGAACCGCTCCGCCTGCACAAGCGCCTCTCGCGCCGGCAGGCCGCAACCGGTGCCGTCGATCTCCTGGCGCAAGTCATGATTCGCGACCCGGCACGGATCGCCGGGCGCTATCCGCACGAGCTTTCAGGCGGCATGGGCCAGCGGGTGATGATCGCGATGATGCTGGCGGCAGATCCCGAACTCTTGATCGCCGACGAGCCGACGAGCGCGCTCGATGCCACCGTGCAGGCGGAGATCCTGCGCCTGATCGAGGACCTCGTCTCGCGGCGCGGCATGGGGCTGATCCTGATCAGCCACGACTTGCCGCTGGTGGCGCATTTCTGCGACCGCATTCTCGTCATGTACGCGGGAAGGGTGGTGGAGACCCTGCGGGCTGCCGATCTCGCAGAGAGCCGGCATCCCTACACGCAGGGCCTGCTTGCCTGCCTGCCGAGCCTCAAACATCCGCGCCCGCGGCTGCCGGTGCTGGCGCGGGATCCCGCCTGGGGGACCGACCCGATCTGGGGGAGCGCATGATCGCGGTCGAAGGGTTGCGAATCCGGTTTGGTAGCGAGGAGGCCGTCAAAGGGGTCTCGTTCGCGGTGGACGCGGGAAAGAATTTCGGCATCGTCGGCGAATCGGGTTCCGGCAAGTCGAGCGTGCTCCGCGCGATCGCCGGGCTCAACCGTGACTGGCAGGGACGCATCCTGCTGGATGGAGAGCCGCTTGGTGCGGTGCGTACGCGGGCCTTCTTCCGGCGTGTGCAGATGGTGTTCCAGGATCCGTACGGTTCGCTGCATCCGCGCCAGACCATCGAACGCCAGCTTGCCGAGCCCTTGATCGTGCATGGGATCGGCGGGATCGCGACGCGCGTGCCGCGGGCGCTCGAGGAGGTCTCGCTATCGGCCGCGCTTCGTTTCCGCTACCCGCACCAGCTTTCGGGCGGGCAGCGGCAGCGGGTGGCGATTGCGCGCGCGCTGATCGCCGGGCCCGAGCTTCTGCTTCTCGACGAGCCGACCAGCGCGCTCGACGTTTCGGTGCAGGCCGAAATGCTCAACCTGCTCGCGGATTTGCAGGCGGCGCGCGGCCTCACCTACATCCTGGTCAGTCACAACCTCGCCGTCGTTGCGCATCTCTGCTCATGGATCGGGGTGATGCAGGCGGGCGAGATCGTTGAGGCGCTCAGCGTGGAGGATCTGCGTGCCGGGCGCACCCGGCATCCGCACACGGCGGCGTTGCGCGCGCTGTCGGTGGAGCTTGAAGAGGCGTGACGCGGACCGGAAGCGCACTCCGGCCCGCACCATGAGCCCGCGATCGCCCGCGGCGGAATCGTCGGAGGGCGTGAATCGCGGGCTCGAATAAAGCGCGAGACCCGTGTCGGGCTGCCCAGTCAGCCCGACACAGGTTTGGCCGCCGCGCGCCTCGTATCAGGGGTTGAGCTGCTGCAGCGAGAGGTCGTAAACGGTGCTGGCGGGATTGCCGCTGTCATCGACAGCGAGAGAAGTGTACTTGATCTCGACCTTCGTGAAATTGAGCGAGAGCGACTCCGACGGCCGGTCGCCGCCGCTGGAGACGGAATAGCCGCTGATCGCGGTGTTCGTCAGGATGTAGCGCAGGAACTCCTTGACCTCGCTCTTGCCCGTGGTGGCGTAGGCAATTTGCGCTTCGTTGTTCATCTCGCCGCCGAGCGCATCCTCCAGGAGCTTGTTGGTCGCCTTGTCGATGTCCTTCGAGATCGTGACTTCCGAGACGCTCGGATGCGATGCCTCGCGGTCCGCGCTGCTGCCGACGGGTGAGGCGATCCCGCGCCCCACACCCCACTGGAACGAGTTGATCTGGATCCATTTCTCGTACCCCGAGGTCTCGACATCGCCTTCGATCGAGGCGAATTTCAAGAAAAGCGCCATGCCTGCTCTCCTGTTTGTGTCAACCCAACGTTGCTTCAGTGTACCTGGTATCGGAACGACCCGGACGGATCCATCCCGACGGACACCCGGCTGACCGGGCTGCCCTCAGCCAATCGCGCCAGCACTTCCGCCGACAACTCCGGCAGCAGGGTGCGCGAAAGGATGTTCTCGACATTGCGCGCGCCGGAGGAGCTTTCCGTGCAGCGCGCGGCGATGGTTTCAACCAGCGCCGGCTCGTAGGTGAACTCGGCGCGGTAGGAATCCTGCACCCTGCGGCGAATGCGCTCGAGTTGCAGCGCAGTGATTTTCTTGATGATGTCCTCGGAGAGCGGGAAGTAGGGCACCAGTGTCACCCGGCCGAGGAAGGCGGGCCGGAAAATCTTCATCAGTTCCGGGCGTAGCGCCTCCGCGAGCCCGGCCGCGTCGGGGGCGGTCTCGGGGTCGGCAAACAGCTTGGTGATCAGGTCGGTGCCGGCGTTCGAGGTCATGATGATGACGGCGTTCTTGAAGTCGATGTCGCGCCCCTCGCCGTCTTTCATCATGCCCTTGTCGAACACCTGGAAGAAGATGTCCTGCACGCCCGGATGCGCCTTCTCCATCTCGTCGAGCAGGATCACGGAATAGGGACGCCGGCGCACCGCCTCGGTGAGGATGCCGCCCTCGCCATAGCCGACATAGCCGGGCGGGCTGCCCATCAGGAGGCTGACTTTGTGCTCCTCCTTGAACTCGCTCATGTTGATGGTGGTGACGTTCTGCTCGCCGCCGTACAGAAGTTCGGCCAGCGCCAGCGCGGTTTCGGTCTTGCCGACGCCGGAGGTGCCGACCATCAGGAAGACGCCGATCGGCTTTCTCGGATCGGTGAGCTTGGCGCGCGAGGTGCGGATGGCCTGCGCCACCGCTTCGAGCGCGTGCGGCTGGCCGACAATGCGCTTGCCCATTGCTTCGGCGAGGTTGAGCACGGTCCGGATCTCGTCGGACTGCATGCGTCCGGCGGGAATGCCGGTCCATCCCTCGACGATCTCGGCGATCGCCTGGCCATCGACGACGGGGAAGATCAGCGGCTGTTCGCCTTGCAGTGCTTTCAGCGCCGCGTTGTCCTCGGCCAGCTTCTTGCGCAGCGCATCCTTGTCTTCGGTATTGGCTGGATCTTCGATCGCGGTGCGGGTCGCGGCGATGGCAGCGGCGAGTTTCTTCTCTTCCTCCCAGCGCGTCTCGAGGGCTTTCAGTTCCGTCTCGGCCGTTGTCCGTTCCTCGCGAAGCTCCTTCTGGCGCGCTTCGTTGTCGGCGCCGGCGGCCGCCTCACGCTCGAGGATGCCGAGTTCGGTATCGATCAGGGAGATGCGCCTCCGCCGATCCTCGATCGGCGCCGGAATCGCGGCCTGGCTCATCGCGACGCGCGCGCAGGCGGTATCCAGCAGCGAAACCGCCTTGTCGGGAAGCTGGCGGCTCGGAATGAAGCGGGCCGAGAGACGGACGGCTTCGTTGACCGCCTCGTCGAGGATGCGCACCTTGTGGTGTGCCTCGAGGGTCGAGACGAGGCCGCGGATCATGGCGGTTGCCACGCCCTCACCCGGCTCCTCGACCTTGACCACCTGGAAGCGGCGGGAAAGAGCCGCGTCCTTTTCGAAATACTTCTTGTACTCGGCCCAGGTGGTGGCGGCGATGGTGCGGAGTTCGCCGCGGGCGAGTGCCGGCTTGAGCAGGTTGGCGGCGTCGTTCTGGCCGGCCTGGCCGCCGGCACCGATCATGGTGTGGGCTTCGTCGATGAAGAGAATGATCGGCTTCGGGCTGGCCTTGGTTTCTTCAATAACGTTTTTTAAACGATTTTCGAACTCTCCTTTAACGCCGGCCCCGGCCTGCAGAAGGCCGAGATCGAGCGTGCGGACGACGACGTCCTTGAGAGCGGGCGGCACGTCGCCTTCGACGATGCGGGCCGCAAAGCCTTCGACGACGGCGGTCTTGCCGACCCCGGCCTCGCCGGTCAGGATCGGGTTGTTCTGCCGCCGCCGGGTCAGAATATCGACGAGCTGACGGATCTCGGTGTCGCGGCCGAGGATCGGGTCGATCTTCCCCGACTTCGCCCGCGCCGTAAGATCGATCGTGAACTGATCGAGTGCCGCCGAACCGGCCGGCCGCGCCATGCCTGCCTCCGCAGGCACTGCCTCGCCGTCCGCGGCGGGGGGAGCCGCCGCCTCGCTCGAGCCGGCGGTGACGGCCTGGAAGTCCCGCTTGAGAAGATCAGGGGAAATTTTCAGCAACTGGCTGGAGGCAGCACGGCCGCGCTGGGCCAGTGTCTCGTCGGCAAGCAGCGCCCACAGCAGGTGGCCGGAGCGGATCCGCGGGAAGCCCTGTTCGAGCGAGGCGAGGAGCCAGGCCTGCTTGGCGAGTTCCACGATATCAGGCGACAGGCCGGGGGCCCGGGCGTTCCCGGTTTTCAGCCGGTCGAGCCCGCGATTGAGATCGGTGATCAGGCGCCCGACATCGGCCTCGTAATGGCGCAGGATGATGGGAATGTCGGTGTCATTGCCGTCGGTGAGCTTGAGCAGCCAGTGCTCGATCTCGACGTTGTAATGACTGCGCGAGAGCGTCAGCCCAGCGGCCGCTTCGAGCGCCCGCCGGCAATGTTCGTTAAGGCGGCCGACGAGAGATTTCAGATCGATTGCAGCCATCCGTCTCCTCCTGCGAGCGGCCCCGATGCCGGGGCGCGGACCCCGCAAGAGCTGCTCTTTTGCGACCAACCCGGGAGCAGCGCAATCCGCCGCTCCAGTGCCTCACGCGCACGTGCTAAGGGTTAAGCTCGGTGTCACATGGACGTAGAGAGTAGCCCGCCCTCAATGTTTCGGTGTCCTTCGCAGCAAACGGTGGTGGCAAACAGGGCGCGGATTTCAGAATGCTCGTATGCCCCCCGAGAGGTTCGTCCGCGGGCAACCGGTATCACGGCAGGACACTGAAAATAAAGAGGTGTATGCCGACCACTAGAGTGCATCCTACGGTATCAGGCGTTGGAGTCGGCACACTGGTACCCCGAATCAAACTTGAGTGACACATATCCCCCGCGTCCGATCGCCATCTTTTCCCTCTCCCTCTGGGAGAGGGGTAGGGTGAGGGTGAGGGTGAATCACACAACGACAAAAGTCGGTACTAGTATGCCCCCCCGAGAGGTTCGTCCGCGGGCAACCGGTATCACGGCAGGCACACTAGCGCCTGCGAGCAGGAAGAGGAAGTCGGGATGGTTAAGTTTCCGGAAGGCTTCGATCTCGAGGCCCTGCTTGCCCCGATTGCCGGGGAGGTACCGGCGGGGGCGGATCTGCGGCAGGATTTCTCGCCGCAGTCCACCTACTACCGGCTGCGCGATGCGCGGGCGGAAGCGCGCGCCGCGGAGCGCGCGGCGGAATCCGATCCGGCCGCGGAAGGTGCGCCGCCGGTCCAATGGCGCAGCATTCGCGAGCTGGCCTCGAAAGCGCTGGCAGAGCGTTCGAAGGATCTCGAGATCGCGGCCTGGCTGACGGAATCGCTGTTGCGGATTGAAGGCCTGGCCGGGCTGGCGGCCGGCGCTGCCCTGATGAGCGGACTGGTCCAGCGCTACTGGGCAGACGGGCTCTATCCGGCGGCCGATGAAGAGGGAATTGCGACCCGCGTCGCCCCGGTGACCGGGCTCAATGGCGAGGGCGGAGACGGCACACTGATACAGCCCTTGCGGAAGCTCATGCTGTGTCGCCGCCGGGACGGCACGCCGCTGCCGTATTGGCAATATGAGCAGGCGGCGGAGGTACAGGGGATCGGCGACGCCGCCCGCCGCCAGGCCAGGATCGACGCCGGCGTGATTCCGCTCGAGGAGCTGGAGCAGGACGTGCGGGCGGCGGGACCGGCGCACTTCGCAGCACTGCGTGAGGCTTGCCGCGGCGCGCTCGAAGGTTGGCGCGGTCTCTCCGATGTGTTCGACGCGGCGGCCGGCGTGGACGGGCCTCCGACCGGGCGGGTGCGGGAGATCCTCGATCAGGTCGCCACCGTGGTCACCCGCTATGCCCCGCCGGAGACGGCGGCAGCCGAAGCGGCGGCGGAGGGCGCGGAGGCTGCCGCTGGCGGAGGAGCCCCCGCGGCGGCGCCAGCCGCGCCGGTCGAGACGCGCGAGGGAATGTTGGCCGAGCTGGATCGGATCGCCGCGTTCTTCCGCCGCACCGAACCGCACTCTCCATTGGCCTATACGCTCGAAGAGGCGGCGCGGCGGGGCAGGCTACCGTGGCCCGAGCTGCTGTCCGAGCTGGTGCCCGACAACAACACCCGGACCGCCATCCTGAGCTCTCTCGGCATCAAGCCGCCGCCACCTGAACCAAAGAAGTGAACCAAAGAAGTGGAAGGTTCGTTGCGATGGATTGACCCCGGTTGGACCCGGCCGGTATGCTGCGGGGGGCGGCAACGCCAGCGCAGCCGTAGCAGTTTGCCGACGGCGCGCACGCCGAGTGCCGCACGGCGGTCCAGGAGGCCTTGGAAATGAGCGCCAGCATTCACGACAAACTGGCCCGCGTGCGCAAGCCGCGGGTGCACATCACCTACGAGGTCGAGACCGAGGGGGCGATGATCGAGCGGGAGCTGCCGTTCGTCGTCGGCGTGCTCGGCGATTTTTCGGGCGATCCCACGCAGCCCTTGCGGCCGCTCGCCGACCGCAAGTTCGTGCAGATCGACCGTGACAACTTCAACGATGTGATGGCCCGGATGACGCCCGGCCTCAAGATGCGTGTCGACAACAAGCTCGACGACGCCGGCGGGCAGATGGCGGTCGATCTCAAGTTCAACGCGCTCGAGGATTTCGAGCCGGCGCGCGTCGCCGAACAGATCCCGGCCCTGAAGGCGCTGATGGAAACCCGCAACAAGCTGCGCGACCTGATGAGCAAGGTCGATCGCTCCGAAGAACTCGAGGGCCTGCTCGAGCAGGTGCTGAAGAACGAAGCCGAGCTGAAGACCCTTTCCGGCCAGCTCGGGCTTGGCAAAGAGGGGAGCTAAGCGATGTCCGGCACAGAAACGGCTCCGGCCGCCGCGGCAGCCACCACGACGGAAGCCGCCAGCATTCTCGACCAGGTGGTTGCCGCCACCAAGCAGACCGAGCCCGACCGCGCGCAGGAACTGGTCAAGACGCTGGTCGAGCAGGCGCTCACCGGGACTGTCATCTTCGATCGCAATCTCACCCGCACCTTCGACCGGGCGATCGCCGCCATCGACAACAAGCTTTCGGCGCAGCTCAACGAGGTCATCCATCACCCGAAGTTCCTTCAGCTCGAGGGAACCTGGCGCGGGCTCAATCACCTGGTGATGAACAGCGAGACCGGGACCAGCCTCAAGATCAAGGTCATGAACCTGCCCAAGCGCGAGCTCACGCGCGATCTCACGCGGGCGGTGGAATTCGACCAGAGCCAGCTCTTCAAGAAGATCTACGAGAACGAGTTCGGCACGCCCGGCGGCGAGCCGTACGGCTCCCTGATCGGCGACTATGAATGGACCCAGCACCCCGACGATGTCGAGACGCTGCGGCTGGTCTCCAACGTCGCCGCCGCCGCCTTCGCGCCCTTCATCTCGGCGGCCGGGGCGGGGATGTTCGGCTTCAAGGACTGGACCGATCTCTCCAAGCCCCGCGATCTCGCCAAGATCTTCGACACCCAGGAATACGCGAAGTGGCGAAGCTATCGCGATTCCGAGGATTCGCGGTTCGTCAACCTGGTCATGCCGCGGGTGATCGCACGGCTTCCTTACGGATCGGCAACCAAGCCGATCGAGGAATTCAATTACGAAGAGGCGCCGTACGACGCCGCAGGCGCCGCCCGCCCGCTCGACCATCAGCAATATTGCTGGATGAATGCGGCGTATGTGATGGGCACCCGGCTGACGGATGCCTTTGCCAAGTACGGATTCTGTGTCGCGATCCGCGGCGCCGAGGGCGGCGGCAAGGTGGAGAACCTGCCGACCCACGTCTTCACCTCCGACGACGGGGATCTCGACTCGCAGTGCCCGACCGAGATCGGCATCACCGACCGCCGCGAGTTCGAGCTTTCGAACCAGGGATTCCTGCCGCTCTGCCACTACAAGAACACCGACTATGCGGTGTTCTTCGGTGCCCAGAGCACCCAGAAGCCGAAGAAGTACGACCGCCCGGAAGCAACCGCCAACGCGGCGATCTCGGCACGCCTGCCCTACATCATGGCGTCGAGCCGCTTCGCGCACTATCTCAAGGTGCTGGCGCGCGACAAGATCGGCAGCTTCATGGAAGCGTCCGACTGCGAAAAATGGCTCAATCGCTGGATCAAGAACTACGTCAACTCCAACGAGAACGCCGGCCAGGAAACCAAGGCGCGCTACCCGCTCAGGGAAGCCAAGGTCGAGGTGAAGGAGATTCCCGGCAAGCCAGGCTCGTACAATGCGGTGGCGTATCTCCGCCCGTGGCTGCAAATGGAGGAGTTGACCACCAGCCTCAGGATGGTCGCGCGGATCCCGCAAAAGGCCTGACCTTCCACTCCCGACATCGGCTGCGGTCCGCAGCCGATGTCGGAAACAGAGCAGCCGCTGAGTACGAAAAGCGAGTGTGCCGGCCCGGGCGGTTCATGCGACAGCGACGGATGGTAAGGTGTGCGTGCGCGTGGCGGCCGCGGTTCAACCCTTCGTCGCCTGAGACGCGCCGCGGCGGAATGAACGGCCCGGACTGCGGAAACGGGGGGTTGCCGGCACCGACCTGCTGCGTGCCCGGGCATTTGGCGGATGGGAGTGCCGGCCATGGCCGATGAAGCCGGCCAACAGCGCGCCTCGGAGCAGCCGCTCCGGGAAGCTGTACTGGCCGGCCGTTTCTTTGGCGCCAATTCGGGAATGGCGGCAGAGCGGCTGGCCGATTTCATTGCCCGCGACGAACGGCGGCTCTCGGCTTGGTTCGGCCCGACAGAGGCGGCGCGTCTCGCTGCCAGGCCCGACCAGTTGCGCGGCGCGCTCGATCGCGACATTGCCGCGATCGACCAGTTGATCGGCACCACCCTCGATGCCGTGCTGCACCACCCGCGGCTGCAGGCGCTGGAAGGGCGCTGGCGCGGCCTGGCATGGCTGATCGGCGGCATCGATCCTGCCTCTCGTGCCAAGGTCAAGGTTCTGGCGACCACCTGGAACGAGATCTGCCGGGATCTCGAACGCGCGGCCGAATTCGACCAGAGCCACCTGTTCCGCAAGATCTACGAGGAGGAGTTCGGATCGCCCGGTGGCGAGCCCTATGGACTTCTCGTTCTCGATCAGGAAGTGCGCCACCGGCCAGGCCCCGGCCATCCGACCGACGACGTGAGCGCACTCGGCCAGTTTGCCGGCGTTGCCGCAGCCGCCTTCGCACCCACCGTGATCTCGGCCTCTCCCGCCCTGTTCGGCGTCGATTATTTCGGCGAACTCGCCGGCGTCGCCGATCCGGCCGCCCCGTTCGGGGATGCCGAGCACGCGCGCTGGCGCGGCCTCGGCCAGGCCGATGACATGCGCTTCATTGCGGTCACCTTGCCCCGTCTCCTCGCACGCCCCCCCTGGCGCGACGACCCGGCGCGGAGTGACGGCTTCCGCTATGCCGAATATGCTCCGGGTGAGAAGGATCGGGTCTGGATGTCGGCCGGGTACGCGTTTGCCGCGGCTGCCGTACGGTCGTTCATGACCTTCGGCTGGCCGTCGGACGTGCGGGGCGCCGAGCCGGATCAGGCGGTGGGCGGACTGGTCGATGAGCTGCCGGTCGAGCCGTTCCGCACCGATCCGCCCGGTGTCGTCGTGCCGGCGCCGCTCGATCTCGTGTTCGCCGATCGCCAGGAACGGGTGTTGGTGGACGCCGGGCTGATGCCGCTCACCGCCA
Organism: Acetobacteraceae bacterium; assembly: GCA_030041255.1. Taxonomy (GTDB): domain Bacteria; phylum Pseudomonadota; class Alphaproteobacteria; order Acetobacterales; family Acetobacteraceae; genus JAKAWQ01. The sequence continues at coordinate 19,990 of JASHOF010000137.1, forward strand.
TCCCGCACGGCCAGGAAGCCGTGTTCGGCGCCGTGCGCAGCTTGCAGACTCCGGGCCGCTACACCGGCGCCACGGCCAGCGCGGCGAACGCCAATGCGCAGCTTTCCGCGCAGGTCAACGCCATGCTCTCGGTCTCGCGCTTTGCCCATTACGTGAAGATGCTCGGACGCAACATGGTCGGTTCGATCCGCACCGCCGAGGAGATCGAGCGGGCGCTGCAGGCTTGGCTCTCCAGCTATATCAATCGCAGCAGCTCCGCCGGCCTCGAGACCAGGGCCCGCTATCCGCTGGCCGGCGGCCGTGTGATGGTGCGGGAACGGCCGGGCCGACCGGGGGTGTTCGGATGCACCATTCATCTGCAACCTCAGTTCCAGCTTGATGATGTCTCGGCGACATTCCGGCTGGTGACGGACCTGATTGCCCCGGGAGCACGCTGAGGGAGTGGCTGGCAGCAAGGGGAGTGAGGAGAGGGCGATGTCCGATGTGCAGACGACGGCCGGATCTCTGTTCCGCCAGGGCCGGCTCGACGATGCCGTGGCGGCGGCGGCGGCCGCGGTCAGGGCGCAGCCGGCAGACCTTGCCGCCCGCGTGCTGCTGGCCGAATTGCTGCTGTTCGCAGGCAACATCGAGCGCGCCGACGTGATCCTAGATACGGCGAACAGTGTCGATCCCGGGGCCGCCACGGTGCTGGCCGAATTTCGCCAGCTCCTGCGCGCCGAAACAGCCCGGCGGCAGCTCTATCGGGACGGGCGGGTGCCGGAGTTCCTGGGCGAGCCGACACCGACGCAGCGGGCGAGCCTTGCCGCGCTGGTCGCCCTTCGCGCCGGCGACGTGGCGGGGGCCGCACGCGAGGCGGCGGCGCTGGAGAGCGGGCGGCCAGCAACGGCAGGACATGCAGGGGAGAACCGGTTCGACGATTTCCGCGACGCCGACGATGTGCTCGCCGGCACCTTCGAGGTGCTGACCTCGACCGGCAAGTATTTCTGGATCCCGACCGAACGGGTGCGCAGCGTGACCTTCCATGCACCGAAGCGGCCGCGGGATCTCTACCTCCGGCGCGCCAGCATGGATGTGCGGGAAGGGCCGGACGGTGAGGTCTATCTGCCGGTTCTTTATGCGGACACGGGTGGCGATGCCACGCCCGAGCAGCGGCTGGGCAGGGCCAGCGACTGGCACGAGCTTGCTCCGGGGCTGGTGCGCGGCATCGGCCAACGCACCTTTCTCGTCGGCGAGGAAGCGCGCGGCATGATGGAACTGGCCGCGCTCGAGTTCGACGAAGCCGGCGACTGATGAGCGGAAGGGGCGGAGCCGAGAGCGGGCGGGGAGCGTTTGGCCGGGCCGATGCCGGGCGCTCGGCTTCGCCGCGCGCGCAGCTCCCGTTGCTCGAACGGCTGATCGATACGGCGCCGGACCAGGCAGCCGATCCGCCGCTTTCCGCCGCCGAGGCAATGGCCGTGCTCCGGCGCGCGGTGCGCCGCGATCTCGAAGCCCTGCTCAACGCACGCCGGCGATTCCGCTCGCTGCCCGGCCGCCTTTCAGAGCTTCGCGTTTCGCCGCTTTCCTTCGGCATCCCCGACTGCACCGCCGGCACCTTCGTCGATCCGCGCCAGCGCGACCGCCTGCGGCGGGAGATCGAAGAGACGATCCGCCGCTTCGAGCCCCGGTTCGCCGAGGTTCAGGTGACGCTGATGACGCCCAAGGACAGCCTGGAGGCGACGCTCAGGTTGCGCATCCAGGCGCTGCTGCACGCGGAACCGGCGCCGGAGCCGGTCGCCTTCGACACCGAGGTCGAGACCACCTCGCTCGAGGTATCGGTGAAAGAGCGGAGCGATGTCTGATGCCCTGCTCCCCTATTACAATCGCGAGCTGAACGCGATCCGCGAGCTGGCGCGCGAGTTCTCGCTGCGCCACCCGAAGATCGCCGGCCGGCTCAGGCTTGCCGCCGATGCGGTCGACGACCCGCACGTGGCGCGCCTCCTGGAAGGCGTCGCCTTCCTTTCCGCCCGCGTGCACCATCGCCTGGACGACGAGTTCCCCGAGCTGACCGATGCCTTGCTTTCCGTTCTTTATCCGCACTATCTCGCCCCGATCCCGTCGGTCGCGGTGGCCGAGTTCTCCTGCCAGCCGGAGCTGACCCAGCCGCTCACCATCGCGCCCGGCTTCGCGCTGGATACCGAGCCGGTGCGCGGCGAGAGCTGCCGCTATCGCACCGTCTATCCGCTCGTCCTCTGGCCCGTGATGGTCGAGAATGTCAGGTTGTCCGGGCTGCCGCTGGCGGCGCCGGCAAACCCGATGGCCGAGCGGGCGGCGGCGGTCCTCAGAATCACGCTCGCCTGCGCCACCCCGGAGGCGACCTTTTCCGCTCTCGGCGTCGACCGGCTGCGCTTCTTCCTGCGCGGCGGGCCGCAGGTCGCGCTGCCGCTCTATGAGCTGCTGCTCGGGCAGACGCTCTCGGTTGCCTTTGCAGACGGGCCCGCCGATTCCAACCCGGTCATCGTGCCTGCCAGCTCTGTTGCCGCGGTCGGCTTCGGGCCGGAAGAAGCCCTGCTTCCCTGGCCGGCGCGCAGCTTTTCGGGGTTTCGGCTGCTTTCGGAGTTCTTCGCCTTTCCGGAGAAGTTCCTGTTCATCGACATCACCGGGATCGACGCCAAGACTCTCGTTGCGGCCGGCCGGCGGCTCGACATCTTCGTCTATCTTCGCCGCGCCGCGCCGGAACTCGAGCGCGCGGTGGGGTCGGAGTCGCTCGCGCTCGGCGCGAGCCCGATCGTCAACCTGTTTGCGCAACGCTGCGAACCGGTGCCGCTCACCGAGACCGACACCGAGTACCGGGTGGTTGCGGATGCGAGACGGCAATCGGCTCTCGAAATCTATTCGGTGGAGCGCGTGCGGGAGACCCGTGCCGACGGCTCCTCCCGGCCCTGGTTTCCCTTCTACCGCCTGAGCCCGGCCGGGAGGGAGGACGAGGAGCCGGCAGGATTCTACCACGTCGTCCGGCGCGCCGGCCCGCCTGCCGCGGGCGGCAGCGAACTCTTCCTCGAACCATTCGAAGCCGCCGCCGCGGCAAGCCGCCCGGCCGATGCCGTGCTGTCGGTCGATGCGCTCTGCCTCAACCGCGACCTGCCCGCCGACCTGCCCTTCGGTGGCGGTCACCCGCGGCTCTCGCTGGTCACGGGTGCGGCGGCGCTGACCTCCGTGAGCTGCCTGACGGCACCGACGCCGACGCTGCGCCCGCCCTTGCGCGAGCGCGGCTTCTGGCGGCTGGTCTCGCACCTCTCGCTCGGCCATCTCTCGGTGGTCGGCGGCGAGGCAGGGGCGGCGGCGCTGAAAGAGGTGCTGCGGCTCTATGATCTCCGTGATTCCGCCGAGACGCATGCCGCCATCGAGGGCTTGGTTGGTGTCAGCGCCGCCGCCGGCGTGGCGCGGCTGCCGGGGGGCCGGCTGGGTGCCTTCTGCCGCGGGCTCGACGTGACGCTCGAGTTCGATCCGCGCTCGTGGCAGGCGGCCGGGCTCTACCTGATGGCGAGCGTGCTGGAGCGGTTCCTGGCGCTGCATTCTTCGGTCAATTCCTTCGTCAGGACGCGCGCTGTCCTGCGCGGGCGGCCGGGTGCCGCCGCCGCCTGGCCGGCGCGGGCGGGCGGGCGCGTGTTGTTGTGAGCGCTGCCACCCCTCTCGAGCGGCTGGCCGCGGAGCCGCGGCGATTCCGCTTCGATGCCGCGGTGCGGCTGGTCCTGGAAGCCCTGGAGACCGCGGATCCGGCGGCAATCCGCTTCCGCACCCTGCCGGGGCTCGCTTACCCGCCGGCCGAGGTGATGGCCTTCCAGCCGCCCGCACAGGGAGAACCGGCGCGACTGACGGTGGCGCACATGGGGCTCGCCGGGCCGATGGGCGTGCTGCCGCGCCTTTATACCGAGGTGCTCAGCGAGACTCTGCGCGGCCGTTCCACCGCGCTTCAGGATTTCCTCGATCTTCTCGCCACCCCCATGATCGCCGCCTTCGCCGCGGCCGGCGGCAAGTACCGGCTGCATCTGGCGGCGGAGCGGGAGCGGCTGGCCGGAGCGACCGATGCCGGCCCCGTCTCGGCAGCTCTGCTCTCCTTCACCGGCTACTTCATTGCCCGGCTCGCCGCACGGCTGGTGGCCGGCGCGGCGCCGCTGATGCATTACAGCGGCCTCTTCGCCGAGCGCATCCGCTCCGCCGAGCGGCTCTCTGCGCTGGCGTCGGACTGGCTTGGCCGGCCGGTCGAGGTGGTCCAGTTCGCCGGCGGCTGGCTTTCCCTGCCCGCCCCTGAACGGACGCGGCTCGCCGGGAGCCCGGGAGCAGGCGGCTGGAACCGGCTCGGCCGGGACGCCGCGATCGGTGTCCGGGCCTGGGTGCCGGAGGCGCGGGTCGTACTCAGGATCGGACCGCTGGACCGGGCAACGTTCGAGGCGCTGCTGCCGGGTGGTCCGGCGCTCAGGCGGTTCGTATCCCTGATCCGCGCCTTTCTCGGCTTCGAAACCGGTTTTGCGGTCAACCTGGTCCTGGCACGCGAGGAGGTGCCGCTGCTCCGGCTCGATGCCGGGGCAGTGCCGCCGCCCCGCCTCGGCTGGAACACTTGGTTCCCGGCAACCGGACCGTCTCCGGCCGGTGCCCGCCACAGCGGCCCGGCAGCGGAGCCCCTGTTCGAGGCGGAAGTGGTGGAGAGAGCAGGGGCGGGCGAATGACCGATTGGGGTGGCGGCTACGTCACCGATGTTGCCTATCTTCTCGGCTTCCATCCGGAGCAGTCACCCGCCCATCTGGCGCTGACGGCGCTGATCAACGGCGTTGCGAGCGAGGTGATCGAGCAGCCCGAGGGACTTTCCTATCTCGAACTCGGGTCGGGGCTCGGATTCTCGGCATCGCTGCTCGCCGCCAGCAACCCCTCCTGGCGGGTCACCGCCATCGACTTCAATCCCGAGCATATCGCAGAGAGCCGCGCCTTCGCCGCAGAGGCCGGACTGCGGAACGTAACCTTCCTCGAGGCGGACCTGGCAGCCCTGGCCGATTCGCCCCCGCAGGCGCTGGTGCCGGAGGCGGATGTCGTCAGCCTGCACGGCGTCTGGACCTGGGTTTCGGCGGCAACGCGCGCCGGGATCGTGAAGCTGCTCCGGGCGAAGGTGCGGGCCGGCGGGCTCGTCCATGTCAGCTACAATGCGTTGCCGGCCTGGCAGGGCGCACTCGGCTTGCAGCGCGTGGTGCGCGAGGCCGGGCGGAAGCTTGCCGGGCGAAGCGACCGGCAGGCCGCGGCCGGATTGGAGATCGTGCGCGCGCTCGTTGCAGCGAGCGCGCGGTATGTCGGGACGGACCCTTTTTCCAAGCAGTTGCTCGAACGTTTGAGTGACGCCTCGACCGGCTATCTGGCGCACGAATTCATGAACCGGGACTGGCAGCCCGCCTTTCACGCCGACGTGGCAACGGCGCTGGCCGAGGCCAAGCTTTCCTATGTCGGGTCGGCGCGGCTTTATGAGAACTTCCCCGACCTGGCGATGAACGAGGCGCAACGGGCGGCAGCGGCGCGCTTCGATGATCCGCTGCTGTTCGAACTGATCAAGGACGTGAGCGGCGGCCCGGCGCTGCGCCATGATGTCTATGTCCGCGGCGCGCGCCGGCTCGGTGAGAACGAGCGCAACCGCAGCCTCTCCGGGCTGACGCTGGTGTTGACCAGGCCGCCGGGCCGCTTTGCCTACGAGATCGAGGTTGCCGCGGGCAAGGCAACGCTGAACCGCGAATCCTACGAGCCGATGGTGGAGGCGCTGGCGGCGGCACCGCGGACGATCGCCGGGCTGCTCGCGCCCGGCGATCGCGAGCAAGGCCTGGCTACCCCGCCGGAAATAGCGGCGATGATGGTCGGATCCGGCCAGGCGATGGTGGCGCTCCGGCCGGCTGCCGGCCCATTGCCCGAACTCGATCGCTTCCACGCTGCCGCCGCCAGGCGGGTCGGCCGGTTCGACACGCTGGCGCGATCGATCGGATTGGCGAGCCACCGCCTCGGCTCCGGCCTCGTGGTGCCGGCGCTGGAACTCGTCGTCCTCAACCGGCTGGTCAGCGAGGGGGCAGCCGAGCCTTCGGCCTGGGCCAGGCTGATCGCTCCCGGAATCGACGATGCGCAGGCGGAATCGCTCGGCAAGGATATCGCCCGCATCCTGGAGGAGCGCACGCAGATTTGGCGGCTTGCCGGCGTGGTGTGACCTGCCGCAACCGAAGGTTCGTGCTACACTGCGCCCCGCTCGCGTGAGCGCGCCCGCGCGGCCCGACATGGCCCTTCAGGATGGGCGGGCGGTCGAAGTGGATTTGCACGAGGCGCGGCCGGCATCGTCGGCAGCGCCGTGGAGGAGAAAGGAACGTCATGCGCACCGGTCTTGCCGCTGCTGTTGCAGCGGCCACGCTGCTTGCCCTGGCCCCGACCGGGCAGGCGCAGCAAACCAATCCATCGACCCAGCAGATCATCCAGTCGCTGACGCCGACCGGCAATCTGGGGACGACGCGTGGGATCCGCCTTGCCCCGGCGCCGGCGGCTCCGGCACCGGCAACCCCGGCGGTTCCCGCCGCTGCCGCGGCACCAGGCCCTGCTCCGGCC
>JASHOF010000138.1 GCA_030041255.1 Acetobacteraceae bacterium
TCGTTTCGGCGAGAACCGGGTCCAGGAAATGGCCGCCAAGTTCTCCCGCCTGCGCGCCGAACAGCCGGACCTCCGGCTGCACCTGATCGGTTCCCTGCAAACGAACAAGGCGCGGCTCGCAGTCCGGCTCGCCGACGTGATCGAAACCCTCGATCGCCCGCGGCTTGCCGACGCGATCGCCACCGCGATTCAACAGCAAGGCCACACCCCCACCCTCCTCATCGAGGTGAACGTCGCCGGCGAGCCACAAAAATCCGGCATCGCGCGCGCTGCCGCCGATTCCTTCATCGAGGCCTGCCGCCAGCGGTTCGGTCCCGCCCTCAAGGGATTGATGTGCATTCCTCCGCCGCACGAAAATCCCGCCCCGCATTTCGCCTGGCTCGCCGCCTGCGCGCACCGCCACGGACTCCCCCTGCTCTCGATGGGCATGTCGGCCGACCTGGAGGCAGCGATCGCCGCCGGCGCAACCCAGGTCCGGGTAGGAACGGCGATCTTCGGCGTCCGGCCCTGAGGCGGCCGCCTTCCGCCGGACTTGCCTGCCGCAGTGCAACAGGGGTATCGGACACCCTCCCCGCCCAGTCCCGGGCTCAGCCGTCCCGGTCGGGGAGGTTCCCTCCGCCCAGCCATGAAACACCTCGTCGAGACGAACCGATTGGCCGCTCCCGCGTGGCCGGCAGCGGCGCTGCGGCTGGGCACCATGGTGGCCGTCCTCGGCGTCGTCTACGGCGATATCGGCACCAGCCCACTCTATACAATGCACGCGAGCCTGGCCCTGTTCACCGATGGCAGGAGCGGGCCGGTCGCCGTCCTCGGGGTGCTGTCGCTCGTCTTCTGGGCCCTGATCCTGATCGTGACGATCAAATACGTGCTCCTGGTGATGCGCGCCGACAATCGCGGCGAGGGCGGAATCCTGGCCTTGATGGCCCTCGCGCAGCGCGTCTCGCGCCATCCCCGCACCCGCGCCGCCTTGGCCCTGATCGGCATCGCCGGGGCCTGCCTCCTGTTCGGAGATGGCCTGATCACGCCCGCCATCTCGGTGCTCTCGGCGGTGGAAGGTCTCGACGTCACCGTCCCGAGCCTCCGCCACTACGATCTCCCGATCGCCGTCCTGGTGATCGTCCTCCTGTTCGCCATCCAGTCCCGTGGCACCGGGCGGATCGGCCGCCTGTTCGGTCCCGTGATGGTGGTCTGGTTCGCCTCGATCGGCGCCTTCGGCGCCATCGAAATCGCCCGCCATCCCGCCGTTCTGCTGGCCATCTCCCCGCATTACGGCGTCCGCTTCTGCCGCGCGCATGGCTGGATCGCTTTCGTCTCGCTCGGCGCCGTCGTCCTCGCCGTCACCGGGGCCGAGGCGCTCTACGCGGACATGGGACATTTCGGGCCGCGCCCGATCCGCCGTACCTGGATCGGCTTCGTGCTGCCCACCCTGGCGCTGAACTATTTCGGGCAGGGCGCCCTCCTCCTGCATGACCCGAACGCGCTCGCCAATCCGTTCTTCCTCCTGGTGCCCCATCTCCTGCGCTTGCCGATGGTGGTGCTGGCAACCGCCGCCACGGTGATCGCAAGCCAGGCGCTGATCTCGGGCGCCTTCTCGCTGACACGCCAGTGCGTGCAGCTCGGATTCCTGCCCCGCATGACGGTGCGCCACACCAGCAAGACCGAAGAAGGCCAGATCTACGTCCCGCAGGTGAACTCGGCTCTCGCCGTCGGCGTGCTGCTGCTGGTGCTCTCGTTTCGCACCAGCGACAATCTCGCCGCCGCCTACGGAATCGCCGTCACCGGCACCTTCATCTGCACCGCCTTCCTGGCCATGGTGGTGTTCCATCGCCAGTTCGGATGGAGCCGCCTCACTGCCTCGCTGGTATTCGGCTTTTTCCTGCTGGTCGACACCACTTTCTTCGCCGCCAACATGCTGAAGCTGCCGGAGGGCGGCTGGGTGCCGATCGTCCTCGCCATCGCCTTGATGGCAATCATGAACACCTGGAAACGGGGGCGGGACCTGTTGCTCGCGCGATTGCGGCAGGACAGCCTGCCCCTGGCCTCGTTCCTCGCCCGCCTGCCGGCCTCGCGAATCGTCCGCGTGCCGGGCATTGCCGTGTTCCTCACCGGCAATCCCGAATTCGTGCCCTCGGCACTCCTGCACAACCTCAAGCACAACAAGGTGCTGCACGAGAAGGTGCTGGTGGTGACGGTGAACACGCTCGACGTGCCGGAAGTCGCCGCCGCCGAGCGGGCGGAGGTCAAGGAGCTGGCACCCGGAATCTCGCGCGTCAGCCTCCGCTACGGCTTCATGGAAAGCCCGAACATCCCCCGCGCCCTGGAAGAACTGCGCGGCAAGGGAGTGCCGTTCGACCCGATGCAGGTCAGTTACTTCCTCGGCCGCGACCTCCTGGTCGCGGGCACCCTGCCCCGGATGCCGTTCTGGCGCCTCTGGCTCTTCCTCGTGATGGCCCGCAACGCCGTGCCGGCGACGGAATTCTTCCGCATCCCCGCCGACCGCGTCGTCGAACTCGGCGTCAGGGTCGCGATCTGAAAGAGAGCCTCAGTAACGATAGAGATCGGGCTTGAAGGGTCCCGCACGCTCGACGCCGATATAGCGCGCCTGCTCGGGCGTGAGCCTGGTGAGCACGGCACCCACCTTGGCCAGATGCAGGTGCGCCACCTTCTCGTCGAGATGCTTGGGCAGCGTATAGACCCGCCGCTCGTAGCGCCCGGCCGGCGCCGTGTAGAGTTCGATCTGCGCCAGCACCTGGTTGCTGAAGCTCGCACTCATCACGAAGCTCGGATGCCCGGTCCCGTTGCCGAGATTCACCAGCCGCCCCTCCGACAGGATGAGCAGCCGCTTGCCGTCCGGGAAAATCACCTCGTCCACCTGCGGCTTGACGTTCTCCCACACGAAGTTCCTGAGCGCGCCGATCTGGATCTCGGAATCGAAATGCCCGATATTGCAGACGATCGCCCGGTGCTTCATCGCCCGCATGTGCTCGAGCGTGATGACGTCGATATTCCCGGTCGCCGTCACGAAGATGTCCCCGCGCGGCGCGGCGTTTTCCATCGTCACCACCTCGTAGCCCTCCATCGCCGCCTGCAGCGCACAGATCGGGTCGATCTCGGTCACCAGCACCCGGCAGCCGGCCTGCCGGAGGCTCGCCGCCGACCCCTTGCCCACGTTGCCGAAACCGGCCACCACGGCAACCTTCCCCGCCATCATCACGTCGGTCCCGCGGCGGATGCCGTCCACCAGCGATTCCCGGCAGCCGTAGAGATTGTCGAACTTCGACTTGGTCACGCTGTCGTTGACGTTGAACGCCGGCACCAGCAGCGCGTGGTTCGCCGCCATCTCGTAGAGACGATGCACCCCGGTCGTCGTCTCCTCGGAAAGGCCCTTGACCGCGCTCATCAGCTTCGGATGCCGCTCGTGCATCACCTTGGTCAGATCGCCCCCGTCATCGAGGATCATGTTCGGCCGCCAGCCGTCCGGGCCCTCGATCGTCCGCTCGATCGCCCACCAGAACGCTTCCTCCGACATCCCCTTCCAGGCGAACACCGGAACACCCGCCGCCGCCACCGCCGCCGCCGCATGATCCTGGGTCGAAAAGATGTTGCAGGAGGACCAGCGCACGCCGGCCCCGAGGGCGATCAGGGTCTCGATCAGGACCGCGGTCTGGATCGTCATGTGCAGGCACCCGGCGATGCGGGCGCCGGCCAGCGGCTTTGCCTCTCCGTACTCGGCGCGCACCGCCATCAGGCCGGGCATCTCGTCCTCGGCGATCGCAATCTCGCGCCGGCCCCACTCGGCCAGCGAGAGATCCTTCACCTTGCAGTCGCTGCCGGCCGAACCGTCGGGCATGCTAACCTCCAAAACCTCACCATTACCAACTTTCGCTCATGCATGACTCGCTCACCACACCCCGAGACACCTCGCCGGATGAGGGAGCCTGTGTCACCCAATGTGTGGTTCCGGGTACCAGGAGCCCGGGCGGCAAGCTCTTCGGGCTATCCAAGGTACGCGGAACGGCCGGCTCCGATGGCTCTCCGGGCTAGGCGCTCGCCACATGGTCGCGGCTTTTGAAGTCCCGTTCTTCCCGCGTGACCTGCTGCTTGTACAGATACACCTCGCTCAGGTATACCCCGTCCACTGTGACGTTGCTGATTGTCGCGCCGACGAGGTCGTCCCCCTTTGTTTTGAAGGGTCCCGCCAGGGCCTGCACGATCGGGTGATGTGTGTCGACCACCGATATGCGATCGAAAGGGATGCTCGCGCTGGTATCCAGGCTTAGGAAGCCAAGCGCCTTCCTGACTTTCCGATAAATCGCGGCCGGTCCCACAGTCCGGACCTCCGGAGAAGCAAGGATCAGGCGCCACGCTGCAGCCTCGACATCCAGATACCAGAAGGCAGCTTTCACGATCACGCGAGCGCGCTCGATCTGCCGGATCAGTTGCCCACCTCGCTCGATCATCTCCGGCGTGAGGTCGGGCCTCACCAGCATTGTCTCAGCCAATGCATAACGCCCCCGCGGCCAAAGGCTGCTCGGACGAAGTCTTTTACCTCGACCTCCGACTTGCCCAAACTATAGCGCACTTCCACGCGCCAGTCTTTGACGACCGCCCACAGGTCTCCACCGACCTTGGCGGTTTGAGTCCAGCCTCGTTGAGCAGGTTGTCGAGGTTGTGGCTATAGATGCGTTCGATCCGCGCCCTGCTCGGCGGGAACTCAAATCGCCGGGTCGATTTCGCCACGCACGCCTTAAGTGCGCATTCGATTCCGAGACCCGCCAGGTAGTACGCGCCGTCGAAACACCCTCGACCGAAGAGAAGCCGCGCCTCACGCCGGCGCATCACAGCAAGCCGCTGGAAGTCCTGTCGAAACAATCCACCGCCCTGAGATGCGCTCCCTTCCTCAGGTGTTCATCGCGTCGAAGAAATCCTGGTTCGTCTTGCTGTATTTCAGCTTGTCGAGCAGGAACTCCATCGCATCCACCGTGCCCATCGGATTCAGGATTCGACGCAGCACCCACATCTTGGAAAGCGTCCCCTTCTCGACCAGCAACTCCTCCTTCCGGGTGCCCGACTTGGTGATGTCGATCGCCGGGAATGTCCGCTTGTCCGAGAGCTTGCGGTCGAGGATGATCTCCGAGTTGCCGGTTCCCTTGAACTCCTCGAAGATCACTTCGTCCATCCGGCTGCCGGTATCGACCAGGGCGGTCGCAATGATGGTGAGCGAGCCTCCCTCCTCAATGTTGCGGGCCGCACCGAAAAACCGCTTCGGCCGCTGCAGCGCATTGGCATCCACACCGCCCGTCAGCACCTTGCCCGAAGAAGGGACAACCGTGTTGTAGGCACGGGCAAGGCGCGTGATGGAATCGAGCAGGATCACGACATCCCGCTTGTGCTCGACCAGCCGCTTCGCCTTCTCGAGCACCATCTCGGTAACCTGCACATGGCGGGTCGCCGGTTCATCGAAAGTCGAGCTGATCACCTCCCCTCTGACGCTGCGCGCCATGTCGGTGACTTCCTCGGGCCGCTCGTCGATCAAAAGGACGATCAGGAACACTTCCGGGTGGTTGCCGGCAATGGCGGTGGCGATGTTCTGCAGCATCACCGTCTTGCCGGTGCGCGGCGGGGCAACGATCAGGGCGCGCTGGCCCATGCCGATCGGCGCAATCAGGTCGATCACCCGCGGCGTATAGTCCTTGCCGGGGCCTTTGGCGACCGACTGGAAGTTTTCCAGCTCCATCTTCAGCCGCCGGTCGGGATAGAGCGGCGTCAGATTGTCGAAATTGATACGATGGCGGACTGCTTCCGGCGGCTCGAAGTTGATGCTGTTGACCTTGAGCAGGGCAAAGTAGCGCTCCCCCTCCTTGGGCGCGCGGATCTGCCCTTCCACCGAATCCCCGGTCCTGAGGCCGAAGCGGCGGACCTGCGCCGGGCTTACGTAGATGTCGTCCGGGCCCGGCAGGTAATTGGCCTCCGGGCTGCGCAGGAAGCCGAATCCGTCAGCCAGGATTTCGAGCGTGCCTTCGCCGCTGATCGCCTGGTCCTTCTCGGCCAGGTTCTTGAGAATCGCGAACATCATGTCCTGCTTGCGCAGGTTGGAGGCGTTCTCGATCTGCAGCGATTCGGCAAAGCTCAGCAGGTCGGCGGGAGATTTGGTCTTGAGTTCGGCGAGGTGCACGGATTGCCTCGGGAAAAAAGGAACACGGGCAAGGGAAGAACGGGTCAGCCGACCGAACGCCGCCTGCCATCGGGGATGAAGGGCGCAATCCCGGAGGTTTTGGGAAACCGGCTGCTCGGGCGGCTACCGGTGCGTGCACGCTATGTAGGATGCGGATCGGCGCTGCGTCAAGGGTACGGGCCGTGCGGGCGATCAAAACGGCTTGACGATCACCATCACCACGATGATCACCATCAGCACCGCCGGGACCTCGTTGGCGATCCTGTAAAAGCGCTCGGGACGGCGGTTGGCGTCGGCAAGGAAGTCCTTCCGCCAGCGCGAGAGCAGGCCGTGAAAGCCGCTCATCAGAACGACCGACAAGAGCTTCAGGTGCCACCAGCCCGCATGCCAGTCCACCGCACCCGGAGTGAGGACGAGCAGGATCCCGAACCCCCAGGCGGCCAGCATCGCCGGCAGGGCGATCCGGCCGAGAAGCCGCGCCTCCATGATCTTGAAGCGTTCGCTCGCCGGCGAACCCGGAACGCACTGGCAATGATACACGTAGAGCCGCGGCAGGTAGAGAAGGGCCGCCATCCAGGAAATCACGGCAATGACATGCAGCGCCTTCAGCCACAGGAAGGCAGGGGCAAAGAACGGGATGCTCATGCCGCCCGGGCCTCGATCAGGCACCGGCGATGCGCCGGGCCGCAGGCGCCGCAGCCCGAGAGGCTCGAAATCCCCGCCGGCCCCCCACGCGCCTGCCGCACGAGGCCGGCCAGGGCGGTGATGAAAAGCGGCTCGATACAAGGGGTCGGGGCACGGAAGAACGCCGGCACCCCCGCCTCTTCCGCCAGCCTGCGATAGTCGATGTCGAGTTCCACCAGCGTTTCGGAGTGCTCGGAAACGAAGGCTATCGGCACCACGACCAGCGCGGTGCGCTCGGCCCCGGCCCGGCGGATCTCCTCCTCGGTCGCCGGCTTGAGCCAGCGCTCCGGCGTCGCCCGGGACTGGAACGAAAGCCGGGCGGCGGGCGCATCGGCCCCCAGCGCTGCCATTACCGCGCCCATCGTCGCCTCGACCTGCATGCGGTATGGGTCGCCGGCGCGCACGATCCGCTCCGGCAGCCCGTGCGCCGAGAACAGCACCCGGACCGCCGTTGCCGGCGGCAGCGCCGCCCGCGCCTCGGCCAGGCTCTGGCGCAGGATTGCCGCGAGCGAGGCCACAAAGCCCGGGTCGGCGTACCAGCAGCAGATGCTCCGCGTCTCTTTCGCAAGTCCCTCTGCCACCGCGGCATCGCGCCAGGCCTTGAGCGAGCTGCCCGTGGTCGTGGTCGAGAACTGCGGATAGAGCGGAAGGAGCACCACCTCGTCGGGGTCCCATTCCGCCACCGCCCGCACGACCTCCGCCGTCAACGGGTGCCAGTAGCGCATGGCGACAAAGGCCCGGGCGTCAAGCTCCGGAAGCGCGGCCACCAGCATCGACGCCTGCCGCTCGGTCCAGCCGAGCAGCGGCGAGCATCCGCCGAGATGCGCATATGAAACGTTCGCCGGGCCAAGCCGCGCCCGCACGATGCGCCGGGCCAGCAACGGCCGGAGAGGCCACGGAACGCTCAGGATCGCCGGGTCCCGAAACAGGTTGCGGAGAAAGGGAGCGATCGCCTCCGGCCGGTCTGGCCCGCCGAGGTTGAACAGCACGATTGCCACCCGCGGGCGCGGTCTTTCCATCCCCTCCCTCATGCCAGCCCGCGCCACAGGCCGACAAGCTCCGCGACATGCTCGGCAGGTGTCGCCGCCACCACGCCATGGCCAAGGTTGAAGATGTGCGGCCGCTCGCGAACCGCTTCGGCAATGCCGAAGACCTCCTCGCGCAGGGATGCACCGCCCGCGAGCAGCGAAAAAGGATCGAGATTGCCTTGCAGCACGATCGGGGCGGGAAGCAGCCTCTCTGCCAGCGAAAGATCGGCGGCCGTATCGAGCGAGATGCAATCGACGCCCGTAAGCTGCCCGTAGGCTTCCACCATCAGCCCCGCCAGCCGCGGAAATCCGATCACCGGAACGGCCGGAAAGCGTACCTTCAGGCTGGCCGTGATCGCCGCCGTCGGGCCGATCACGAAACGATGGAAGAGCCGGGGAGAAAGCAGTCCCGCCCAACTGTCGAACAGCATCAGCACCTCGGCCCCGGCTTCGGCCTGGGCGAGGAGATACGCGATGACGGCCCGGGTCAGGCACTCGATCAGCGCGGCGAACAGCCCCGGTTCCTCATGCACCATCCGCCTGGTGGCAGCGAATTCGCCGCCCCGTCCGTCCACTAGGTAGCAGGCCAGGGTGAACGGCGCGCCGGCGAACCCGATCAGCGCCACCCCGGAAGGCAGCGCCGCCCGAAGCCCGCGAATCGCTCGCAAAACCGGCTCGATCGCCGGCGCCAAACGGCCCAGGTCGAGCCGCGCAAGAAGGGCTCGATCGCGAAGCGGCGGCAGCACCGGCCCGATCCCCTCCTCGAAGGAAAGCGGATGCCCCAGCGCCCATGGCAGCAACAGGATGTCGCTGAACAGGATGGCCGCATCGAATCCGAACCGGCGGAGCGGCTGCAGGCTCGCCTCGATGGCAAGCTCGGGGCTGAGACAGAAGGAAAGGAAATCCGCCGCTTCCGCGCGCAGCGCGCGATACTCCGGCAGATACCGCCCGGCCTGGCGCATCAGCCAGATCGGAGACGGCCGGATTGCCTTCCCGCCAAGTACCTCCAGCAGCGGTTTCCGGCTCTCCAATAATGAGTCCTTCTCTTCCTTTGATGATGGCTGTGGAGCCCTGTGCAAACCGGGGTACCCCGCATTGCCTTTTCCCGGCGAGCATTCATCCCCAAATCCGCCTCCCGGCAAGACCAGGAGGGCATTGGCCCTTCGCGGGATATGCACAGGCGGGCGGAAGAGGAGAGCGATTCGTCCCGTCCTCGCAACCCGCCGGCGGTTACCCCCGGAGTGCCGGCCGAAGGCGCCGGCAGGGCCGGGGGATCCCCGCGATTCACGCATCCGGCTTGAGCGTTTCGCCTCGCCGTTTGCGGCCTGGTGTCCTGCCCCCGCTGTTTGCTGCCGTCGGCAGCAAACGAAAGGGGACGAGCAGGCCACTGAAAATAAAGAGGTGTGTGCCGATCGCTATGGTGCAGCCTACGATATCAAGCGTTGCAGTCGGCACACTAGGCAGTCGCCCCGGCAGCGCGCTATGGCAGGCCAGGAATGCCTGACGTGCGGCTCAACCTGCACCTGGTCTCGGATGCGACGGGCGAGACGCTGAATGCGATTGCCCGGGCGACCATCGTGCAGTTCGAACATGCGCAGATCCTCTGCCACCGGTGGAGCTTGATCAGGAGCGCGCTCCAACTTCACCGCGTGCTCGAGGGAATCGAGGCCGAGCCGGGACCGGTGCTCTCGACCCTCCTCGAGCGCTCTCTGCGCACGGAGCTGGAAACGGCCTGCCAGCGGCTCGGCATTCCCGTCCTGCACGTCCTCGACCCGGTGCTGGCGATGCTGGCGGAGCAGGTGGGCGAGCAGGCAGGCGCCCGCCCTGGCCGGCAATACCGGCTCGACAGCGACTATTTCCGCCGGATCGACGCCATGCACTATGTGCTCGCGCATGACGACGGCCAGGCTATCGCCGGCATTGCCGAGGCCGACGTGGTGCTGGTCGGGGTTTCGCGCAGCTCGAAGACGCCAACTTCCTTCTATCTTGCGAACCGCGGTGTGAAGGCCGCCAACGTGCCGCTGGTGCCGAACCTGCCCCTGCCGGTAGCCCTCGAGACGCCGCATTGTCCTGTGATCGGCCTCACCGTCGAGGCTGACCGCCTGGTCGACATCCGTCGCCACCGCCTGCGCGCGATCGGCGTCGGCGAGCCGGCCGGCGCGGCGGCACAGCGCGGCAGCGACTATGTGGATCGGGAAGCAGTCGCCGCCGAACTGCTATGGGCGAGGCGGCTCTGCACGAAGCATGCCTGGCCGGTGATCGACGTCACGCGCCGCTCGATCGAGGAAACGGCGGCCGCGGTCTTGCAGCACCTCGAGGCATGGCACGCTCGCCGCAAGCCGCCAGGCGCCAGCCAGTCGGGAACACCGGATGAGCCTCCAGCCTGAATGGCCGCCGCTGGTGCTGGCCAGCGCCTCGCCCACGCGGGCGAGCCTGCTCAGGTCGGCAGGGCTTGCCTTTACCATTGCCCCGGCCCTGGCATTCGACGAAGCGGCGGCAAGGCGGGCCGCGCGCGAAAACGGCTGCACCGCGGCGGAAGCGGCCCGCGCGCTCGCCGAAGGCAAGGCAGCCCTGGTCAGCGCCGCGATGCCGGCGGCAATGGTGCTCGGAGCCGACCAGATTCTCGCCTGCGGGAAAACCTGGTTCGAAAAGCCGGCCGGCAGGGACGAAGCCAGGGAGCAGCTTCGCGCGCTCAGGGGCCGCGAACACTGCCTGGCAACTGCCGTTGCGGTCGCCCGGGCGGGAAAACTGCGGTTCGCCCATGCAGCCGAGGCCATCCTTCGCTTCCGGCAGTTCTCCGACGCCCTCCTCGAGGCGGTGCTGGAAGCCGACGCGGCAGCGATCGGCAGTTCGGTCGGCGGCTATCGGCTGGAAGGGCCGGGGATCCTGCTCTGCGAAGAAATCCTCGGCGATCACTTCACCATCCTCGGCCTGCCGCTCTTGCCGCTGCTCGCCTTCCTGCGCCGCGAAGGGGTGCTGATCGCGTAAGGCGCGCAACACCTTTCGCCGGTCGGGCGGGCGGGGCGCCCGGCCGGACCGATGCGCGCATCATAACATAATGGGAGCGAACAGATCGGTCTCCTTCGGGACGTGATTGCTGATGAGCGAGACGATCTGGGGATCTATCGTCCCTGCCTGGACCGGAAATGTCCCACAAAGACGCATCAGTGGAAGGAGGCTGCGTGGGGACGTGATTCGCTCCAGGACGACCCGTGACGCGGCGGGACGGCCGGTGGAGGAACTGAGCGAGCTTTGAATTCCTGCGATAAAGCGCTGTTCCGGCCTCGGAATGCACGGATAGGCGGCGTAGCAGATGCAGCTCTGCATCAATTTCTCCAGTTCGACATTGAAAAGGCACCCGGAGAGTGCCACCAGCACGCCTTCATATTTGAAGGTCGTCAGTCTTCCCGCGCTGTTGGAGCGATGCGGGACACGCTCGATGAACCGGGTTACGAACACATTGTCTTGCTGCGTGACACGAAACAGGCTGCGGACGACGCAGCCGGAGGAGCTGTAATCGTAGTAGTAACGGAAATAGTACCCGGCGTAGCGCCTCAGGATATCGTGATTGAGGCCGGCCAGGGAGATGAACTCGTCCAGGGTCTTCCGGCGATGACCGCCCCCGCTGTCACGCGTGTGCAACGAGATGTCGTGCGCGGGCCCCGCGAACTTCTGGCGGAAGGCCGCGTGGGGCAGGAAGAGTTCCTCCGTGTTCACTCCGAAGAACCGGGCAATCTTGCCGAGAAGGAACACCGATGGGATTGCGCACCCTGAGAGGTACTTGTTGAACTGCTGGCGATTGATGCCGAGCGCCCGGCATACGCTCGAGATCGAGGGATGGAATCCACAGAGATGTCTGAGGTTCGGCGCCAGCGGTGATGGCTCGCAGGCGTTTGCCGGCCCTGGGGCCGGGCGTTTGGAAAACGAAGCCATGAGGTGACCTTCGGGGCCGGGTTTGTACGATCTTCGCCAGTTTACGCTACGTGGCGTCAAGTAGCACAATGATTGCGCCCGGGAGCGAAATTGCAGTGCAAGAACGATCCGGCGTACCGTGAACCCAAGATATGGGAACCCAGGATATGGGACGGGCGTCGCGGTGAACGTTCAGGCGATCGTCGTGGGAGGGGGCATCGTCGGACTGAGCGCCGGCTGGCATCTGATCCAGGGCGGCCTCCGGCAGGTGCTCGTTCTGGAACGCCATATTCTCGCCTCGGGCGGCACCGGGCTCGGCACCGGGTCGGTTCATACCCAGAGGTGGCATCCAACCGACTCGGCACTGATTCTGCGCAGCATGCACGTGATGCGGGAACTTTCGGAACGGAGCGGCGGGGCCTTCCGGCTGTATCCGGTGGGGCGGCTGACACTCGCGGGCGAGCGGGATGTCGCAATCGTGCAGAATTATGGAAGGCACCTGCGGACGGTGGGTGTGGATGCGGTCACATTGTCCCCCCGTGAGGTCGCCAGGCGATTCCCGGGCATCAACGTCTCGGATGTCGCCGTCGCTTTGCATACGGAGGGCGACGGTGTCGTCTATCCTCCTCTCCTGCTCTGGACGCTCGCCGGTTTGTTCCGCAATGACGGGGGGACGATATGGGAGGGCTGTGAGGTCCGCCGCATCGTCGCCGACGGTGGCGTAGCGCGCGGGATCGAACTGGCCAACGGCGATCGGATCGAGAGCGATCGGATCATCGTGGCGGCGGGAATCTGGACCAGGCAACTTCTCAGGGCATCGGGCTTCGATCTTGCCCTGAAGCACTCCGTGGCGCACACCACGGTCGTCACCCTGGGCCGCGCAGATCTGTGGCCCGGCGTCTCTTCCCTGCTCGATGGCATTCAGGGCCTCATCGCCATACCCCGTAACCCGGGGACTATCATGGCGTCCAACGTGTCCGGGGAGTACGAGGCCCGCGAGGAGACCGCCCAAGCCGTTCTCGAGGCAAGCTCCGTCGCGGTACGACTGACGGATGCGGCATTGGCTGAAAGGAAATCGGCCCAGCAGCGACTTATTCTGAAGCAACTCCGCCACCGCTACAGGGACCACGACGTCCGCGGTGCAGTGGGCCACTGGGCAGGCCTTCTGGACGGTACCCCCGACAGCCACCCGTATGTCGGGCCCTATCCCGGGGTGGACGCGCTCTGGGTGGGCTGCGGTCTTACCGGTTACGGGGTGCAGCGCGGGCCGGGTATCGGTGAGGCCCTGGCCCAGTTGGCACTCGAGCGGCCTCTTTCGGTCGACGTCGGGGCTTACCGCCTCGATCGTTGCGACCACGCACGCAACTTTCGGATCGACATCTCGGGCGACAATCCGTTCGAGGGATTTCGTGAGCCGCGACAGTCATCGGTGACGGTCGCCGGCCGAGGATAACGGAGTACGGCACGGAACCAGGAAATGGGGAGGTATACATGAGAGATGCCAGGATGCTGCGCAGGTCATTTCTGCTGGGGGGAGCGGGCTCGCTCGCGGTGACCTGCGCCTCGCCTGCCGCAGAGGCCGCTCCGAAGCTCGCCCGGATCGTCGTCGCCTATCAACCGGGTGATGCGAACAGTCAGGGTATCGTCAAGGAAAAGGGATGGTTTGACGAGGTGGACGGGGTCACGGTCGAGTACAAGGATTTCAACTCCGGTGCTGACGTCTATCGCGCCATGGCGTCGGGCGCAATCGATTTGGGCCTGATCGGCAATGCTCCATTCACGATCGCCGTCACGCAGAAGGCGCCGTATCAGGCCGTCTGGTGGTACGACATCGGCACCACCGGCGAAGGTCTGGTGGTGCGAAAGTCCGCCCGCATCCAACGAATGGCGGATCTGAAAGGCCGCAGCGTCGCAACGCCTTTCGGATCCACCGCCGACTACATGCTGCACGGGACGCTGCAAACAGCGGGGATCGCTGGCGGCGTAAAGCTTCTGAATCTGAGCCCGCAGGCGATTTTGGCCGCCTGGCGCCGGGGTGACATTGACGCGGCATATATCTGGGAGCCCGTGCTCGGCGAACTCCTGCAGCAGGGAGGTGCAGTCCTGGCCGAGGACAAGGATATCTTGAAGGATGGCTATCTGGCCGGCGATCTTGGTGTCGTGCGGACAAGCTTTCTGCACGACCATCCTGACGTTGTTCGAGCCTGGATGAAGGCGAACATGCGTGCCATGGATTTGATCCGCAACGATCCGGCTCAAGCGGAGAGCGCGGCCAGCAAGGCCTACGGGGTCTCCATCCCGGAGATAAAGGCCGACTTCGCAGGGCAGATTTTTCCGGTGGGATCCGAACAGTTGGGATCGACCTACCTGGGCGGAACCGGGGCCCAGCTTTACCACATCGCACAATTGCTCGCGGCGGACCGGCTCATTCCGCAAGCCGCCCCGGAGAGTGCCTATGCCTCGGCGGTGTCACTCGAACCGCTCAAGGACGCGCTGGCTCACTAGACCGTATGTTCGTAGGCGGGCGGGTGGCTCGTCGCTGCGGTATGTGACGAGCGAGGGTTGGGCTGGATAGGCCAGCACAGAGCCTCCCACATAGCGAGGACGAGCCGTGCGGCAGAATAGCGAAGTTTTTATTGGGTTGGATACGTCGAAAGTGAAGATTTCTGTGGCCGTGGCCGAGGGAGGACGTGGCGGC